>CAZVEM010000001.1:0-14144 GCA_964626165.1 uncultured Nannocystaceae bacterium
CGATCCCGTTGGGATCTTCCCAGAACACTTTGGCGCCACCGTTGGAGAATACGCCGTTGATTCCGGGGATCTGCTGAAACGAGCAGTCTGCCTCGTCGGTCACGAACACGATCAGGAGCGGCGCGTCCGTGCGGAGAAAGCCGTAGGCGGGATCGGTCGCGTCTGCCATCCGCTCCAGCGCTCGGGAGGCGGCTTCGAGCGGCGACTCAAACCCACAGCCGTTGATACCCTGCGGTCCGAAGCATTCAAAGGCCTCGACGGCGCTCACTCCCGTCGGAAGGTTCAGGATTCCGTCCGTCGATTCGATCCAGGGGCGCGGGATGGTGAGGTCATCCGCGGCGTTCCACGTCGGCAGGGTTCCACCCGCGAGGGCTGCGGCGGCTCCAGCATCGCAGATCGACAAGCAGGCGGTGTCTTGCTCGTCATCTCCAAATGCATTGGTGAATTCGTCGAGGCGATCGCGACACGGCGACAGGCGAAACGCCCCATCCTCCGGCGTCTTGTCCGAGTTTGCGCACGAGGGATTGGGATTGCCGACGTCGGTCGTCGTGATGGCGATGCGATAGTTGGCACGCACATCCTCGGCTTCGAGCGCGCCGATCATGCTCGCGAAGTTCTGAGCGAGCTTGGCCTGCTCCTGCGCCATCGAGCCGGAGTTGTCGATGACAAAGAGGACATCAACGTCTCGCTTGGGATCGAGCGGCAAGGGATCGCGGATCGATTGCGAAGGGTCAAAGTCGACCGGCTTGACGGGGTGCTGTAGACAGCCCGTCGATGACAGCGCCGCTGCAGTCGCGACGAAGGTCAGCGAGCGAGAGACAAGGGGAAGGTAGCCAGTCCGCCCGATGACGAGCGCACGTCTGCGATTCAACATGGGTGTTCTCCGGGGGTGGAAGGCTCGCATCGCTTACCTTGACGGTGCGCCGATGCGGGTCCTTGCGTGCGTCCGGTATGACACCGCTGCCGGCAAGCTTTCCGGCGGCTCTGTGCAGAGCGTGCAGATTTGCACTGCCAGGCGTGACGGGCCCCAAAATGACTCGACCGCCCCGATGATGTCGGTGGCGGTCGAGGATGACCCGCGAGCGCGGGCCCTGTCGGGGCCAGGCACGCCCCGCTCCAAGCTAGTCGAAGAGCTCGGGGCAGGTCTCGGCGGGCACGTCCGCGACGCTGCAGGTCGCGGTGATCTGGGCACCACCGGGCGCCGGTGTGGCGCGCACGATGTCGAACTCAAGGTTCCAACCGGCGTCGTCGCACTCCATGGAGAGCGTGTTGGCGCCACTCTGGTCCTCACGCACGAAGGTCACGTAGCAGAGCTCCTCACCGCTGGGGACGTTGCCCATCGCGTCGCAGGCAACCACAGTCTCCGTGACCGAGCCGACCTTCTGCTGAACCAGGCACTCGGGCTGCAGGCCCGGGGTTGCGTCATCGGAATCCTCGGCGCACTTGGGGTAGCAGGCGGGGGTAATCGCGGCGCGAATGCGGTCGGCGACGAGCTCAAGTGCGTCGGCGTAGCTCGAGTCGCAGATTGAGAAGACGTTCACGACGGGGTTTCCGTTGTCGTCGACGCCTTGGTAGGCCTCGGCGAACTCGCGGAGGCGAACCGGCGGCACGGCCGACTGGAAGTTGTTCATCGCCTTGGAGCCGGAGATGCAACCCTTGCCGATACCGAAGAGGGCCTGCTCGGAGGTCGCCTCAAGCGCCGTGAAGTTGTTTGCGTCGTTCGTCGACGAGAAATCCTCGTCTTCGTAAACGACGTCGACGTCGGCACCGTTGTAACCAATCGGCACGCCCGCGAGCACGGCAACGATCACCTCACCTGCGCCGGCGGCAACCTTGTCATCCTGAATCTCGTCGATGAGTCCGGTGTACTTGCTCATCGAGTAGAGCACCGCATCGGTCGGCGTCGCGGTCTCGTTGCCGTCGAGACCCCAATCCTGCGTGGCGCAGGAGGTGTACTGCTGCGGCGCACCACCGGTGTTCTTCTCGGGGCTGCACTTCACGCCCGCGTTCCAGCAAATCGAGCTCGTCGCCTGCGAGCCGCTTGGGTCTTCCCAGTAGTTCTTGCTGCCGTTGGGCGAGAGCAATGCACCCACGCCGCTGAGGCTCTTGTTGAAGGAGCAGTCGACCTCGTCGGTCACTTGGACAATCGCCAAGATTGCGCGCTCGCGGAGGAAGCCCTCTGCCGCGTTGCCGTTCTGCGTCGCCTTGGTCAGCGCCTGATACATGCCCTCAAGCTGGCTCTCAAAGCCGCAGCCGTTGATGCCCTGGGGTCCGATGCACTGGAATCCGGCGATAGTGTCGATGCCGCCGGGTAGGTTGGTATCCGGGATGTTGGGGTCGGTCGAGCCGTAGCCGAGACGCTCGATCCAGGGACGCGACTTCGGAGTGTCATCACCCGCCGTGGTGGTCGGGATAGTACCGGCCGCCAGCGCGGTGCCGGTGGCAGCGGGGCAGACGTTCTGGCAAGCCGCCATGCGGGCGTCGACCTCAACCGCGGTGCCCGGTGCGAAGATGAAATCGTCGAGGTGAGCCGTGCAAGGCTGAATCTGCAGGTTGCCGTTCTCTGGCGTGGTGTCTGCGGCAGGGCAGATCTGCGACGGCCCGCCACTGGGAACGCCGGTGTCACTGGTCGTCACGCCGATGCGGTACAGCGCGCGGACGTCGTCCTGCTCGAGCACCTGAATGAACGAGCCAAAGTTCGCCGCGAGGTTGGCCTGCTCCTCTGCCATCGTTCCCGAGTTGTCGAGAACAAAGAGGATGTCGACATCCTTATTGACCTCGACCTTGATCGACTCCTGCTGCACCTGCGTCGGGTCGTACTCGACCGGCTTGACGGGATGCTGGAGACAACCCGACACCGCGGGAAGTGCTGCAAGACTGACTGCGGCGATGGCAACGCTAGAACGGACGCAGATTCGCATTGGGATAGCCTTGTTCGGAGCCGACGGCGGAGCGCGCATGCGCTCTTGAGAGAATTTGGATCGCGCAGAAAACCCACGCGATCCGGCGGGATGCCGGCGTCCCACCAACTGTAGGGGGCGAGGCGTGGGGTTGGCAAGCGCGATCTTGTGATCCCAAGGGCAGCGGACCCTGCGGGATCGGCGAGCTTTCGATGCCGCGGTTCGATGCGAGCGACCGCGACCATGTGGGGTCGGCGGCGCATCCTGTGGGATCGCCCACGTCCACTTCAGGCCCCGCGGCGCCCGGGAATGCACCGGGCCACCGGAGAGCCTGCAGTTTGAGCGGACGCAGTGGGCCCTGGCAGCCCCGAGCCGAATTGCCGGGGAAATCGCTGAACATCGGAGGTGGTGTGGACCGCTCGAACATCCGCGAGGTCATCCGCCGGGTCAGGGCGCGCGCATCGACGACGGACAGGCCCGCGAGATCCACGGGACTGCGTCCGGTGCCCGCCCCGAGATCGCCCCACCCCGTGCCGGATGTCGGCACTCGACCGACCCTGCTCGGTGTTCGAACGCTGTCAAGCGGCCCTCCGCCAGCGCCCGGCCCCACGCCGCGCTCTGAGCCATCGCGCGATCGTGTGATCTCGTCTCGTGCCGCGCGGCGCTGCTGCTGCGCCTGCCCAGCTCGCGCACGCCCGGAATCCGCGCCTTGTCGATGCAGGTCGGTGCCACACAAGCCCTTCTCGCTCGGCCGCACGGCCCGACACCCCCTCGGCACGACCGGTATCACGCATGGATCGCCAAGGAACCCGTTGCCGCCCGCATCGAAGCGTTGCGCCTGGTCCGATGTCGGGGGACCGGCTCACCACGTGGTCGACCACGCGCCGATCCTTTGGTAGCGTAGGGGAGAGCGGGCTCGTGATGGCGAGTCGACTTGGCTCAGAGCAACGAGAATGGTGCGATGAACAGCAGACTCTTCGTGGGCGGGCTTCCCTGGAGCGCTGGCGACCAGGAACTAAGTGAAGCGTTCTCCGGCTTCGGTAACGTGACCGACGCAAAAGTGATTCTCGATCGCGAGACTGGGAAGTCGCGCGGCTTCGGGTTCGTCACCTTTGCCACCGCCGAAGAGGCGCAAAAGGCACTCGAGGCGATGGACGGAGGCGAGATTGGCGGTCGTCGCGTCACCGTACGCGAGGCTCAAGAACGTGCCGGCGGTCCACCGCGCGGCCCTGGCGGTCCCGGCGGTCCGCGCGGCCCCGGCGGCCCACGTTCCTTCGACGGACCGCGACGCGATGACGGACCGCGCGGAGGAAACGCCCCTCGGCCCGAGGCACCTCGCTCCTTCGACAATGCTCGGCCGAGTCCGGGTCGCGGTCGCGGTGGCGGCGGCGAACGTGGCGAGCGGAGCTTCGGCGACGATTACGGTGGTGGTGGTGGCGGCCGCGGCAAGAAGGGCAAGAAGAGCCGCGGTGGCGGCGGCGGTGGTCGACGCGACGACGACTACGGCGACGACTTCTAGCAGGTTGTCTAAGAACCCCCGTGGAGTGCATGGACGTGCAATCGCCATGCAGACCGAGGCGCGAGGAGGGAGCGTACCGGGCGTACGTGACCGACGAGCGAAAAGACGAGCAACGACGGGGCTGCATGGTGAGTGCGCGGCCATGCGCCGCGCGGGGTTTTTCGACAGCCTGCTAGGCGACCCCGCACGCGCCCTATTGGGCGCGCGGCGCGACCGAGGCGTTACTGTACGTCTTCCTCAGGATTGGGCTCGGACGCACTGTTCTTGCCCTGGTCGGCATCGGGCTCGGCTTGACTCACAGGGACGTCATCGCCGACATCGCTTGCGGCGGGATCACCTGACTCGCCGTCATCGGCCGCGACGTCATCGGCCGCGACGTCATCGGCCGCGACGTCATCGGCTGCATCCGCTGTGTCATCGGCGTCCGATGCATCGTCTTCATCATCTTCATCATCCGCATCATCTGCATCATCTGCGTCATCCGCATCAGCTGCGTCATCGACATCGTCTTCGTCGAGCGAGGCATCGTTGGCGTGGTCTTCGTCCTCGTCATCGACGGCATCTTCGTTGGGATCTTCGTCATGATCGGGCGATGCTTGTCGATCAAGTGGCTGCGCGAAGTCGCCGTCGATCCATCGCTCGAGCTGCGGCGGGATCTCGCAGGCTGGTGCGTCGCCCAGCGGGGTTGGTAGGCCGTCCATCAGAATGGCGGGCAGGGTGCGGCGTAGTTCTCGGTAGCGGATCAAGGCCGACTCCCACGACTCAAGTCGCTCCACGCTCAAAGCGTCGCGCGCCTCCAGTGTCCAATCTTTGAGTCCAGCGACCGTATCCGCGCCGACACCGGGATGCTCTGCGATGCGCTCCCCCTCGCGCACCGCGGCCGCGATTGCGCCATCAAGCCAGGGGCCAAGCACACCCAGGCGTCGCTCGTCTCGGCTCTGCACGCGCCGCTCGTACGAGGCCATCGCGATCGCTTCGAGCACTTCCGCCTCGAGCAAGTGCAGCGTCTGAGCCGTTGGCTGCGGCCACACGACGATGCCGGGCGCCTTCATCGGTCGCGTGACTTGATAGGTACGCACGTAGCCTTCCTCCGCCGTAGCCTCCGCCGTGGCCTCCGCCGTGGCCTCCGAATCGCCGTCTGCGGTCGCCTCTGACTCCGTGGCGCGCACGCGCGGGGCAGAAGATGACACCGGCCCGTCCTCGTCCTCTTGCGCAGAATCGCCTTCGACCGTGTCCTCAAGCGATGTCTCGCCGGCATCGTCGGCCGTGGCCACTGATGCGGCACGCGACTTGCCCTTGTCCGCGCGTGCCTCTTGGCCCACGAGCCATGTGCGTTCGCCCTCCGGCCGTGTGATCTGACCGCGCACTCGAATCGTCGGGAAGCGCCGTGCACCGATCTCAAGCACGCGGCCAAGCGCGCGCGCGACCGATTCTGCGGCCGCGTCGTCGACCTGAGGCTCGATTGCGAACACGGACTCGACGGCATCGCGAATCACGGGAACCTTCGCGAGTCCGCCGGCCAGCATCACCGCGACGATCGGCCCGCGGCGCGAGTCGAGCGCGTCCTTGAGTCGCCGCATCGCTGCCACGATCGCCGCGGTGGTCGGACGCGCGAGCGCTTCAAACGTCGTACGATCAAGCACAACCTCGACGCCACGGGGACCACCTTCATCGGCCCAGAGATAGGGGAGCTGCACCAATGCGCGCTCCTCGGTATCGAGCGCGATCAGAGCGCGCTCGGAGGCGTCCCAGAGCCGTGCCTGGACCATCGCCTCGCCAACCAGCTCGGTCTGCCCCTCGTCCAGCTGCGCGACCACCTGCTGGGACAGCCATTCCATGATCGCGCGTTGCAACGACCAGGTGCCGTGACCGACCGACCAGCTCGCGTCGATGTACTCGACCTCGTTTCCGTCGCGCAGCTGAACCAGTGCGAACGAGCAGTCATGGGCGCCAAGATCCGCGATCAAATGCAGGCCTTTGGACTGAGGTCGCTCCGACAGATAGGCGACAGCAAGCGCGGTCGTGCTTGCAATCGGCTCGACCGCATTGAGCCCAGCGATCACGCAGGCCTGGTGCAGCGCGGCGAGCTTGGTCGCGCCGAAACTCAGCGGCACCGCGACCAGTCCACGAACCACCGGCTCTTGGAGCTGTACTTCAACGGGAGTGGTGACCGCCTCAAGCTGTGCCGCACTCAGCTCGACAGCGGAATAGGATTGGCCCTCGGCTCCACGCACAACCACATCGGCGCGCGCGCCCGATACAAAGCTCAGCGAAGCACCGGCCGGCGCCGCAACATCTTCAAGGTCCTCGATCGATGCGCCGAGCAGTGCCCAGGCTCCACGCACGATGCCCGCATCGAGCAAGGTCCGGCGCCAGGCGCGGGTCCCCATCTCCGGCACAACGCCATCGGGGCGCGATGGGGTGAGCGCAACTTCAGCGCGAAGCTTCCGAGCCCGGGACGAATCCTGCTCATCGACGAACTCGACGAAGGCAACGCCCTCCTGGCCTTGCAGCACAGCTCGTCCAAACGCGGTTCCAAGGTCGATACCAATCGCGCGATGCATGCTCTCTTTGCCCCCCTCTGCTCGTGGATCCTCGCGCTCAACGCAACCGCGATTGGCTGCGCCTGTGCGGGCGCGCGAGCCTACGCGGCCACACTCGCAAGTCAACCTGATAGCCTCCCGCGATGCGACGTGCCGCAATCCTGTTGTTCGTGCCCACCTTCGCTGCCTGCGCAGCGACAAGCGCTGCTCCCAATTGCCCCGAGCCCGAGGTGGCGAGCGGCGAAGCCGAGAACAAGAGTGCGGCTGCAGAGAGCACTGCGAAGGCGACCGAACCCTCGCGCATCACGGTCGACTCGGGGGTGCACGCATTTACGGTGCGAGATCTCCTCGCGATGGATCGCGTCGGTGCGCCGATCCTGTCCCCCGATGGCAGCCAGGTGTTGTTTACGCTGCGCAGCACCGACATCGTCGCCGACCGCGGCTGGAGTGATCTCTACGTTGTTCCCACCGCCGGTGGCGAGCCGCGCAGGCTGACCTCGACCGCGGGCGCAGAGGTCAGTCCGACGTGGTCTCGCGACGGTAGCCACATCTACTACTTGGCGTCGACGTCCGGCTCGATGCAGGTGTGGGCGTTGCCCGTGTCTGGCGGCGCACCGGTGCAGGTCACCGCGCTTCCCCTCGACGTCGGTGCATTCTCGATCGCGCCAACCGGCGACAGGCTGGCGGTGTCGATGGAGGTCTTCGTCGACTGCCAGGACCTCAAGTGCACGAGTGAACGCCTTGAGAAGGCCGGCAAGGACCTCAGCTCCGCGCAGGTGTACGACGAGCTATTTGTCCGTCACTGGGACACTTGGAAGGATGGCCGTCGATCCCACCTCTTTGTTCTTCCGCTGGCGCAGCATCAAGCCAGCGGCAGTGCGCTCGATGTCACGCGGGGCATGAACGCCGATGTGCCCGGCAAGCCCTTTGGCGGATCAGAAGATTGGTCGTTCTCGCCGGACGGCAAGCTGATCGCATTCTCGGCGCGTGATGTCGGCCGTGAAGAGTCCTGGTCGACCAACTTCGACATATTCCTCGCCGCGACCGACGGCAGCGCCGCGCCGAGGAAGGTGACGAGCGGCGCGAAGGGTTCAGACGCCCAGCCCAAGTTCTCAACCGACGGGAAGCACCTCTACTGGCTCGCGATGGAGCGTCCACAGTACGAGTCGGACCAGTGGGTGCTGCACCGTGCGGAGATCAGCGGCGGGAGTGCCGGTGCACCTCGCAAGCTGTCCGCGGCTTGGGATCGCTCGATTTCCGAGTATGTGCCCCTGCCCGGGGATACGCAGGCAATTGTGGTCGCGCAAGATCTTGGCCACAAACGGATCTTTGCCCTTGAGCTCGATAGCGGCAAGGCGACCAGCCTCGTCGGCGATGGCACTTTTGGGCACGTCGACGTTCGCGGCGACACGATGGTGTTCACGCGCAACGATCTGACCCAGCCCGATGACATTTATCGCGCGACACTCAGCGGCGGCGCGCTCACCCAGCTCACCTCCGTCAACAAGGAGCGGCTCGCTCAGATCAAGTTCGGCAAGGCAGAGCAGTTCTCCTTCAAGGGTGCGCGCGGCGACACGGTGTACGGCTGGATCGTCGAGCCGGTCGACAAGCAGGAAGGCAAAAGCTACCCGGTCGCGTTTCTGATTCACGGCGGACCGCAAGGTTCGTTCTCGAACAACTTTCACTATCGCTGGAACCCTCAGACCTACGCTGGGCGTGGCTACGCCGCGATCATGATCGACTTCCACGGGTCGACGGGCTACGGACAGGCCTTCACCGACGCGATCCGTGATGACTGGGGCGGTAAGCCGCTCGAGGATCTGCAAAAGGGTCTGGCTCATGCAGCCACCAAGTATCCGTGGATCGATACCAAGCGAGCGTGCGCTCTCGGTGCCAGCTACGGAGGATTTATGATCAACTGGATCGCCGGCAAGTGGCCGGATGGGTTTCGCTGCCTCGTGAATCACGATGGCATCTTTGACCAGCGCTCGATGTACTACACCACAGAAGAGCTGTGGTTCCCGGAGTGGGAGCACGGTGGCCCCTACTACGAGCGGCAGGCGGCCTATGAGAAGCACAACCCTGCGCTCTTCGTGAAGAGCTGGAAGACGCCGATGCTCGTCGTCCAGGGAGGTCTCGACTTCCGCGTCCCGACTGAACAAGGACTTGCGACGTTCACCGCGCTCCAGCGTCGCGGGATCGAGAGCCGATTCATGTACTTCCCAAATGAGAACCACTGGGTCCTCCGCCCCAACAACAGCCTGAAATGGCACGACACCGTGGAAGCCTGGCTCGCCAAGCACCTCGACGGCGATCGCGGCCGTCCATGATGGGCCGGGATCGGCCGGGATCGGCCGGGATCGGCCGGGCCTACGCCCGCGAGGCCGTCGCCACAGTCCAAACGCATTCGCTCGCCGGCAATCCGGCAGATATCAACGGAAGCTCCATGTCGCAGCGCAGATTCAGGCCAACTCTTCCCTCTCTCCGCGGCGCACTCACGGTCGCGACGCTGCTGTCGGCTGGCTTGCTCGGTTTGGGTTGCTCGCCCCAGCCGGGATCCGGCAATGCATCCGCCGGTGGAGCCGGGTCCGCCACGGGAGAAGCCACAACGGAGCAAGCGCCCAAGGATCCCGATGCGGGCGCGGGTAGCTCGGGCTCGATCAGCTCGCCCTTCGATGGTGGCCTGAATCCCGGCTCTGCAGGAACCTTGCTCGCGGCGCTCAAGACCAAGCTCGATGAGCCTGGTCCCTTCGAAGAGCCGACCCGCTCGGCAAACTTTGACCGAGCGCAGCTCCACAGCGTCGTGCTGCACCTTCCAGAGACGCTCTCCGAGGTCGAGAGTGCTTCATTGTTCGGCGGAGCTGGCGGAACGACGCTCTCGCAGCTTGAGGGCAAGCTCGACGAGCTCGCGGCAGATCCTCTGGTGTCCTCGGTGATTTTGAGGGTTCCGGGATTGGGATGGAACAGCACGCAGGTCGAGGCCGTCGACCGTGCGCTGCGACGCATGAAGGCTGCGCGAGCCGGGGCCGGGCCGAAGATTCTCTGCCACTGCGAGTCGGCCGGAGACCTTGAGCTCGCCGTGCTCTCTGCGTGCGATCGGGTCGCGCTGGCTCCGATGGGCACGATGGCGCTCGGAGGAGCGATCGCAGCGCCGATGCACCTCAAGCGCCTCCTCGATCGACTCGGGATCGTCGCAGATGTGATCCACATCGGTGACTACAAGGGCGCCGCCGAGCCTCTCACGCGTGCGGCTCCATCTCCCGAGCTGGTGGAGACCTACAAGGCGATCGTCACACAGCGAGACGCCGTCGTGACGGCGGCGCTGGTGCGAGGTGGCATCGACGCCGGCGACGTCAACGAGCTCTGGCGCAAGAGCATGTTTGTCGACCAGGCGGCCGTCGACGCCAAGCTCGCCGACGAACTCGCGACCTGGCCCGCATATCATGCGGCCGCGGTTGGAGACGGCCCTTGGGAGCGGGTCCGGATCAAGGAGTCGAAGGAGGCAGGGTTGCTGGAGCTCCAGCGCTTTGTCGGCCTGTTGCCCCCGTCGCGACCCACCGCAGACCACGTGGCGGTGGTCTATGCGGTCGGAAACGTGATCGATGGGGTTGGCCGCGGCCCAGTTGGGGCGCGCGAAGAGATTGCATCGGGAACCCTGGTACCCGCGCTCGCGGCGATGACACGCGACGACACCGTCAAGGCCGTCGTCTTGCGCATCGACTCAGGTGGCGGAAGTGCGCTCGCATCGGAGCAGATCTGGACCGCAGTGGATGAGCTCGCCAAGCGCAAGCCGGTCGTCGTCTCGATGGGCTCTGTGGCCGCGTCGGGCGGCTACTACATTGCGAGCCCTGCCAGCCGCATCGTCGCAGAGTCTGCAACCCTGACGGGTTCGATCGGCGTAATCGGAGGCAAGCTCGTGCTCACGGACGCACTCGCGAGTGTCGGCGTCGACACATATGTGATCTCAAATGCACCGCGCGCAGAGATGATGACCTCGGTTCGCAAGTGGAACACCGAGGAGCGTGAGATCATCGAAGGCATGATGCGGGAGACCTACGAGCGCTTCTTGGCCAGAGTCGCCGCCGGTCGACACAAGACGCGCGATGAGATCCATGCGATCGGCCAAGGCCGAGTTTGGACCGGTGAGAAGGCGCTTGAACTCGGGCTCGTCGACGAACTTGGCGGGCTGCCAGAGGCGGTGGCCGCGGCGCGCTCGCTCGCAAAGCTCGCAGACGATGCGCCCACGGAGGTCTATCCGGGGCCGATTACCTTGCGCGACCTCATGGCATCGCTTGAGAGCGATGGCCTTGGACTGCTCACCCAGAGTAGCGTGCTGACCAGAAGTGGTCGCTCTCACCTGGCGCTTTTTGAGCTCATCGCCGCGATCGAGCCAAGTTCTGGACCGAGGATCTCCGCGACGCTGCTGCATCATCTGACGCTGCTCGAGCAGCTCTCGGACTCCACCGTATGGCTCGCGACCTTTGTCGAACCGATCTAGCGAAACGGCCGGCGTCGCCCAGGGCGTGATGCGCTAGAAGTCTTCCGGCACCCACTCTGGATGGCTGCGCACAAGGTCGCGGGCGGCCTTGTCGCTTAGTTTGCCACCCTGCCGCAGCGACTCCACCGTCACGCTGCCAAGCACAGTGTAGGGCAGATAGGCCTGTGCGAAGCTGACCTTGTGCTTGTCCATGTAGGCGAGCGCATCGTCGATCTCCGCGAGGATCGTGGTGAACGAGCGGCCCATCGCGTCGGCGCCGGGATCCACGACCGCGGGAGGGACCTTCCCCGTCGGATCCGTGCGCGGCATCGCGGCGCACACGCGGTCGCCATCCAGCTTGTCGATCACTCGCAGGTTTCGGAGCTGGAACACACGATGCGGGTTGTCGTCGACAAGGATCACCTTCGCGAGAGTCTCGTCGATGTAGCGCAGGTCCTTGCTGGGCTCGATCACCGGCTTGCCCCGACGCGTTGCGCCTTGTGCATCCACAACGTCCCGGTCCTGGAGGATGAGGTGGCTATTGCTCAAGACGCCTGCGACCGCCGGGTGTTCACGCAGCGACTTACCGTCGACCGTGATCGCCGACGCGTGCGAGAGGACATTGTCATCCGTATTCGCAGAGAAGACCACGAGCACACCGCCTCGCGCGGCCACGCCCCGCACAAAGTTTGCCAGCCCGGGCCGCAGCACCGAGCGCGCTGGATTCTCGCCAAGTGTGGTCGTGACGCTCTCACAAGCGCCTTTTCCGGTCGGCACCGGCGCGCGCAGGTACTGATCGATCAGAGTCTCGTCGAGATCAACCGCGACCACGAACTTGGCCGCTCCCACCGATGCCGTGGAATACGCCTCGAACTGCCCGGCCTTGACGGCGTCCAGCGCTTGCTCAAGCGCGACCTCAAGTCCACGCTCGGCCCCGATTGCCCCCTGCCGCAATCCGTCTCGCACATGGTTCTGCACCTCGATCGCGCTCGCACGATCGAGCCCGAACTTGACCATGACGCGGTCGATCGAGAGAAACACCGGAGGCTCGACGTCGGGCGCCGCATACTTGTCCATCCATGCGGGTCGCGGCTCAAGCATCAGCTCGTCGATCCGACGAGGTGGAGGGCCATCTGCAACCGGCTCAGCCGGCGGCGTGGCGACCCTGATCGGCGGTGCGACCGAATCGTCGCTAGAGCCATCAACACGACGGCCGGTCGCCGGGGTCGCGCTCGCACACGCCAACGGTAGCAAGCCGATGAGCATGGCCAAGATCGTCGCGCGCTCGCTCCGTCGGGCTCTGGGCACGCGCTGCGATGAAGTGCAGCGCATCCGTGGTGGGAGGTCCGTTGAGCGGAACATGGTGGGAGCTTGCCAGATTCGACACCACCTCTGTTAACATGTCGCGCGATGACGCAGCGTGTCGGCCGAGGACAGCGAATCTTGCTCGATGAACGCAGTCAGGCGCTCCGTGACGAGTTGCGCGCGTCACTGGGCGCGAGTGCGGAGCAACTGCGAGCGCATCGTGAGCGCGGGACGCAGACGGATGTGACGGACCTCAAGACACGCCTTGAGCTGCTTGGCTTTGGCGGCGAGGCGCAACAAGTCGCGGACCTGCTGCCACTCATCTATGTGGCATGGGCCGACGGCAGCGTGTCCCGCAAGGAGCGCGAGACAATCTTCGAAATTCTTGAGACGCGTGGGCTTCATCCAGAGAGTCGAAGTTGGAAGACGATTGCGGCGCTTCTCGATCAACGCCCGTCCGAGACATGGATCGACGAGTCGCTTGAGGTGCTTCGAGTCTTGCTTGCGGGTCGGGACGCGTCTGCCGAGGGCGTGGTTGGTCTGTGCGTTGCGGTCGCGGACGCGAGCGGTGGCATCTTCGGCCTGGGCAATCGCATCGACGCCTCGGAGCGCCAAGCCCTCACGCGCATCGCCGAGGCGCTGGGTGACTCGGCATCGGCGGCACTTGCCGCCAAGATGCGCTAGCAGGCTGTCGACGCTGCCACCGCGGCTCTTGGACAGGCGGCCCGTTGATTGCCCGCCAACAACGCGATATCGAGCCGAAGGGACACCCGCGGCATGAACACGCCTCACGATACTTCGCCGGCCGCCGCGCTCGACGACGCATTCTCGCTGGCGGCGTCGGGCGCACAGGCGGAAGCAATCGCGCTGCTGTGTCGCGCGGCGCAGTCTCATCCCGAACACTCGTTGCTCGAGCACGCCGTTCCGTGGCTACACAGTGCAAGGGTGCTGGAAGCCCTGACGATTGAGTGGGCCGCGATGAATCTGCTGCGGCCGATGACTCGAATGATTGAGCCGCTACCCGTGCCACTCGTCGAGGAGGATCCGCGGCGCGCGAATCTTGAGGCAGCGACCCACATCTGTCGCGTGCTTGCGCAGCGCTTTCCGACCCGTGGAATCCCCTACTTCGCGCTCTGTGCTGTTGCTCGGCGCGCGGGCCATATCGAAGAAGCAGTGCAGGCTGCGGAGCGAGGCTTTCAGCTTGAGCCGAGCAGTGCGTTGGCGCTGCAGCTCGGCCATGCATATCGCGAGGCAGGACGCGGCTCGGCGGCGAGGCTTGCCTTCACCCAAGCGCTACGACTTGAGCCCGGGAGTATGGCGGCGCTGCGTGCCCTCGCGGAGCTCGCAGCAGACGAAGGCGAGTGGGATCTGCTCCGCGATGCGCTCGACAAGGCGCGTCG
>CAZVEM010000001.1:14154-79265 GCA_964626165.1 uncultured Nannocystaceae bacterium
CGTGCGGGCCTCGGCGAGGCGGAGGCACGCGCGCTCCAGGCATTCGCACGTTGGCGAGTCTATCGACGCGATGGCGATCTCCTCGCGCTGCTCCGCGCCGCCCGGGATGGCGATGACGTCGCCCGCGGCATTCTCGAGCGCTTCCTGCCCCGGGCACCGCAACTCAGCGAGCTCGTTCTGCCTGAGCTTGTCGGCGAAACCTCCGACGTCGCGCCGATTCAGTCACAGGCGGCAACCATCCCTGCACCCGATGCGACGGCGCTGCACTGGGTGCAGCAGATCGTGTGCGAGCCCTATCAACTCGATATTTGGCGCAACCTCGCGGTGTTCGTCGCCGCACAGCTCAAGGACGACTCACCCGAGGACGAGGTCCAGCGAGTCGTTTCCGTGGCCGTTCATGCGCCTTCGATGTTCCCCGCACCCACTGCCTTCGCGTATCAGGTCGCCGCCTGCATGATCGCGGTCGAGCTGGGCGACGCCCTTGCCCCGGGCGGACACGGCGGGGTGGAAGATGGAGCGACCGCGACGGAGGCGGGACGCGATCTCCAGCACGTTCCTCGCGGAGCCGACCGCGATGTGGGCGGCGACACGGTCGCTTCGCTCGCTGTGACGGGTGAGGGCTATGCGGCGGACGCGGCGCTCATCGCCCTCGTCGGCCGTGCCCGGGGAAATGCGGCACGCCGGCCGCACCTTGGCGCGGTGCTTGACGCACTGCTCGCTCGCGGTCCGCAAGCAAAGACTGGCCTGCGACCCCTCGCGAGCACGATGAGGGCGATCGGCCTCGCACTGTCCGATCGACACGCCGCGAGCTCCCTCCCGCTCTACGAGCTCTCGGCCAAGCTGGCAAAGGGATAAGGGGTACGGGATAAGGGGTGCGGGATACGTGATACGGGATACGGGGTATGGGACACGCGGTACGCGGTACGCGGTACGGGATCGCGGAGGCGCCGAACGACGACGATGCTCCCTTCCGGGTTCGTACTTTGTCCTACATCTAGGTCCGCACGTGCGGCGCCGAGCGCCAGCAAGCGCGCGGTATGTGAGCTTTTTCTGCGGCGCACAGCGAGGGACTTGCTAGCATTCGTGGCGCCGCGGACAAGCTACCGCGGCCCATGGGGTCCCATTGCGAAGCACGCGCATTCTCACTTCCCTCTTGTTGATGACTTCGATCGCGACCGTCTTTCCCGCCTGCAAGGGTGACGACGGCGGTAACGACAGCGACGCCGGAGGAGACGGCGATGGCGATGGCGATGGCGATGGCGACTTCAACGAGGAGTTCACTCCGCCGCCCGCAGGCATGCGCCGCTTGATGGCAGGCCAGTATCGCGACTCCATCGAGTACCTGCTTGGTGCAGGACCTGCTGCCGCCAGCTCACCTCCGACCGACAAATCGCTCTACGACTTCGATGCCATTGGCGCGGCCGAGCTCGCGATCGATCAGACCCACGCTGAGATCTACGAGACCTCCGCATTCGCGGCCGTCGACGCTGCGATCGCAAACAAGGGCACCCTCGCGAGTCACGTTTCGTGCGTCAACGGCACGGAGTCGACCTGCTACGAGGAGGTCGCTCGAGAGTTTGGAAGGATCGCGTGGCGCCGTCCGGTCACCGACGCAGAAGCTGCCCGCATCGTCGACATCGCGACACAAGCCCGGACTTGGGGCGAAGGCGACTTCGACATCGGCCTCAAGTATGAGCTGGTCGCCATCCTGACCTCACCCAACTTCCTCTATATGGTGGAACTCGGCACCCCAATCGCCGACCTGCCGGGCGAGTACCAGCTCACTTCGCTTGAGCTGGTGACCCGCATGTCGTTCTTCCTCACGGGACACACCCCGACCCGTGAACAGCTCGATCTCGCGGAGTCCGGCGCGCTGGAGACGCCCGAGCAGATCGAAGCGGTCGCCCGAGACATGCTCGCCCAGCCCGGCGCGCGCAAGGCCCTCGACCGCTTCTTCGAGGAGCTGTACCACCTTCGCGACCTGGTTGAGCTGCAAAAGGACGCCGATCTCTACCCTGAGTGGACATCGAGCATGCCGCTCGCGCTTCGTGAAGAGACGCTCGCGCTCATCGACGACATCGTCTGGACGCAGGACACCGACTTTAGGCGCTTCTTCGACGCCGACTACACCTTCGTCAACGGTGAGCTCGCCTCGCTCTACGGGTTTAGCGGTGTGACGGGCAACGACCTGGTCCGTGTCGACCACCCGGCTGATTCACCACGTGCGGGTGTCATCGGCCAAGGCGCGTTCCTTGCTCGCTACGCCCACCCCAACGACACCTCTCCGACTCGCCGAGGACATTTCATTCAGGTCAAGCTGCGCTGCTTCCCGATCCAGCCGCCACCGCCCGGAGTGGAGCCCACCCTGCCGCCGATCGATCCGAACAATCCGCCAACCAAGAAGGAGCAACTCGCCCAGCATATGGAAGAGGACAGCTGCAACGGCTGTCACGGCGTGATGGACCCGATCGGACTGGCACTTGAGAACTTCGACTCCGTCGGCAAGTTCCGCACCGTCGATCCCTTCAACAAGCCAATCGACTCGCAGACCGACCTGGAATGGCTTGGGAGCTTCAGCAACGCGGCCGAACTGGGCGCCGTCCTTGCGGAAGACGAGATGGTTCCGGCCTGCATGGTCAAGAACATCGTTCGCGGCAGCATCGGTTTCCCCGACGACATCGATCAGTACCCCGCCCTCCTCTTGCTCGAAGAGGACTTTGAGGTCGCCAACTACAACCTGCGCGAGCTGATGGTGCAGCTCACGCTCAACCCGGTCTTTAGGACGGTCGGAGAGCCCAAGTAGCCCGCCGCGTCAGCCTGAACTTACGAAAGGGAACCAAGATGAATCGCAAGAACACCCTGAGTCGGCGACACGTGCTCCGCGGCGCAATGTACGGCGGTACTGCCGTCGTGGCGCTACCGCTGCTCGACATCATGCTCAACAACAACGGCGAAGCCCTGGCGGACGGAAATGAGATCCCCAAGCGCTTCGTCAGCTGGTTCTTCGGTAACGGCGTGCTGCTCAATCGATTTGAGCCCGCGATCGTCGGTGCCGGTTGGGAGCCCAGCGAGCAGCTCATGCCGCTGGCTGCTCACAAGGACTACCTCAACATCTGCACTGGTCTGCGCAACCGCTGCGACACGCTCATCACCCACCACGAGGGTATGACCGCGTTCAACGGCTATACGATGACCGAGATCAGCGGCCTCTTTAGCAAGGCTGGTGGACCGACCATCGACGTGCTCGTCGGCGACGCGATCCAGGGCGATGCGCCGATTCACTCCGTGCACGTCGGCGTGTCCAAGCGTCTCTCCATCATGGATGCGGGTACGACGATGTTCGCGCTCTCGCACCGCGGTCCCAACGAGCCCAACTACCCCGAGCACAACCCACAAGCGGTGTGGGCCAACCTGTTTGGCTCCTTCGTGCCCAAGCCAGATGACAGCGCGCTACGGATCAAGATCCTCGACGCGATCCGCGATGACGTGGCCAGCCTTAAGCCGCGCCTGGGCAGCCTCGACAACCAGCGTCTTGAGGCCCACCTCGACAGCGTCGCGGCGCTTGAGGCCAAGATCATGGCGGCGCCGCCAGTATGCGAGCTGCCCTCAGAGCCGACCGAGACCAATGCCGACGTCAATGGTCAAGAGCCGATCACGAGCGTGAACCAGGCGATGAGCGACCTGATTGCCTACGCATTCAAGTGCGACATCACTCGCGTCGCTTCGGTGCTCATGATCGGAGGCGCTGCGGAAACAACGTTCAGTGAGATCGGTCAGGGGATTGGCCATCACTACAACACCCACGATGGCAACGCACAAGACACCGCGGTTAACGACGGTGTGAAGTACATCATGGGCCTGTTTAGCGACTTCCTGACCTCGCTCAAGAGCACCGTCGAGCCCGATGGCAAGAACCTCCTCGATCGCACCATCGTGTACTGCAGCTCAGACTGCAGCGAGGGCCTGAGCCACTCCGTCGCGCGTCAGCCGATCATCCTCGCGGGCCATGGCGACGGCTACCTCCAGTATCCTGGTATCCACTATCAGGCGACACCGATGACGACAAAGAACACCGCGGCGGGCAACATGTCCGACGTGTTGCTCAGCGTGCTGCAGTGCTACGACGCGACCGCAACCGAGATCGGTGGCGGCGGGCCCTACTCCAACACACCGCTGCCGGACATCTTGGCCTAGCGGGCTGTCGACGGCCGATCGCGGACACGTCGCTCGGTGACGCAGATCCGCGACCGACGAACAGACAGGCGAACCAAGACGCGAATCGGAACGCGAACCGAGATAGGCGGGATGCCCCAGCAATGGGGATCCCGCCCTTTTCGTTGGGCGCGCCTTTGAGCCCGCACTCGACATCGCTCGAGGCCAAGCGGCGCGGCACATCAACCCGGGGCCGACGCGCTTCTCGAGCGCGCTTCAACCCCCAAGGACCTTGCAATGTGAGGCTGCTCGTCGCACCGACGAGTTTCTTACAAGCCCCATAGGGATTGGGCTGGTAGTCTTGGGCCGTGATCCGCTCATCGCTTCGCTTTGCCACTTGGCTTGCCGTGCCCGTCGGTGCGCTAATTCCAGCCGTCGCGCTTGCGGCCCCGCCCGTCCTCAACCCTTCGCCGGGTGCACTCCCCAATCCTGCGCCGTGCGGGGGAGCGGGCTGCTGGACCAACTACCTTCGCGTCGCCGATCTCAGTGGTGATGGCCACCTCGACCTGGTGTTCGTCAACTACGCTGGATTCTTCTCGAACGGCACCGCGCAACCGCTCGTGGTCAACGAGAATGACGGCAATGCGTCCTTCGCCGACGTGTCGAACGCGGCCGTAGGTGGGTACACAGCAAAGCTCCGGCAGGTTGCGATCGGCGACATCGACGGCGATGGCGATCTCGACATGTACGCGCCGCAAGCGACGGGCGGCCAAGACGTGCTGTTTGTCAACGATGGCTCTGGCGTGTTCGACGACCAAGCGGACATGCTGTTGCCGGCCTCGCTTGAGTCTTTCTCAGGCGCCACGCGCTTCGCGGATCTCGATGGTGACGGCGACCTCGACCTCGTGGTCGCGTCGGGCTACCTCGGCGGCGGCTCAGGCGTCGCCACCATCCTCCTCAACGATGGGACGGGCAGCTTTGAGATGTCGCCTGCAACCCTGCCAATGTCGCTCTCGGGCTCGGACATTGACGACGTCGACGTATTCGACGCGGATCGCGACTTTGACCTCGACTTGATGTTCAACGTCCACTCCGGGGACAACGCGCTTTGGCTCAACGACGGTAGCGGTAACTTCTCAGACGCAAGCGGCCAGCTCGCCGACCAACCCAGCGGCTACCACTATGGCCCCACCGCCTGTGACGTCGACGGTGACGGCGACCTGGATCTCTGGGTCGACAACATGGGCCCCAACTACAGCGAGCAGCTCCTGATCAATGACGGGCAGGCCAACTTCGCCGACGAGACCGCTGCGCGCGTGACTGGAAACAGCGGTGCGGACGACAATCAAGTGATCTGCGTCGACATCGATCACGACGGTGACTTCGATGCGCTCGTCATGTCGCTCAGCACGACCGAGCGACTGTTCATCAACGACGGCTCGGGCAACTTTGCGTTTTCCCAGGACGCGGTGGGTGGCTCGGTCGACCCCACGCTCTGGGGAGAGATGGGCGATCTCAATGGTGACGGACGTCTCGACCTTGTCACCGGTCAAGGTGAAGGCAACCCGGAGCTTGAGGTTGTGTACCTCGGCACCGCCGATGCGGTCATCGACGGGCGCGCGCCGAACATCATCGCCGTGGAGGACCTCCCCGCAAACGCGAATACCGGGACCTTCGTGCTGCGCTTCGCGGTGAGCGACGCAACCGTGACCGACGAAGGCCCCCGCCTCCAGCGCGCGTACATCGAGGTTGAGGGTGGAGAGTCGCCCTTCGAGTACGACGCGGACTTCATCGGCGGCGACCTGTTCTACGCGCAACTTGAAGATGTGCCGGCAGGCACCTACCCGCTGCGAGCCTGCGCCATCGATCCGGAAGGCAACAAGGGCTGCAGTGAGCCGGTGTCGCTCACCGTGGATGGCGGCGACGGCGACGGTGACGGCGACGGCGACGGCGACGGCGACGGCGATGGCGACGGCGATGGCGACGGTGACGGCGACGGCGACGGCGACGGCGACGGTGACGGTGATGCCGACGCGGGTCAGACGGGCGGCTCTGACAGCGATGGCGGCTGTGCCTGCTCGAGTGCCCGTGACGACGGCAACCGCACTCCGATCCTCTGGGGACTTGTGAGTCTGCTCGCCCTCGGCGGCGTTGCCGGCCTGCGGGGTGCCGCACGACGTCGCCAGCAGCTCACGCGCTAGCGGACGCGGACGGCTGGCCAGCCACTATTCGGCGGCGCTTCCGTCGTCGTCCTCGCTCTCGGCGGGCGGAGAAGTCTCTTCACCGGAGGACTCGCCGCCCGTCACGCCGTATCGCTCAAGCTTGCGGTACAGCGTCTTGCGGCCCAGCCCAAGCAGCTTGGCCGCGGTGCTCTTGTTGCCGGAGACGGCATCGAGCACCCGCATGATGTAGCGCTGCTCGACGACTTCGAGGGGCACGAGTTCAGCGGGGTCCTGCGCGACGACCAGTACGTGGCTGGATTGGAAGCTCCGGACCCGCTCGGGCAGATCGGCGACCCCGATCTCTCGATCGCCGGCGAGGGTGACGGCGCGCTCCATGCAATTGCGAAGCTCGCGGACATTTCCGGGCCACGAGTAGTCCAGCAAGCGCTGGGCCGCGGCGGGCGACAGGCCGTGCACGCCCGCACCAACCTTGGGCGCGAACATCGAGATGAAGTGCTGCGCCAGAAGCAGGATGTCGCGTCCACGGGAGCGCAATGGAGGTAGGTCCACCTCAAGGACCGCAACTCGGAAGTAGAGGTCACTTCGAAACTCGCCGCGATCGACGGCAGCGGCGAGATCGCGATTAGTCGCCGCAATCACGCGCACATCGACGCGGACTTCGCGATCGCTGCCGAGCGGGCGCACCATGTGGTCCTCCAGCACGCGGAGCAGCTTGGGCTGGAGTTCAAGCGGTAGCTCGCCGATCTCGTCTAGCAACAAGGTTCCCCCGTGGGCGGCCAAGAACAGGCCGGGGCGCTTATCCGTCGCGCCGGTAAACGCTCCCTTGGTATGTCCGAAGAGCTCGGACTCCAGCAGCGAAGCGGGTGTGGCCGCGACGTTCACCGCCACAAAGGGTCCCGACGCACGATGACTTCGTGCATGAATCGAGCGCGCTACGATCTCCTTTCCGGTGCCGCTCTCGCCACGGAGCAGGACGTTGGCATCAGAGCTTGAGAAGCGACTGAGCAGCGTCTGTAGGCGTCGAATCGCAGGGCTTTCACCCACCAGACCGTCGATCGGCCGCGTGTCGACGATCCGCTCCCGCAGGCTCGCAACCTCCTGACTCAGTGCTCGCAACCGGAGCGCTCGCTGCGTCGCGATGAGCAGGGACTCGACTTCAAACGGCTTGGTGACGAAGTCAAATGCGCCGGCACGGATCGCACCAATCGCGGTGTCGAGTGAGCCGAAGGCTGTGATCACAACCGTTGGCATCTCCGCGTCGAGTTCCTTCGCCGTCTTGCACAGCAAGAGTCCCTCGCCCGTGCCAGGGCCGCCGAGATTGAGGTCCGTCACCATCAAGTCAAAGCTCCGACTTGCGAGTGCCGCGAGCGCATCTTCCAGCGTGTGGACCATGCGCACGCTCAACCCACGCCCCTGAAGCACCTCCGCGATCAGATCGGCCATGGGGCGGTCGTCCTCGACCACGAGAACCGATTGGCTCATGGACCTCTCTCCCGCTCGCTGTCCCGCGATCCCTGCGCGGCGCTTGGCCGCGTCGCTTCCACGGCTTCGCTTAGAGGATTCATGGGCTGCCCGCTCCGAGATTGTGCCCGGTCCGCAAGCGATGGGCGAGTACCAGACGACGCGGCGTTGGAACTGCCCCCACCGCTGGCTCGATCGATCTCGCGAACCGGCGCAACCACGAGGGGCAGCCAGATGGCAACACTGGCGCCGCCAGATGGCACCCGCGCGATCTTGAGGCGACCGTTGTGATCACGAGCGATTCCCTCTGCAATCGCAAGGCCAAGACCAGTGCCTTCGCCCGCTCCTTTGGTGGAAAAGAACGCCTCGGTCGCTCGCGCCAACACCTCATCGCTCATCCCCGGCCCTTGGTCGATGATCTCGAACACGGCGTACCTTTCTCCAGCGTCTTCGCGAACGTTGGCTTGAATCGTAACCGGCGAACCGCGACCCGAGACCTGAATGCCATTGATCAGGATGTTTGCGAGCGCCTGCAGCACCTGCTGTGGATCACAATGAACCACTGTGTCGCCGTGCTCTACCTGCACCCGTAGCTCGACCCCCCTCTCCTGCGCAAAGCTCTCCACAAGTGAGCGGGCGTCCTCGGCTATCCGCTGGATCGAACCTGCCGCCCGCTCGCCCACGGATCGCCTCGCGTAGTCGAGGAAGCGCCGAATCGTCGATGCCACCCGGTCCGCCTGCTCGGCGACGACCTTGGCGTTGGTCAAAATGGCATCTCCCTCGACGGTGCCGCGGGCGATCATCTTTGCACGGGCGGAGATCACGTTGAGCGGCGTCCCGACATCGTGCGCGACATTTGCCATGAGCGTGCCGATGGTCGCCAGGCGGTCGGCGTGGCGAAGCTCTGCGACCGCGCTTTCGCGCCGTCGCGCCTCTTGCTCAAGCTGGGCGTCGCTGCGCCGGAGCAGCTCGACCATGGCCGTGAGTTCTGCCGCCAGCGAGGAGAGCTCGTCGGATTGCCGAAAGTGGGGCGCCTCGGGATACTCGCCACGACCGACCGCCCGAGCCATGCCGACGAGCTGCTCCACGCGTCGACCGATCAGTGACCACCCGATGACGATCGAGAATGCCACCGAGAATCCGCCCACGATCAGGATGTTGAAAAGCAGATCGCGGTAGGCCCGGGCCGAGAACTCGTCGAGCGAACGCAGCGACTTCATCAGTTCGATCGCGACGCCGTGGTCGTCGTCCGTCACCGGTAAGTACGTGTAGAGCAACGCCGCGCTTTGATGCTCCTTGCTGCGGTGGGCAACCACCTCGCGATGGCTACGCACCGTCGAAATGACCTCGGGGTCGCGAATGTCTGGTCGGTCGGCGGCCGGCGCCTCATCTCGGAGGTCAACCAACCGAAGCCGAACCGCGCGCTCGCTCTCATCCGCGCGGGCGATGACCGCCTTGGCCGCCGGCATGCCGCCGACGTCCAGCGCTTCCGCGACGGTGGGCAAGATCGTCGCGCCAATCAAGTGCTGGTCCGTACGGATCGAAGCCTCGAGTAGGTCAAGCTCGCGCGCCAGTCGTAGCTGTGCCTGAAGCACGAGCACGATGACCGTCAACGCGGTGATCACCATCGTCAGCTTGAGCGCGAGTCGCATCGGGTTCTCGGAGGCTATCGATCGCGGTCAGGGCCGTGGGAGCCCGTCCCTGGCCGCCATGGACGGGGTCTCTTGCCCGGTCCGTCGCAGGCGTTTAGTTAGCATGGTCGCGAGCGACCAGGACATCCCGGACCGCCGGCGCAAGCCGACTGACGCCGGTCCGGTTGCGTCCTAGAATGATCCGCGATGACATTCGGATCCTCCCAGGGTGACCTCGCGCAAGAGGCAGTGCTGACCAAGCTCGACATCGACCTCGTGGAGCCGGGCTCGCGCTGGCACGGCTGGGTCCACCTCGGCGAGGATGCCCGTCGCGCGCCCTGGCTCGCGCCAGTGATGGTCCTTCGCGGCCTCGCGCCGGGGCCCTGCGTCGGAATCACCGCCGCAATCCATGGGAATGAACTCAACGGGACCTTCGCGATTCACCGCCTCTTTGAAGAGCTCGATCACACCACGCTGCGCGGCACTGTCGTCGGGATTCCCGTCGTGAACGTGCCCGGCTTTTTGTTGGAGCAACGCGAGTTCCTCGACGGCACGGATCTCAATCGCATCATGCCGGGTAAGGCGACTGGCGCGGCGGCGGCTCTCTACGCTCATCGCGTCGTCGAGCGGCTGATCTCGCCGCTCGACTTCCTGCTCGACCTCCACACCGCAAGTTTCGGCCGGGTCAACAGCTTATACGTACGGGCCTCCTTGCAAGATCCCATCGGCGCGCGGATGGCCTGGTTGCAGAGCCCTTCGATTGTCCTCGACAACGCCGAAAGCGGCACGCTTCGCGCCGCCGCCACGGCTCTAGGCATTCCTTCGATCACCGTCGAAATCGGAGATCCACAGCGACTCCAAGACGCGATGGTCGTGGAGGCGGTGCGTGGCCTTCGGAATATCCTGGAGGACCTCGACATGGTCGAACGCGACGAGTGGGAACCGCGTCCGCATATCGTCTGCGGCTCGTCCGCATGGCTCTACACCGATCAGGGAGGCATCCTCCACGTGCTTCCAGACCTGTGTGAGCTGGTCGTGAAGGGCCAAGTCATCGCGGAGGTGCGCGATCTGTTTGGGCGCACGATGGCCCAATATGTCGCGCCCCATGATGGCGTCATCATCGGCAAGAGTACAAACCCAGTCGCCTACGCGGGAGCACGGATCGCACACCTCGGCGTCGTGACTGAGCTCAGCCACGAGGTCCAAAGTCCCCCGCTCGCGAAGCTCTGGAAACCACGAGCGGCTCGATGATCTGATGCCCGCTACGCAGGCGCGGATGCGGCGTGCCTGCAATTTGCACGATGCGCAGCGGCCGGAGCGGGCAAGCGACGCGAACCAGACTTGCGCCACTTCGCACGCGCGTGTCAGGCTCATCCCATGGCCTCAAAGCTTGATCTTGCTGTGAATCGCCGGTGCCTTCTCGCTGCGCCCCCGCTGTGCGTGCTGCTGCTGCTTGGCGCGTGCTCCCAAGGCGACGCCGTCGATGGCCCGATGTTGAGGGCGATCCTCGACGTTGATCCCAACGGCGAGCGGCTCGACAACTTCGGACAGCCTGCGCCGGCCCCTCCCACCGGACATGCCGCGCAGTCGCCCGACTTTATCGGATTTGCGGGTCACGCCGTCGAACTGGTCGCCACCGATACGACGCCGCTTGGCGGTGGCGTCGAGATCTTCGATCGGCCGCATCGCAATGGCGGAATCGACTTCGACCAACTGCCGCTCGTTGCACCCGGCGAGGAGTTCTTTGCTGTCCCGATCCAGAATGTGGCGCCGGGCAACTATCCGTACCTGCGCCTTGCGGCCACCTACCAGCGCTTTGGCGTGACCGGGCACGAGGTGTTTATGGGAATTCCGGTGACCGCCGCGATCGAAGTTGCCGCCTTTGTCGATGACGAGACCTGGATCGAGACCTACGAGCTCGGTGACGAGACGGTCGAGGTGCACGGGCTACGCCAGCAAGGCTATTACGGTGCCTGGTCGAGCTACACCGGTGTCATCGAAGGTCAGGCGCCCGTGGGTGCAACGACCGTCCCCAATCCGCTCGATGCGACCAGCCCCATCCCGGTCGGATCCTGCATCATCACCGGAGTCCTCGATACGCCGCTCTCGATCAGCGGCGATGAGACCGAGGATATTGTCCTTCACTTCACGCTCACCACCAACCAGTCCTTTGAGTGGGTCGACGCCAACGGTGATGGTCTGTGGCAGCCCCTGAGCGAACAGGTCGTCGATATGGGGATCCGCGGCTTGGTTGTGACCCAGGAGTAGAGACCCCGCCAAGACTCGCGTCGCGGCCTGCACTCGGGACACGCGATGCAGCTCAGGTTGTTTGGCGACGCCGCCCCTCCCGTCCACGATTGCCCTGCAGCTCATGGCAGACCCTAACGCCCCATCGGCCTGGCATCGCGCGTGGGCTCTTGACCCGATCTTTGAGTGGGTCCGGCCCGAGGCGCAGACGCTGTGCGAGCTCACCGAGTTTCCATCTCTTGTGCTGCTCAATCGAATGCTGGCCGACGCCTGCGAACGCGCCAAGCTCCGTCCCCTCACGCTCCGGCCCAGTCCCCCGAAAAGCAAGCGTCGACCACCCTGGCGAGGTGCCGCCGAGACCTACGACGGACACATCGTCGAGCGCGCCGAAGTCCCGTCGCGCGAAGACAACTGGCACGACCTGATGAACGCGCTGTCGTGGATCTGCTTCCCGCGCAGCAAGTGGACGCTGCATCAAGCGCAATACGCCGCGCTGGTGGAGGAGGTGGAGCGACTTGGTGGTGCTCGTCCGCAGATCCGTGGGCGAGAGCGCGACCGTCTGACACTTCTCGACGAAGCCGGTCTGATCGAGCTCCGCTTTGATGCGACGCAGTCGCCAGCATTCCCCGGACCCGGTCGATCCGAATCGGCGGTTTTGGCCCTGCACCAGCCCCGTGCCCCAGTTTCGGTCGCGTTCGGGCACGCGCTCTATGAAAACGTCGCGCTCCGCCGGCCAGAGGTGACGCCGTGGCATTTTCAGGTCCAGGCCGCGGCACCGCTGATGGCGAGTGATGACTTCGCGAAGCTCGGCTCCCTCACCACGGGCGCACTCGAGGGTCTGCGCGACAAGATCGATGAGTCCCTTTCCGTTGCGATCGCGCGTGAGTTCAACACCCGACCTTGGCAATACGCAAACACCTCGCGCCACGAAGGCGACGAGGTGTCATCGAGTCGCTAGGCGCCGAGGAGACGCCAGCTTCAGCGATCGCGATACGCGACGATACGCGGCTCGGCGACGTAGGCGTCGACCATCGCATTGACCCGCTCGTAGGGCGCCAGCGTCTCAGTGCTGATGCCGTCGAGGCCACCGTTGCGGATCTGGAGGATCTGCTGTCCGACGACGATGTCCGCGATGCTCATCTTGCTGCCACCGAGGAAGGGGCCGCCGGTGCGCGCGATGAGCTGATCGGTGTAGCGAAGCACCGCGGCGAGCGGTCCAGCCGCCAGTGCAGCGCGCATCTCGAGCTTCTTGGTCATGTCCCGCTCGAACAGGCTTGGCATCAGTGCGTGCGAGAGGTTGTCGTTGAAGCTGTCGAGCGCGCTGTCGGCAATCAGTGCAACGAGCGGATCGGCGGGAATCAGGTCGGTAGCGCCGATTCTGGCCACGTAGCGCATGATCGAGGCAGTCTGCACTATCGCCAGTCCATCGACCTCGAGGACCGGAACCTGCCCGAGTGGGAGCTCGCCGGTGCTCTTCGCCTGCGCAAAATCTGGGAACTTGAGCCGGCGATCTTCGAAAGGAAGTCCGGCGATGTGCAGTGCGATACGGATCGGCTCAGCGCGGCCGGCGGAGTCGAAGTAGGTGAGCTTGAGATTCGGCATGTGGTGTCCTCTTGGAGGGGCTGTCGGAGGGGCTGTCGTGAGGTGCTTGCTGCGGTCCGCCAGTCGGCGGCGCGGCTCGGGGCGCGAAGCATAGCGGACCGAGGTGTCACGTCTGACCAAGCTCGCCTGGCCGTCTCTTGGGCGGCGGTGGCGTCGCGAATGCATGGCGGTGGCCCGGACTGCGCGCGGCAGCTCGCGACGCGGGCATCAGGTGGGTTCCACCGCTGGCTTGGGATCCCCTCTTACGATCGGACGCGATGGCGCTTAGGGCCCTCAGCGCTTGCGGCCGAGCCACATGCGAACTTCGAGGCCCATGGTGACCTCGGGACCACCGAGTCGAAAACGAGGGAGCGGATCCGTCGCCTGACGCTCGACGACTTCGACCACACCAGCGCCCGGAGCGTAGGCGACGGCGAGCTCGGCGTACCCTCCGATCCGAACGCGCGCCCGACTGCCGGGACGCCCCGTGACATACCCTACAGAACTGCGAAGCATCCCGCCCACCAAGGGTGGCGTGGCGCGCTCGAAACGGACCTGCGTCCCCTGCTGCAACACAATCCATGGCTCCACCAGCACCGCGCCGAAGGCCTCGACCTCGACCTGCGATGAGCTTGGGCGCCAAGCGTAGCCTGCACCGACCGCGCTTCGGATCCGAAGCACGCCCAGTCCGCCGCCATCGCCTCGACCCGATGCTCGACCCGATGGACGCACACCGACAAAGAGCATCGCCCCTGACTTCCAGCGAATCGACATCGACGCGTCGCCGCCAAATGCCGCGAAGCGATCGGCGTCCGCCGGAGGTCCGAGTCCGGTCACGATGCCCAGCGAGACGCCGGGTCCCCAGGACAAGCGCGGTGATGGCTCCGTCTCCCTGGCGTCCGGCTCGACATTCGCGGCGGGCACGGTCTCCGGCTTCGACTCGACCGGCACGACCTCAGGACACTTGAGTTCTTCGACGGGTGGGCAGACAACCACATCTGGAGCGGGCGCAGCTTCCACCATCGGAACGTCCTCGCGGTCTGCGACGACAACGCCCGCTTCGATCCCCGCCACGAGGTTGGCGATGCTGCGAGCGATGACTTCGTGGCGCTCGTTGGCGGACGCGCCCGAACGAATCGAAACTTGGCGATCAAATGCTCGCCCATCCGAGACGATCATCGTGAGTCTGACCAGTCCCTGATCATCGCTTCGAATGTCGGCCAGGACGCCGAGATTGCCCGCATCCGAGCTCGTGTCGGCGGCCACCGGCGCACTGGTCGAGATACGGACGCTCGGCAGCCGATGCCCGAGATCGGACGCCAACAAATCACCATCGATCGCGGGCTGTCCGGCCACGTCGGACGCGTACACGCGGATCCAAAGTTGCCGGACGTGCGAGTCAGAGACCGCTGCGTCCGACGAGGGTGCCTGCCAGTCCGTGATCGGTGGCGAAGCCACCGGCAACAAGGACGCTATGAGCGACGCGACGAGCACGAGTGGCTTGCGAGAGTATTGCCCGGGCTCGGGTGACGCGAAAGCTTGCGGCGCTTGGGCTTAGGGCGCTTGTGAGGCTGTGATCGCCTCCGTGCGAAACGATCCCTCAGGGAAGTCCAAAAGATAGCGCTGCCAACACTCCGAGCGGGTGTCAGACGACGCAGTGCGACACAGCCCCGCGCGCGCATCGTCGGCATAGCGCCCCTTCGGGAACTTCCTCACATACTCCTGCCAATATCCGCGCATTGCACCAGCGGCTCCACGTTGGTGCGCGAGAAGGAAGAGATCACCAAACGCATCCTCCGCCAACGAGGACTTGCCGCCGCGCTTGGTCACCTGGCGCAGCAGCGCCTCCGCTTGTGCCAGTTCGCCAAGACGCCAGTGTCGATCCGCTTGTGCCGCAAGCTCCGCAAGCGCGGATTTCTCACTGCCAACCTTCGAGCCGCTGCCATGCTTCGCATGGTCCTCGAGCTCCGCGCCGCCGGCATTCTCCGCCGATCCTTGGAGGTTCTCGACCGTCGAGATACCGGCATCCGCACCGTCCTGACTGACCTCGTCCTGCTCCAGCGTCGTTGCGCCACCACCTTCCAGCCGCGCACGGCGGTGCCACGCAAGGCTGGCCACCTCACCGACTCCCTGGCCCGCGCCCTCGTGGACCCGCGCCTGGACGTACTCGACCTGCTCGCGCTGTGCAGCACGATTCGCAAGCTGAGCCGCGGCCGGCACAATCATCCAGAGCGCTGCAACGCTCGCCGCGACAAACATCAGGCCGGTCGTGGCGACCCGTCGCGCAGGGCTCGAGCGTCGCTCGAGCGTGCCGCTTCGAATTGGGGTGCGAGGCTCGTGGGTCGGCGAAACCACCGCCGTCTTCCCTCCCCGACTCGCGGCCGCGCGGCGGAAGACGACGAGTCGACCCATTTGCTCGGCCTCTCGCACCTTCTCTGCATCGACGCGGACGGGATCGAGCTCGTGAGCCCGGCGCACAACCTCCGCAAAGCCTTCCCTGCGAGCACCGAAGGTCGCCTCTTGGGTGACCTGTTCGCGCGCATGTCCAACCACCATGTCAAGCGCATCCTCGGCATCGCGGCTCGTCGACGCAGCGATCCGACGCTGCACGTCGGCAAAGCTCGCCCGCGCGCCTCGTTCCGAGACTCGAGCGAGCACCTGTTCGCGCGCTCGCACGACCAACTCTGCCACGAGCTCGTCTGGCGCATCCAGATGCTCGTCGTCGACGTCATCGCGGTGTTGGCCCCGCGGATCAAGTTCGTCTGTCATCTTGCCTCCTTGGGGGACCAACCCCGGCGTTCCAGCTCCTCGCGCACGAGGGCCCGGCCTCGCGTGGCTCGGACGGTTGCGTTCTTTGTGGAGATGCCGAGCGCGGCAGCGACATCGGCAGGCGCAAGTCCTTCGACATCGCGCAAGATAAAGGCTTCGCGCAGCGTCTCGGGGAGCTGATCGATAATCGAGTAGAGCAACTTCACGTACACATCGCGTTCGTGCGCCAGCGATGGGTCTTCAGACATCGAAGACTCCTCCGAGGTCGACCGGATCTGATCGTGGGCGCGGTGGCTCACGGCCGCGCGCCGCCAGTGCATACGCACGAGGTTCAGTGCGATCCCTCGCACCCAGGTCGCGAAGGCCGAACGCCCGTCGAACTGGTGGATGCTTGTGAAGGCTCGGGCAAACGCGTCCTGCGTGATGTCCTCGGCGAGCGTAGGATTGCCGACGAGGAAGTTGGTGTGGAGGTAGACCGCATCGAAGGTCTCCTCATACAGGCGAGACCACGAGGCCACGTCGCCAGCGCGAGCACGCGCGACAAGCTCGTCGCTCGTCTCCGCATCTGTGTGCGGCCGACGCGCTGATCCGAAGTCTCGTCGCAAGTCACCCATGGAAGGTCTGCCGGAAGGTCTGCCAACGCTGGCACACCCTTAGATGCGGATGGACTGCGATGGCTACAGAGAATCTCGCCCTTTCCGCACATCGGCGAGCGCCGCCAAACGAGGGGGCTTGGACGCACTCATGCGTCCGTGCGTGCTCAACGCAGCGGAGACCTATCTCGCCGCTGATTTTTTTCTGTAGCCGATGCGGCCCTCGGGCATCTCAGGTTTGCCAGGAGGCACACAACCATGATGAAGCACAGCTTGCACTTCCTATTCGCCGCATCTCTCGCGCTGACCGTCGCCGCCTGTGACGACGGTAACAGCGGTGACTCTCAGCTCATCGACCGCGACGGCGACGGTATTGAGGACTCGGTCGACGAGGACGACGACAACGACGGTCTCCCCGACGATGAGGACAGCGACGACGACAACGACGGCGTCGACGACCATCAGGATGACGAAGACATGGACGACGTCGACGATGACGGCGTCGACGACGACGAGGATGACGACGACGACAACGACGGCGTCGACGACGACGAGGACGAAGACGACGACAACGACGGCGTCGACGACGTGGACGACGACGACGCCGAGAGCGAGAGCGAGACGGAGGACCCCTAGTCACGGCCCGCCCGCAAGGGGCGTCTCTCGTGAAGCGGGTCGCGCGGCGTTGTTACCGCTTCACTTCGCCGCCGGCCTCGCCTAGCAGGTTGTCGAAGAACCCCCGTGGAGTGCATGGGCGTGCAATCGCGATGCAGACCGAGGCGCGAGGAGGGAGCGTACCGGGCGTACGTGACCGACGAGCAACAAAGGGATGCATGGTGAGTGCGCGGCCATGCGCCACGCGGGGTTTTTCGACAGCCTGCTGGGGCGTCGACCCCACGTCGTCGCCTTCGGCATTTTTGCGTGCTCTGCTCCGGCTGCAGCCCGCGACCACACACACCATACTGATTGCCTATGTCCCGTGATTCCTATCGGGCGTTCACGCGCGTCCTCCTCATGCTCGGCCTCGCCGTCGCCTGCGGCGTGACCGAGTTCGCGCTGCCCGGGTCGGAGGACACCACCTCCGACGACTCGACAACCGTCGACGACGACACGACACCGATGGACGATGATGTCGGCGAGGACTCTGGGAGTGATGCGGACTTGCCCTCAGACGACAGCGCGTCCGAAGAGCTCGAGCCCACGTCGCCCGACGCGTCGATTTCGACCCGGCCCAGACCAGACCAGACCAGACCAGACGTGACGTCTAGCGAGAAGCGAGGAAGGCGAAGCCAAAGATCAGCAGGAGAATCGCAAAGCTCGAGAGAATGAGGGCGGCCATGATCGCGAAGGCCTGTCCGATCTCGTCAAATGCACGGACGAGCTTGCCGGTCTCGTCGCCTGCAGTAAGAACGTGGCGGAAGGCCCGGCCTCCGCGTGCGAACTTGCTCCCGAGGACCCAGAAGAGCGTCACCATGATCACCGGCAAGACGAGCATCGGGATCGCCGCGCCGCCGCTGAGGACCACCGTCAACACCAGCACGAGCGTGTAGAGGCCCGCCAACAAGAAAAAGTAGATCCCCATTCCGACGGCGCCAGCACCCGCAAATCCGACGACGCGTCGGTCGTTGTCGTCGAGCGAGAAGCGACCGGGTCGCGCCTGGGCCGGCTCGCTCAGATCCGCTCGGGGGGCAGAGAAGGGATTGTTCTCGTCTTCGTACATCGCGGTGCAACTCCTAATGCGCGGCGAGAATCAGTGCGCTAGCGGCCGAGAACTCCGAAAATGGCGGTCAAGAGCAGGGGTGTCGTTGTCAAGAGCACGAGTCCGACCTGCACGAGGAATGCGATTCCCAGAAAGCGAGCCGCACCCACGGCGAGTTTGCGCTCATCTCCGTCGCCGGTGACGATCTTTCGCAGCGACGCTGCCGACATCACGTACATCAGTCCGACCACCACGCAGACCGCGGCCGGGACAAAGGTGAATGCACCTGTCATCGCCGCGACCTCGAGTCGCTGCTGCATGATTCGCGCGCCCGCACCCAGAGCGGCAAAGCCAAGCATGCCGCCGAGAGCGATCAACGCGATTCCCAGCAAGCGCGCACGATCGGCGGCGCGCACGAGCATCTGCGTCTCGTACTCATCGAAGGCTGAAGATGTGGTGCTCTCTTCCACGCGTGCAGTGCAACACAGCACCGCCTGGAGGGCAAGGCAGCAGCGACGTTCCAAGCGCAAGCGCAGCGCCATGCCACAGGAGGATGCCGCCGCTGCGCAATCACTTGATGTGCGTGGGAGCGCGTTTGTGACTTGAGTTCACCCCGATGAAGGGAGATCCCAGCGCTGGCTGCCGCAGCATCGAGTGGGAGACGCCGGCTAGCGTGGCTGGCGGGGCCCGCTTGCGGGCTGGCCCGGGGCCCACGGCCCATCGTCGTCGGGCCGATCTGGGGCAAGCGCAGAGTCTTGGCCGCTCTCGCGCAGCGGTCCGCGATCGAGCCAGCTCAGCGCGGCGTTTCGCCCGGCATCAAACATCGCGAGCATCACGTTGCGCTCAAAGTACAGGTACGACCCGGCACCGAACAGACTGCCATGTGTCGGTCGAATCGGCTCGAAGAGCTCTACTTGCGCGAGCTCGCTCAGGCCGCGCTGCGAGAGCGCGTTGCGATCGAGCAGCAGCTTGCGATCTGTCTTGTAGGCGTTCTCAAGAAAGGTATCGACCAAACGCTCCATCGCCTGGCCAATCGTTCGGACATTGTGCTCACCGCGCGAAGTCACCAAGACGGGTAAGAGTCGCTTGGCGCCAAGTGCAACCGCGGGTGCCATCGGCGAGTTCACCAGAAGGCCGCCGTCCCAGAGTTGACGGCCATCGACCTCGACCGGATTAAACAGCAGCGGGATCGCCGAGCTCGCGAGCAACATGTCGATTGTGATGTGCTCGTGGTAGCGATAGTGATGTGCGGAAGCCCTGGGACTCTTGACTACGGGATGATTGACAATGCGGACGACCGATCCGGTCGCCGCGTCGACGGTGTTGATCGCGAGCCGCACCTTACTCTTGGGCACGATGTTCCCGCCGATGATGCGACGCAGTCGATCGGCGAGCGGACGCATGTCGAAGATATGCGCGGTGTCGATGCTATCCAGCACGCGGCTGACCGCATCAAAACGCGCGGTAAAGAGATACTCGAGCGTGCCCGCGGCCATGTGGCTGCGACGAAGTAGCCCGTGCTTTCCGATCTGCCGCAGCGCGATCTTAAAGCCACGCGCGCGGCTCTCGAACGCGCGCCATGGTTCGCTCAGCGCAAGCCCAGCAAGTCCGCGTTCAAGCGCGCGAAAGAACGCAGGATTCGCGGTAATCGGCGGGTCATCGGCGAGCTCGAGCCAGAACGAAAGGATGTCATCAGGGGTAAGACCGGCGCAGATGAGGGCGCCGTTGAGCGCTCCAGCTGAAGTCCCGCTGATCACTTCGGGCGGTTGTCGCTGGAAGCCACGAGGATGCTCGTAGAGCACCTTCCACACGCCGGCCTGAAACGCACCTCGTGCGCCGCCACCCGAAAGCACAAGCGCCCGTGGATGATCATCGCGCTGATGAAGCGAGCGGCGACTGGCAGCTGGTGCACTGGGGGGATGAAGCGGGCCTTGCCAAGCAGAAGGACTCATGCAGGCCTTGATCGTAGGCTGTGATGGGCCGGTGACCCAATTTCCCGCCAATGCCGGGTCGCTTCGCGCAGGATTCGCGCTTCCTGCCACGAACGATGCGGCGCTCCGGGTCCACAGATGTCCGCTGGCGGCGCTGTCGCCTGGTGATCGAAGGAGGGATGTCCCTAGCCTTCGCGCTCGACCGCGTCCACGTCGATGACGCCACCCCGACGCCCGCCGCCTCCACCGCCGCGCGGTGTCAGCCGCGGGCCATCGTGCACCTCGCCAAATCCGCCTTGCGGATCCGGCCGACGTCCCCCGGCGCCACCCATACCGCTCATCACAGTGATCGGACCGAAGCGACGCACCTCGACGTTGCCCGCAGCGATGCGCTGTTGCATACGGGCGCGGAGTCGATTGGCGATCAGGCGACGAGTCGGCGGCGCGAGGAGAATGAGTCCAACCGCATCGGTGAGGACGCCGGGCGTAATGAGGAGAACGCCGCCGAGGAAGACCAGCAGCCCTTCGGCGAGTCCGATCTCCGGCACTTGACCGGCCTCGATCGCCGCTTGCCATTGACCCCAGAGCTTGGCCCCCTCGCGTCGCGCAAGAAAGCTGCCGAGCACACCGGTCGCGACCACGAGCGCCAGGCTTCCGAGCATCCCGATCTGAACGGTGATGACCGAGAGAAGCCAGACCTCAAGGATCGGCACTGCCGTGAAAAGCAGCAGCAACTGCCAACCGCGCATTTGAGGAGCATAGCAGCCATTGGGGCGGACCTAACGCCGCGCCCTCAATTGGCAGGAGTGCCGCGCGCATGTCCCCACGCCGTTGTTGAACAGCTATTCCTTTGATGCGTCGGCCGCCGGCCACTGCTTCGCCGCGCCCATCGCCGCCTGCCGCACCGGATCGGCCCCATCAAAGACCTTGGCGAAGGTCAGACCCTTCGCGATTGGCTTTGGCGTTGCGACCCATTCGACCGCGTCCGTCATGAGCTCGCGCTGTAAGGAGTTCGCACCCTCGCTGGTCTCACCGAGCACCGGATTGGGCGAGAACAACAGCACGCGACCTTTGCCAAAGCGCGCCGCGATGATCGCCGGATGACCCGGCATCGTACCCTCGGGCGTGCCGTTCGAGGTCGAGTACACGTCGCCGACGAAGGTCGCAAGGCTGATCCAGGGAGACACCTTGTCTTTCACCGACTCGTCGATCTCCGCCTGCGCAAAGATCGGACCGTTGGCGTAGTGCATCATGAAGTTCGTGGTCTCTGGCGGTGTAGTCTTGTCCTTGACCACTTCGACCGGAGCCATGCCGCGCTTCCACGAGTCACCGGTCAAGTTCTCGGCCGCAACCAGTCGCAACTTGTGAAACTCTTCGGTGCCCTGCAGCGCAAGGTAGGCGCCGGCACAGACCCCGATATAGCCACCACCTCGCGCGACGAAGTCGCGCACGATCTCGCGGCCCTCGTCACCGAGCGACTTGCCTTGGCGGGATCCAGATCCTCCGGTGAAGATGATCACGTCGGCGTCGATCCGACCGGCGTTGCGAATTTGCTTGCCTGTCATGACCCGGACCTCAAATCCAGGCATCGCTTCCAAGAGCAGCTTGGTCTGGTCCAGCGCGAGCTGCGAAACACCAGGCGAGTCGAAGAGGACGATTCTCGTCGTGGTCGAGGCTGCCGCATGCGTCGAGCGAGACGCGGCGTGTTCTGGCTCTGGCTCCGGCTCTCGCGGCGGAGACGCCCACGCGGTCGTACTCGCGGCCCAAAGCGCGAGCCCCAGGACATATCGATGCCCAGCACGGAGCCTGCGGTCGGCAGCACCCAAGACCGCCCCACCTCCGGTCCAAGCTTGAAAGCGGTCGCTGCCGATGGCATCGCTTCGCACCGTGAGTTGGGCTGCGACGGGCCTGAATCCTTGCGGCGGGGTCATGATCGAGCCTTCGCGCAGCGTAGGGTTTGCCCCGCAGCGCCTCCACATTTTGACACGAGCGCACCTCGCGGGCACGGCCGTGGGCGAACCGTCCGGCCCCTCAGCCGCGCTGCGGCGGTCACGGGCATGGGGTCGAGGCGGTTATTTCACTTGACGGTTAATTAACCCGATGGTAACTCATCGCGTGATGGCGGCGGACCTCTCGCAGATCTTCGCGGCACTCGCCGACCCGACGAGGCGGGCCATCGTCGCGCGTCTCGCCAAGGGCGATGCACCGGTGAAGGATCTCGTGGAACCCTTCCCGCTCTCGGGTCCAGCCATCACCAAGCACCTCAAGGTGCTTGAGCGCGCGGGGCTGATCACGCGCAGCCGGGTCGGCCAACAGCGGCCATGTCGTCTCGACCTCGACGCGATCGCGCCCGCTGCCGACTGGCTCGATCAATATCGAGCGCTCTGGGATCAGCGCCTCGATCGCCTTGAGGCGCTCCTGCTCGCGGAGACACCCGGGGAGACAGCAACGACGGAACCAGCGCTCGCCAGGAATCACTCCTCAAGCGCGGCGGAGGGTACGTCGTCGCGAACTCGCAAGGTACGCGCGACTGCGTCCGCGCGGACCAAGGTGGACCAGCCCGCTGCCCGCCCCCGACGTCGGCATCCGAACTCATGCACGTAGCGAAACCTGCATCACCATGTCTTCCCGCGCAGCTTCTAACCAAATCAAGATCTATCGCCACTATCGCGCGCCGATAACGTCGGTCTGGGACGCATGGACGATACCGACGCAGCTCGAGAAATGGTGGGGACCGAGGGGATTTACCCTGACCACACACCAACGCGAACTGAGAGACGGCGGCTCGTGGACCTTCACGATGCACGGCCCCGACGGTGTCGACTACGCAAACTTCATCCGCTACCTCAGTGTCGTTCCTCGCTCCCGCCTCGAGTACGAGCACGCGACGACGCCGGAGGCAAAGCCGCTATTTCACGTCGACGTCAGATTCAACGACGTAATAGCCGGCACCGAAATGGACATTACGTGGACCTTGGCGAGCGCCGAGGCTGCGGCGGAGATGGCAAAGTTCGTCAAGCGGGCGGGCGGCCTGGGGACCTGGGACCGGCTCGCGGAGCATGTGGAGGAGACCGCCACCGGCCGCCGGATCTTCGTGATTCAGCGAAGCGTGCCCGCGCCCATCCACAAGGTCTTTGAGATGTGGACCGATCCAACCCTGCTGGCACGCTGGCTGCCTCCCACGGGATCCACAATGACGTTTCTGCGCGACGAACTTTCCCCCGGAAAGTCCGCGCTCTTCAAGATCGAAGGTCCGCACGGAGTCATGCACGTCCGCACTGAGTATCTTGAGATCACGCCGCCAAAGCGGATCGTCTACCTTCAGCAGTTCGTCGACGAACGGGAAATGCCATCCGCCGCTCCAGGGGCGGAGCAGTGGCCCACAACCCTGCGCAACGAGATCGAACTGGTCGAAGAACCCGACGGCTCAACAAGGATCACCATTTCGAGCGCGCCGTACGGAGACGCATCGGACGCCGAGTGCGACGCGTTCGTTCAGGAGCGGGGCGGGATGACTCTCGGCTGGACGGGCAGCCTAGATGCGCTTGGGTTGCTGGTCGCGAACGGCGACACCTCAGAGCACCCAATGTAGCGCGTGTCACGATCGTGATGGGAACGATCGTCAACAAGCGCAACAACCCGGTTCACGTCACCGGTTTAGGCCGAAGGGTGTGCTTGGGACGCACGAAGATACGCGAGCATCGCGGCCGCGACGGGGCGGGCGTGGGTGAGTGGCGCGAGGTGTCCACCCGCGACCTCCTGATGCGTCACGTTGCGCGCGGCCTCTCCCCATCGCCGTCCGATCATCTGGGCAAGTCTGGGTGAGTCTGTGCCCGTGAGCACGAGGATCGGCATGGCGAGCGTGGCCAGCTCCTCAAGACCCGTGGGGTCGAGGGTCGTACCGCAGACTTCGTCGAACATCTTGCGTCGCGATCGAGAGAACTCGACACGCTCCTCGACCCCCATCTCCGCGAACGCACCGGGCCCGTTCCAAAAATCGACGAACTGCTCGACCCAGGCGTCGCTCTGCCCGTAGCTTGGATCAAGGAAGGTCCCGGCAGGATCCATCGCGCGCAGATCATCGAGACCGTCGTCACTCTCGCTGCGACGCAAGATGCCGAAGAGCACCGGTTCAAAGAGCGCCATCGACCGCACTTTGCATGGATGCTTGAGGGCAAAATGGGCGGAGAGACGGCCGCCGTAGCTGTGACCTACAAGATGAACCGCGGCGGGCGATGCGAGCTCGACGACACGCTCAAGCAACTCGAGGTCGTACTCAAAGCGGAACTGCACATCTTCGCGCCACGCTTCCGAGCCGCCGTATCCGAGTAGATCGGGCGCGAGCACGCGGTATCCCTCCGCATGTCGAATCAGCCGACCCCACTGCGCGCTCGAGAGGCCCGTCGAGTGCAGCGCGACGATGACCGGGGCGTCGCCTGCATCCGTATCGCCGGATTGCTCACGCCCGCTTTCGCTCGCGAGGGCACCGCCGCGCGGGTCCCCGGGCGATGCGCTGTCGAGGATCCGCGCGCGATGGTCGTGGACGGTGACCTCAAGGTATTGCGGCATCGACGAACGAAGATGTTGGCACGAAACGAGCGGCACACCAGCGACGTGGGTCGCGGACGCGCCGCTCGCAGGGGCAGGCATACCGGCGAGGTGGGTCGCGGATGCGCCAACATCAGGTCCGCCGCCTACGAGGCCTGCCCGTTCGCGAGCCACGCCTCGAGCTCGTCGGCACCACCGATGTGCTTGCCGTCGATGAAGACCGCCGGCGTGCTGCGCTTGCCGCTGACGCCCATGAGCAGACGCAGTCGCGCAGGCACGTCCTCGTAGGGGAGATTGGCTTCCTTGAGCAGCGCCTTGGCTTTGACGCAGTAGCTGCAGCCCGAGCGCGTGAACAAGACGATGTCGGAGGGCCGCTTGGTCCCGGGCTTGAGGTAGTCGAGCATCGTGTCGGCGTCGGAGACAAGGAAGGGATCGCCGGGCTCGTCGGGCTCGATGAACATCTTCTCGATCACGCCATTGCGCACCAACATGGAGTAGCGCCAGGAGCGTGAGCCAAAGCCGACGACCGACTTGTCGACGAGCATGCCCATGCCCTTGGAGAACTCGCCGTTGCCGTCCGGCAAAAACAGCAGCTCGCTGGCTTCCTGATCGACTTGCCACTCATCCATCACGAAGGCGTCATTGACGGAGAGACACGCGACCGTGTCCACGCCGGCGGCGCGGAAGAGCGGAAGGAGCTGCGCGTAGCGAGGGACATGGGCGGTCGAGCAGGTCGGCGTGAACGCGCCAGGGAGCGCGAAGAGAACAACTGTGCGACCGTCGAAGACCTCGGCCGAGGTGAGCGGCTTCCAACGTCCATCGACGCGGGTTTGAAAGGTGACTTGGGGGACTTTCTGGCCTTCTCTGTTTTCGAGCATGAGCTTGGATCCTGGTTCGGAGGCGGCCGGTCATGCCAGCCGCGTGAGCGTGGCGGAGGTGGGGTGTCCACCCGACGCACGAAGCCTTCATCAAGATGCGGTCCAGACTGGTGCGCACGGGCAGCATCTTTGTGATTTCAATGATTTGTGGCGCCGCGGCCCGACGATAATCGCTAAATATCGCTGTACTGCGCGAATGCACGACTTGCCAAACCGCGATATCGCGCGACTGGCAAGACAAGCATCAGCTAACCCTTGATATTTCACGGATACAGCTAAACTCCTCCCCGAGGACGGCGGGTCGACGCCCTGCCCGCCCTCAGGAGGAGAATCGATGAACTCGCCGCGCTCTGCGATCCCACATCCGGCATCCCCGGATGCCACCGACGCCGCTGTATCTGGTGGCTACGACCAGGCACTGAGCTCAGCACTGCTCTCGCTGCAAGAGATCATTGAGTACGACCTTGCCGTTCTCTACGAGCTCGATGGTCAGACGCTCCGTGCACGCATTGCCGAGGGCAAGCTGGCGGACGAGCGGATTTTGCGACACGTCCTCCCGCTGCAGCGCTATCCGACCATTCGTCGAGCGATCGAGCTCCGTCGGCCCATCCCGATGCTGGAGCATCAGCACAAGAGCAACGAGGGTGACCCCTACGATGGTGTGCTCGATCTCGAAGCGGGCCACTCGTGCCTGGTCATTCCCTTGTTTTCGCAGGGCCAAGAACTAGGGATCATCACGCTCGACCGCGAAGCCTGCGTGCCCTACGAGCCGCGTGTCGTCGCGTTGGCCAGCGCCTACGGCCGCGTCATGTCGGTCGCGCTTGCGCTCGCCAAGCAATCTCTTGAGCTTGAGGCCTCGCGTGCTCAGCTCGTTGAAGAGCGACGTCTGCTTCGCGGCCAGGTCCACGGCCACCACAACGCGATGGAGATCCTCGCGCGCGGCGACGCGCCATCGCTGCGCCCAATCCTTCGCGCTGCCGCTCAAGTGGCACAGACGGCGTTGCCGGTGCTCATCCAGGGCGAGACAGGAACCGGCAAAGAGCTCCTCGCGCGCGCGGTGCACGAGGCAAGCGCACGCGCGTCGGGCCCTTTTGTCGCGCTCAACTGCGCCGCGGTCCCCGAGCACTTGGTTGAGAGCGAGCTCTTTGGCCACGTGCGCGGGGCGTTCACGGGTGCAGCGCTCCGCCGAGACGGACGCTTTGCGACGGCGCATGGCGGCACCCTCTTGCTCGATGAGATCGGCGACATGCCGCTGACGGTGCAGAGCAAGTTGTTGCGCGTCTTGCAGGAAGGAGAGATCGAGGTCGTCGGCTCCGATCGGCCGCGTAAGGTCGACGTTCGGGTCATTGCCGCGACCCACGTCGATCTGGCAAAGGCCGTCGCGGATGGTCGCTTCCGTGAGGACCTCTACTATCGACTCGCTGCGTTTCCGCTCTCACTTCCACCGCTACGAGAACGCGAGCCGGAGAGTGTGCTCGAGGTCGCGCGGGCGATGCTTGCTGAGATCGCGCAGCAGCGACGAACTGGTCCTTGGGTGCTCAGTAGCGACGCCGAGGAAGCGATCCTCCGGCACTCGTGGCCGGGGAACTTCCGCGAGCTGCGAAACGCAGTCGAGCGCGCCACTGTGCTGCGCACTCATGGCGCATTGACAGCACACGATCTCGGTCTGCAAAGCAGCACCGCACTGCGAGCCGTCGGCGAGGGGCGAGGGGGCGGCGTATCACTGGTCGCCGTTGCCACGCGAGAAGATGTCGCGCCCAGCGCTCGCTCCGCTCATCTCGCGGTGGTGCCGACGAGTCCTGCGCAGGAGGCGGAGGCCTGGCGCTGGAATTTCGACGAGGTCTGCCGGCGCTACTTTGTCGCGTTGCTCGAGCACACCGCAGGCAGGATCGACGGTCCGAGCGGCGCGTCAAACCTGAGCGGACTCAACCCGTCGACGCTGCGCAGCAAGCTCAAGCGACTCGGTCTTCAGCGAGCGGGCTGGCTGGTGCAGCGCGCCTCTGCACGCGGCGGTTCCTGACGCAGGGCTTCTCGCGATCTCCGGTGCGGTGCGGAGGGGCGCGATGCGCTGGCGGTCGGCCCCTTGACGTGCTCTCCTCGCCGCCATGATCGAGTACACGGTCGAGAACGAATTCGACGCGAGCGTCGACCACTACTGGGAGACCTTCTTCTCCCCTGAGTTCAACGCGGCGCTTTGGAAGCACCTCGATATCGACTACGAGCTGCTCGAGCTCCGCCGTGAGGGGGAAGGCATGAATGCCGTGATCCACCGGCGGCAGCGCATGACCCCGCGACGTGAGGTCCCGGCACTGCTGCGTCGCCTCGTCTCCGGCGCGATTTCGTATGAGGAGCGCAACGTCTGGAAGCGCGCGACCTCGCGGATGGAAGTGATCACGATCCCGAGCTTCATGAGCGAAAAGGTCGAGACGCGTGGGAGCTATGAGGTCATCGAACGGTCACCCACGCGCGTGCTGCGACGGTGGCAGGGTGCTGTCGGATGCACGGTTCCCCTCGTCGGTGGCACGGTGGAAAAGCACATCGTCGGCGAAGTCAAAGACAGCTACGCAAAGACCACTCAGTTCATGACGGAGTGGTTCAAGGCTCATCCTGCAGGCTGAGATCTTCGCTCCGAGCCTGCTCGGGCTGGGATTCTTCCGCGCTGAGCTACTGCGCCGCGGCCTGCTTGGGTGTCGTCTCGATGTCACCCACGAGCCGTCGGAGCAGTCCCTCGATCAGCAGCGCACGCTCGGAGACATCGTACTTGCCCGCTTGATAGCGAGCCTGGATGTCTTGGTACTTCTCGTGCACGTTCGCGATCAGCGTTCGGTACGGGGCACGGCGCGCCATGACTTCGGCCTGGTTCTGCCAGAAGAACGAGATCAAAGCGGCGACCGTGAAGCCGGTCAGGATCACACCAAGGGGCCCGCCCAGGACAAAGCGGAGGCCGAAGCGAAGCGCGACCACGCCCGCTGCGCCCAGAGCGACCTCTCTCAGTCCGCTCTGCTTGATGCGTCCCCAGGCCATCGGCAGCAGCTCGCCGGACGCAAGCACCAGGGCGACAAACTCAGGCCGCTTCCATCCCCTGTCATAAACATCCTTGATGACCTGCTGCATAAAGCCATCAAATGACTCATAGACATCGGCGGGGTACGCGGTGTGTCCCGCCTGCGCGGAGGATGTGGACGCCATCGGCTGAGCATAGCACCGCCGCAGATGGCCGCCCCTCGCAGGCTGTTGAAGAACCTTCGCGCGGTGCTTTGGCACCTTCGATGCACCCGTGCCGTTGACTCTCAGCCGGACGCCAAACAGACTGCCCACTATGCGACGCCGCGATCTTGGGTCGATCACTCCAAGACCCGGACCCGGCCGGCCCCGTGGAATGCGTGCGGTGGCCCTGTGCGTGAGCCTTGGCCTGTGGGCCCCCGGAGGCTGCGAGCGAAGCAAGGGACCTGCACCCAAGCCGCCGGAAGCCACCGGTCCAAGCGACGCAGCTCCCGATGGCGAGGACGGCTCGGGCGGTGTCGGCTCCATTCGCGTCGGCATTGCCGGGTCGATGGTGGCGCCCGATCCCGCCACTCCGCCGCGCGTAAGGACGATCGCGGCAAAAGCCTCCACACGCGAGAAGGCCATCGAGGCCGTTCGCACTGGCTCGCCAGAAGCCGGCATCGAGGAGCTGCAGAAGCTCTTGGCAAAGGCACCCCGCGATCTTGAGCTTCGGCTCGAGCTCGCGCGCGCGCTCGCGGCGACCGGTGAGCTGAGTCAGGCGGATTCCGTACTCTCCGACAGCAAGGCGGGCAGCGTGGCGGAGCTGAGCCGTCAACGCGCCCGGCTCATGATGCGGCAGGGTCGACTGAGCGAGGCGCAAAGCCATCTCGAGGACGCGCTCAAGCGCTTTCCAGACTCGCTTGAACTCCGCGGGCAGCTCGTTGAACTCGCGACGCTCCGAGGGACGCTCACTGACAGCGCCACCAAGCGCTACATCGACGAGCTCTACGATGCCTACGACGCGGGGAAGGCAAAGACTGCTGGAGAGCTCCTTGCGGTGGCCCGCGCGACGCTTGGCACGCAGACCGGCGGTGGCTTTAAGGACGCGAATCAGGTGCTGTCCGATGCCGAGCGGCTGGCGACGGTCGAAAACGGCACATGGCTCTCCGACGAGATCCACTTGCTGCACGCCGAGGTCTTCCGCGAGAAGTACGCCCACGATGAGGCGACGCAGACCTACGGCATGATCTTGGCGCGAGATCCGTGGCACGCAGAGGCACTCGCGGGCCTTGCCTGGGTCGCGCTCGACCAGCTCCAACTCGCGAACGCGGTGCGCTTCTCCAAGGAAGCGCTCGCCGTGGATCCCGGGCATGAGCTCGCCCACACCGCGCTGGCTTGGGTTGCGACGGTGGAGGGGCGGCACGCCGAGGCACGCGAGGCGCTCGACAAGTATGCGCTCAAGCGCAACCCAACCCACTCCCTGTCCTTGGCGGTCGCGGCGGCCTTAGAGATCTGGAAGGGTGACGTCCGCAGTGCGGACGGAGTGACCAAGCTCGCGACGGCTGCCCATCCGGGTGCCCCGCGATACTTCGTCAGCCTCGCCGAGCTTCTCGGCACCATGCATCTCTATCCAGAGACCGCCGTGATCACGGCGCAAGGCATGTCGCTTAATCCCAAGGATCCCTATATCCAGAGCGCGCATGGACTCAACCTGCTGCGGCTGGCGCAGGCCGCTTCGCAGGAGAGCGACGCGCTCGCCGCGATCGAAGGAGCGTGGAAGCGCGATCGCTTCAACGAACGCACCTTCAACACCCGCGCGCTCTATCGCGAGCAGATCGAACCCAACCATCAGCTCTTTGACAGCGGCATGGTCAGCATGCGCCTTCCCAAGGAACAGGCCGCGCTGGTCAAGCCCGAGCTGCTGGCGGCCGCGAACAAGAGCATCGAGACCCTCGACCAGGCCTACGGGATCAAGATCGGGCGACTTCGTCTTGAGGTGTTCGCGGAAGTCGATGCCTTCTCGATCCGCACGATCGGTACGCCCTCGCTCGGTGCGCTCGGCGTGTGTTTCGGGCCCGTGATCACCTTGCTTGGCCCCTACTCGGGGAACTTCAACTTTCACCAGGTCATGCACCACGAGATCGCGCACAGCTACGCGATCGGGCTGAGCAAGGGTCGCGTCGCGCGATGGCTCACCGAGGGCCTGAGTGAATGGGAGTCCGAGCTGGTGGATCCCGCCTATGCGCGCGAGAGCGCGGAGCTGCTCTCCGCGGCCAGAGACGCGGGTCGGCTCCGCAAGCTCAGTGAGCTCGATCTCGCGTTTCTCCGCGCCGAAAATGCTCTGATGATGGAGGTCGCCTACGCGACCGCGACCTGGGCGGTTCGCTATATCGGGCAGACCTACGGGCACGACAAGATCGTCGCGATCCTCAGGGACTCTGCAACCGGTGCACCGACCGTGGACCTCTTGGTGCGACACCTGGGACTTCCAATCGAGCAGCTTGAGAAGAACTTCGAGACCTGGATGGACGCCGAGCTCCGCAAGCGAATCTCCGGCTGGCGCCCTCAGGTCGATGATGGCAAGCCTAAAGACGAGCGAACCGAACGCTTCGCAAAGGCGGCGGACCTGGCTCAGTCGCGCAAGACTGCCGAGGCCATCCGTGAGCTCGAAGCACTCATTGGCGACGACGCGGACGGCTTCGCTCCTCGCATCATCCTCGCGCGCTTGGCCGTTGACGCCAAGGACTATCCAAAGGCGCTCAAGCACCTTGAGAAGGCTCGTTCCTTCCACCGTGAGAGCCTTGAGCCGCTCGCAATGCTCGCGGAGGTCGCCCGTGCCCAGAGCGATGTCGATGCCGAGATCAGGGCCTTGGTCGACGCGATCGACATCGACGCCATGAGCTTTGACCCGGCTGCCCGCCTGGTCGGTCTGGCATGGGCGACCGACAACAAGGCGGTCTTTCAAAAAGCTCTACAGCGCTGTGTCGCGATCGCTCCCACCCATCCCGTGAGCCTTGCCGCGCTCGCCCACGAACTCCGCAAGCAAAAGAACGTCGACAAGGGCCGCCTCAGTGAGCTGTTGACCGCCGCGCAAAAGTTCGGCCCCGGTGGTCCTCCAGAGACCATGGCGATTGTCGCGCTCGCGCTGCGAGAGCACGGTGACGCTGCGGGCGCCAAGCTCCACGGCGACGGGGCCCTGTCGAACCCGCGCCTGCACCCAGCGCTGCGCAAGGCACTTGAGGGCAAGTGAAGTACAAGTCTGCCCACGACACCGAGCAGGCGCGCGCGGCGAAGGGAGCGTCGGCCCATCCTCGAAGTCGCTTTGTCACCATCTTCGGTCGCAAGCCCGTGCTGGAGGCGCTGAGCCTGAGCGAAGTGCAGTTTTCAAGCCTTCGGCTCGACGCGCACGCGCAAGGCCCTTTGATCGATGAGATCGTTCAGCGCGCCCGCGCGCGCGGCGTGGTGGTTGAACGCGTCCCCCTGGCAACCGTGCACAAGATCTCGCGCAACGCGAAGCAAGATCAGGGCGTCGTGCTCGATCTCGTCGCGCCGCACATGAACGACCTTGAGAACTTTCTCGCGACCGAGCTACCAGATGATTCTGCGCCCGACCTGATTGTCCTCGCGGGTGTCACCAATCCGATCAACCTCGGCATGATCCTGCGCTCTGTGACGGCTGCGGACATCGGTGGTGTGGTCGTGCCACGCAATCACACGCCCGAGATCGCCGCGATGGTCGTCAAGGCCTCCGCCGGCGTCGCACTCAAAGCGCCGATCTTGCGGACCGAGAGTGCCGCCATCGCGATGCAGCAGCTCAAGCGCGTCGGGTATCGCTGCATTGGCCTGGCAGGCGAGGCCAAGACCTCCCTCTTCCGGGCGAGACTGCCCAAGCGCGTCGCGTTCGTGCTTGGCAACGAGAGCGAGGGCCTCCCCCTTGAGGTTCGGCGACAACTCGACGACGTCTTGTCGCTTCCGATGCGGTCGGACGTCGAGTCACTCAACGTGGCGGTGACCGCCGGAATTCTCGCCTACGAGCTTCTCCGTCGTCGCGATGACTAGCGGGCCGTCGGAAGAATCCGCGCGGCGCCCGGCCGCGCTCACGGCCTGCTAAATCGAGGCGCCGAGAAGGAGCGCTCCCCTTTGGGCGTGTGGCGGCGAGCTACGCTGACAGGCTGTACGCCTGTCCACGCGCCGCGGCGAGCCTTGCAACGGCCGATTTGGCGTCGTCCTCTGCTCGCCGCGGGGGGCGGATTGACGGAAGCAAGGTTTCGACCCTAGGCTTCAAACATGTGTAGACTTAGTGTCCCCCTGGTATTGTCCGCTCTCATCCTGTCCCTCGCCGCATGCAACGGAGGCGAAGACACACCTGGCGACGCTGGCGGCACCGCGACTGATACCGGCGACGGTGATGGCGACGGCGACGGCGACGGCGACGGCGACGGCGACGGCGACGGCGACGGCGACGGCGATGGCGACGGCGATGGCGACGGCGATGGCGATGGCGATGGCGATGGCGATGGCGATGGCGATGGCGATGGCGATGGCGACGGCGACGGCGATGGCGATGGCGACGGCGACGGCGATGGCGATGGCGATGGTGATGGCGATGGTGATGGGGACTGTGGCAACGGCGCGATCGACCCTGGCGAGCAATGCGACGACGGTGGAAATGCAGCCATGGATGGCTGCTCTCCAACCTGTCAGGTCGAAGTCACGATGAGCTGCGGCAATGGCAACCTCGAGCCGGGCAGCGGTGAGGAGTGCGACGACAACAACAATACCGACGGAGACGGCTGCACGGCCAACTGCCAGCTTGAGTCACTCGGCGCCGCCTGTGGCGACGCCATGATGGACCCGCTTGAGATCTGCGATGACGGTGGCGTTCTCAACGGCGACGCCTGCAACCCAACCTGCAACCTGACAAACCAGCTCTCAGACTTCATTGGACAGCTCAACACGCCCGCGCTGGTCGACGGAGTTGGCAGCGCGGCGCGGATCGGCACGTGGTGCGTGCTGGCGGCGGACAACTCCTCGCTGTGGCTCGGCGACTCGACGGGGATGACACATGCTGCAATTCGTCGCGTCGACGTGACGACCGGCACCGTGACAACCATCGCGGGTGGCTACCCCAATGGCCTCGGTGACGTCGACAACGCGACGGGATTGATGGCGCGCTTTGGCCACATCGAGTCTCTGACGACCGACGGGCAGACCCTTTGGGTCGCCGACGGACCGAATCACAAGCTCAAGGCCGTTAGCTTGACGCCGCCGTACGCAGTGACGACGGTGGCGGGCTCGGGAATGGCAAACCACGCCGATGGCATCGGTGCGGCAGCATCGTTCCAAGACCTCCGTGGGCTGACCTACTACAACGGAAAGGTCTATCTCCTCGATGGGACCGCCGCCGTGCTCCGGGTGTTCGATCCCATGACCCAGTCGGTGACGACCCTTGCCGGAGCGCCGTTCATGATGGGGAGCCAGGACGGAATCGGGGGCGCCGCTCGCTTTGTCAGCCCGCGCTACATGACCTCCGACAACTCCGGTCGGCTCTTCATCTCGGATACCAACGGTAACAAGATCCGCATGTACACCGTGTCGACGGGCGAGGTCACGACCTTCGCGGGTGACGGCACCAGCGGCTACGTCGACAACGTCGGGACGATGGCACGGGTGCACCGTCCACGCGGCATGACTTCGGACGGAACCAGCATCTACTTCTCCGAGTTCAACCAACACACGATTCGTCAGGGCGTCATCGCCACGCAGTCGATCTCCACCAACGTTGGTCAACACTGCAATGGCATGGCAAACTGCGTCGGCGGCCACCAGAACGGTCAAGGTGTCACCAACACACGACTCGATGGTCCAGTTGGCCTCGCGTTCCACTACCCGAGCAACACGGTGTTTGTCTGCGATGCGGGCAACAACCTGATCCGTCCGCTCGAGTAGCGACGTCGTGCTGCGCGAACGCGCTCTCGGTGGCCATCACCACCGAGAGGCGCCGTCGAGCTCCCAGAGCGGGTCGATCGGCACTCCGAGGTACTCGAAGACAGTCGGCGCCACGTCCATGTGACTGGCGCCTACGTCATCGAGTGAGCCGCGTTCGTGCGCCGGACTGGCCAGAGAGAGCGGGATCGTTTGGTAGATCGGCTCTTGCGGGCCGTGATCCTTATCCTGTCCCGCGTGATCCGTGACCAGCACAATCAGCCAATCTTCATCGGTGGCCGCGGCACTCTCAACGATGCGCGCCAGGATCTGTCCTGCGTACTCGTCGACATTGCGGACCGCATCCGCGTACTGAGGGATCGCGGGATCAAAGCCGTAGACGTGGCCGCTGATGTCAACGCTGTCGAACTGGAGGAAGATCATGTCCTTTCCACCGTCGATGCGGACCATCGCCTCTTGGGCGACGGTGGCATCCTGACCAAAGTAGGAGGTCGCATCGACCTCATCCTCGATCAGTGACGCGATCCCTGGCCAGTTGCCAACCGAGCTGACATCAAATCCGAGGGCTGCCAAACGTGCCAGCATCGTCGGATAGTCGCGGTCGATCTCAGCGAGATCGTCGTTGGAGTCCACCAAATGTTTGCTCGCTTCGACACCGGTCAGGATGGACGCCCAACCCGGACCAGACTTGGTTGCCGTGGTCAGTTGGGTGCTGGCGACAAAGGTGCTGCGCCCGCGATCCATCAGCGCGTCGAGGGTGGGTAAGTCGAGCTGCTCGACCGCGTCCGGGCGCAATCCGTCCACGCCAATCACCATCACGCGGCGATGCGCATTGGCGCTGCCGGCGAGCAGTGCGCGAGCTTGCACCGGAATGCTTGCTCGCGGCGTGCCTTCGGTGTCGACGATCTCGACAACGCCGGTTTGCGTCCCGGTCGACAGCGCGGTACCGGGCAGCGTAAGCACAACCTCGACGCCATCGGATGTGGGCGCGCCGATTGCAGTCGCAAGCCAATCGGGAGACGCAGCGACGCTCAACTCACAGTCAGGGTCGCTGAGCGTCAACGCGACAGCCTTGCTCATGATCGGATCGCCGGTCCAATAGTCAAAGGCGACGACGACCTGATCAAAGCTGACCTCAAGGTTCGTCAGGTCGCATCCTGCTCCAACGTCGTCGGTCGTCCCAAGTGTGTCTGCGTCCGTGTCGGTACTCGCACCTGCGTCGCCACTCTCATCAGCTTGGTCTCGTGCACAGCCAGTGTGGCTGAGCACCAATGCGGCGAGCGTCGTCGCGAGCATGGAGGCGCCCCATGGGACGCGCAGTGCGGCGCTGCGGACTCGGCAAGGTCCGCCGGAACGCGCGCAACTCCTCGGCGACCGAAGGGCGGGCCTTGGTCGCCGACGGAACTCAAGCTTCGCACTCGCCTGCGACAAAGACTCCCGATGCATCCTCCCCAGCCTGCCGCAGCACGCGTCGCCGCGCCACGTGTGGCTGTGGCGCTGCCAGATCTTCGACTCCGTGGCGGCTGTGTCCGGCATCCGTCCCGAGGTGGCCCCAGGCGGCCCCAAGCGGCCGGCTGCCATCGAACGCGCTACGGCGAGCCAGGTGACGCTGCTACCCTCGGCGCGGTGACGGAGCCCACGCGCGATCCGGTCGGTGCCTCGTCTCTCGACGACGCGCTCTCACGCGCCGATGTGGAGCTTGAGGCCGAGCACAGCCAAGCGCCACTCGAGACGCTCGGCGGACTTGAGGACTCGGTCGTGCGCGGCACCAAGGTCAGCGCATCGTGGTCAAGCGCGGAAATGACCGTGGGTAACACCCGCTTCGATGGTCACGGCGGCGACGAGCCCGAGCTCGGTCGTGGCATGGTGCTGGGGCGCTACGTGATCCTCGATCGGCTCGGCTCAGGCGGCATGGGCGTGGTCTGGGCTGCCTATGATCCTGAGCTTGATCGCAAGGTCGCAATCAAAGCGGTTCGCTTGCACGGCACCGCAGACGCGAACGCCACCGCCCACGCTCGACTCCTGCGCGAGGCTCAGGCGCTCGCCCGCCTCTCACATCCCAATGTCGTCGCGGTTCACGATGTTCAGATGTGGGAGGGCCAGGTCTGTGTCGCGATGGAGTTCGTCGCGGGCAAGACGCTTGGCGCGTGGATCAAGACCAGTCAGCCGTCGCGCGAGCAGGTGCTCTCGACGCTATGTGCGGTCGGAGACGGCGTGGTCGCGGCACATCGTGCAGGCCTCGTACATCGAGACCTCAAGCCAGACAACGTCATGGTGGGCGACGATGGTCGCGTCCGCGTGATGGATTTTGGTCTGGTACGCGAGACCATCGCGGATAGCCCGATGGCGAAGATGTCGGGGGATGAGGCGGCGCTTCTGGAGACCGGCTCGCGCTTTCGCAAGACCAGCAGCGGGTTTGAGCGGATCCTTTCAGCCCGCGCCCGGTCGGACGCCGGCACACCCGGCGAGCGTGGCGGCAAGCAGGGGGACGACGACAACGCCAGCGAGTCGGACTCGGCGCGGTCAAGCAGGGGCGCGGGCTCGCGTGAGTCGATCACACACGAACTCACCCGCGCGGGCGCCTTGCTCGGCACGCCGGCATACATGTCCCCCGAGCAGTTTGCCGGTGCAGAAGCCGATGCGCGCTCGGATCAGTTCAGCTTCTGCGTGATGGCATGGGAGGCGCTCTACGGGGAGCGTCCCTTTGCCGGGAAGAGTCTTGCGGAGCTCGCCGGTGCGGTCGCCCTTGGACAGCTTCGAGCGCCCAGCGATCGTGCCGCCGCAAATCGTGCGGCCAGCGTGCCGTCCCATCTGCGCCTCGCGTTGTTGCGCGGATTGGCCTCGGATCCCGACAAGCGTTGGCCCTCGATCGATGCGCTGCTCACCGAGTTACGTCGTGATCCCAGCATTCGAAGGCGCCGTGGTCTCGCGCTGATACTTGGTGGCGGCGTGCTCGCTGCGCTCTTCGCCGGATATACGGTGGATCAAGGAATGCGGGTGCGCGCGTGCCAGGTCGAGGCCAGCGCGGTCGAGAAGATCTGGAATCCCGATCGTGCCGCCCAACTCGAGCAGGAATTCGCAAAGACCTCCGTCCCTCACGCGCCAACCACGGCTGCTCTCACGATCGAGGCGCTCGACAACTACGCGGGCAAGTGGCGTTCGTTGGTCAACGACGCCTGCGTGGCTCGTACACTCAGCGGCACTCGATCCCTCGCGCTGTCGAAGCGATCGCAGGCTTGCTTCGACGTCGCTGGCGTGCAGCTCGAGGCACTGGTCGCGGCGCTTGTGGAGCCGAACGTCGACACCGTCAATAGCGCGGTGGGTCGAGCGTTCTCGTTGCCCTTGCTCGACGACTGTGTCGACGACGCCCGGCTGCTCCGGTCGACGGATCTGCCGGAGGACGAGGCCACCCGCGAGCAGGTTCTTGCGCTCTATCGCGAGGCGGCCAGCGCTAGCTCGATGCGAGGTTCGGAGGACCTCGACATCGCGCAGCGGCGGATAGAAGACACGCTCGAGCGGGCCAAGGCCACGGGATACGTCCCCGTGATCGTCGAGGCGATGGCCGACTACGGACTCCTGCTTGAACTTCGCAGCGACTTCGAGCCTGCTGTTGAGCAGCTGCGCGCGGCCTTTGTCTTGGCCGCGTCGGCGCCGGACGACGCGACACCGCACGCACTCGCCGTCCGCCTCAGCGTGCTGTCGGCGACGCGATTGCGGGAGAGCAAGGCTGCGCATCACTGGTTGACCGTCGCGCAGTTCCTTCGCGCGCGACTGCCCGAGCGCGCGCCCGCACTCGATGCCCAGCAGGAGGTGGCCTCGGGCTACGCCGAGCTTCTCGATAGTCGCGCGCAGGACGCGTTGCCCCACTTCATGCGGGCGCTCGAACTCCATCAGAGCGCATACGGACCGAGCACACCCGGGAGCGCGCGCATTCAGGGCTACATTGCCACTGCGCACTACGAGCTTGGTGAGTATGAGCGCGCGCTGGAGTGGGACATGCGGGGTCTAGAGACGCTCACAGCGACGATTGGACCGCGACACCCGTCGCTCTCCACCTCGTACTCCAACGTCGGACTGCTGCTCGAAGAGCTCGGTCGCCTGAGCGAGGCGCGAGAGATGCTGGAGAAAGCCGCCGATCTGGAGCGCGAGTACGGCGGGGAGGACAGCGCATTTCTTGCCGACGTCCTGACCAACCAGGGTGTCTTGGAGTCACAGGCCGGGAACCCCGAAGCGGCCCTTCGTTACTGGCAACGAGCGTACGAGATCTGGCTCGCGCGGCAGGGCCCGACGCATCCCGATGTCGCGCTGGCACGGGGCAATCTCGCGGTCGCGTATCTCGACCTGGGCCGACTTGAGGACGCGGAACGCGAGATTCAGGCGGCGCTTGAGGGTTATCAAATGCAGGACGTTCCCGAGCCGCTGCTGATCTTGCGCGCCCGGACCAACCTTGGCCACATCGCGATCCGTCGTGAAGAGTGGGCCAAGGCTCGCGAGCATCTCAACGCAGCGCTCGCGATGTCTCCTTCCGACGATCAGCACCCCGAGCGAGCATCGGTGCTCCATGAGCTCGCTCGCTGCGACCTGCACGACCTCGACGCCAAGTCGGCACTTGAGCGCGCCAGCGAAGCGCTCCTGATTCGTGAGGCACGCCTCGGGGCCAGCCACGCCGACACGCTGCGCACGCGCCTGATGATAGCGCGAGCGCTGCGGATGCTCGGGAAGGCGGATGAGTCGCGCGCGATGTGGTCAGAGATCGGCAGACTGCGCAGCGAGGCAACCGACGCCCACCCCGACGACGCATTCTCGACCGAGCTCGAGGGATTCTTGTGGCTGCAGGAGTTCCAGCCCAATACGCTGACGCGAGCGATGATCGCGGATGTCCTTGCGCGCGCGAAGGTCACCCCGAAGGTCTCGCCGGCGACGATCAAAGAGTTCGAGGAGCTGGACAAACTGTTGGCGTCTCGCCGTCCGTAGACCGACCGCCCTCAGGAAGCAGCGGGTCACTTAGGCGGCGGGGGCATCGGGGGCACGGCGATCATGCCGGCCGACGCGGCGGATCCGCGCTCTGGCCCACGACGAGCTGGCATAGCGTGCCCCTCGCCATGGCGGCGCATTTCGCGTGCTTGGCGACGGCCATGCTGCGAACTTGGTCCTGCGAGGCCCTGCACGGCCGCGCGACGCGTTACGAGCCCCGACAGCGCCTCCGCTGCGCCTTGCAGGGTTTCTGCTCATTCGGGTTTGCCGCGACGTTGCATGAGCGGCTGAGATCCCCTACGGTCCCGCCTCTTCGGAGCACACTGCCATGCGCGAGAAAGTACGCCTCGTATCGACAGCCGGAACGGGCTTTCACTACTACACCATCAAGAACCGCCGCAACACGCCCGAGAAGCTTGCGATGCGCAAGTACGATCCGGTCGCGCGCAAGCACGTGGAGTTCAAAGAGCAGAAGATGCCAAGCCACAGCAAGCGCTAAGCGCTTGTCTTGTGGGCGCGTAGGAAGTGGTACCCGTCCGCTGCGGCGGGCGAGCCGCTCCGGCGCGCTGATTGGTGTCGAGCGGCGCATCACCTGGGCGACCAGGCCTTGCACAGTTCGGAGAAGAGGGTGGGATCGACGGCATCGCCGAGATCCTCACCCTCTTCGCAATTGTGCTCGCCCGAGCTGACGGGGCGAAACGCGAAGGACGTCACACCACGCGGCGAGACGTCCTGCGGACGAAGAACTGCCCGAGCTCAAAGCCCTGCCCTTCACAGGCCGTGCTCTCAGCCCTGCGGGCTGCTGCTAGTTCGCGGTGGGCGTGGGGCCCCAAGCGTCCGTCGTCGTGGGGCTGATGTTGCCGCCATCGCAGCCGTTGAGCTCTTTGTAGATCGAGGATGGCTCGCTGCCGATGTAGATCTCGCCGCAGCCACCCGTGCCAAAGTTCGCGTTGTTGCTGCACGGGACGCAAAAACCGGTTTCGCCGCACACGAAGTCGTCGCTGCAGAAATACCACCGGCAGTACTGATCGAGGACGTCCTGTCCCTTGTTGTCGGCGCTGGGCACGACCGGCTTGGGATTGAGCGAACCATCGACGCAGCGACCGTCGACAAGATCCAGGCCCTGGTTACACCCCGACCCGGGAATGGGTCGGCACATCAGCTCGCCAGTTTGCTCCTCACAGCCGAGGTAGACGCCCTGTAGCGCAGTAATCTCCGCGTACTTGACGACCAGCGGGTGATCTCCGGCGAGCTGATCGGGATCGCAACGCAGGTCGCTCTTAAAGTCTGCCACGCAGACCTTGTCACCACCCTCTTGTCCTTCACCCTCCACGCAGGCGGCCTGCAGCCGGTTGTCGGAGAACTCCGGGCAGTCGTTGCTGGTGTTGCACCGATTCACACCATCGTCCTTCTCGTCGGGCGGGAGGATGGCCGAGCACGCTCCCGTTGCGCCGGCAAAGAGGGCAAGGACGAGCAGGCGGGGCAGGGAACGCGACAGAGCGGAGGACATAGGGTTCACGAGCAGGGAGTTGAGGGGCGGGGGCACAACGGGCTGATCGCTCGTGGCTTTCGCCCCGGTGGCCTTGGCGCCTTACTTGCGCAGGCCCGCGCGCAGGCCCACACGCGCGGAGCGTGGAGAATACGGAGGCTAGCTAGGGCTGACAAGCCGGGAGGGTGACCTCAAAGGTGGTCCCCGCAGCGCCCGTCCGGAGGATGCGTACATGCCCGCCGTGATCCTGCGCGATCTGCTGCACGGTCAGTAGCCCAAGCCCGGTGCCGCTCGCTTTTGCGGTGAAGAAGGGCTCAAAGACCCGCTCAAGCTGGTCTGCCGGAAGTGGAATCCCGGGCCCCTCGTCGGCCACCTCGACGACCACGAGGCGCTCGCGAAGCGCGAGCTTGACCGTGATCCGGGGCGCTCGCGCGTCCGCTTCGCCGCGCCTGGCCGCCGACGGGCTAGCAGCGGGGTCTGGCGCTCGTCCCTCCCCTGCTGCCGGACTCTCCCGCGCCGATTCCATCGCCTCACGTGCATTCTGGAGCAGATTGAGAAAGAGCCGCCGGAGCTGATCCTCGTCTGCGAGGGCCCAGTGCGGCGCATCGTCATCGTCGGCCTCCAACACTGCCTGAATGCCGGCGTGTCGATGGCTCTCTTGGAGAAACTCCAGCAGCGAGCGAAGCACCTCACCCACGTCGACACGCCGCAGCTCTGCTCGGGGGCGCCGCGTGAGCGCGAGGTAGCCCTCGGTGATCGTCGTGAGGCGATCGATCTCGTTCTGGATCTTGTGCACGAGCGCGGCGCCCTCAGCATCGCTGCTGCTCAACTCGTCACCCAACAGCTCGACGTTGAGCGCGATGCTCGACAGCGGGTTGCGGATCTCGTGCGTGATCTGTGCCGCCATCTGTCCGACCGCGGCGAGTCGCTCACCCTGCATCAGGGCGCGCTCACGCTCTTTGAGTGCGGCGGCCATGGCGTTGAACTCGCGGGCGAGCCGCGTGACCTCGTCATCGCGACTCGCGGAGACCTCGCCCAACTCGATGCGCTGTGCCCAATCACCCTGGGCCAAGGATCGAACACTCTCGCTGAGCCGCCGGAGGGGGCGCAGGGTCAATGCGACTGCGATGGCCGCAAGCAGGGCCAGTCCTGCGCCCGCGAGCGTGACCGCGATGGTCAGTTGCTCGACGCGTCGACCAGCCTGCGCCACGTCCTGCCGCTGCATCGCAACCTCCTGTGCGCTGAGCTGCGCGAGTTCACGGAACAGCCGGTTGATCTCGAGCTGCTTACGCGAGTCTTGCATCACTGCGACCGGATCATCGGTGGCGGTCGCAAACGCAACTGCCCCCTCAAGCTCGTCGAGGCGAAGCGAGAGGAGGAGCAATGACATTCTCGTGCGATCGCCACCGACACGCGGAAGATGCTCAAGCGCTTGTGCCAAGGGAGCGCGCACCTCGTGAACGAGGCGCGCCCGCTCGGCCAAGGCCTCCGCGAAGAGCAGCCGGTCGCCGGCCCGGGGCCCCGACCCCGCGTCGAAGCCCGTCCCGACCTGCACCTGCGCGCCAATCTTGGCGGACTGCACACCCGCGACGGCAAGCCGTTCTTGTACCGGTACATACACACCGGTGAGCAGATCAAAGCGCTCGGTGAGGTCTTGTAGCTGTGCCCGGATCACAGCGCCGGTGGCGACCGACGCAGCCATGACCAGAGCCAGGAGCGCCGCGATCGGCACGACAAGGCTTCGAGACCAGCGTACCGGCGGGAGCGGGCCACGGAGCACATCCTCACGCGCGATCACCCGTACCGGCGTTGCGCCAATCCGCTCGTCTTCGACCGCAGTGCGCTCGTGGTGCTGTGAGGTCCCTTGCAGAACGCAGACAGCGTATCAGGGCGAATCGTCGGTGGTGGCATTGGCGGGGCGCTGGCAGCCGTGGATGGGCCGTGTACCCTAGCGGCTGCGTCAGGCCTGCCCTCGGCGCATCGTGCTCATGGCCGCTCTCCGCTACACACTCGCCTCGTCGTTATTCCCTTCGCGCGCACGCGCGGTGTCCCGTCGTGTTGCCGTCGCGGCCGCGCTGGTACCGACGCTCGCCTTGACCTCATTGCCCGCGCAGGCAGGAGAGAAGGTCTCTGTGTTGGGGCTCGAGGGCAACGACAAGGCCCTCAACACCAAGCTGACCGACGCGCTGCAAAAGGAGTTCGCATCGCGCTCCTTCACGACCGGGCAGAGCATGCCGCTCCTCGAGCTGCGCTTCTCCGTCGGATGTGAAGAGAACGACGACCCCTGTATCGCCCAGGGTGGCAAGAGCCTCGGCAGCGAGTCGATCGTCTACGGCACCCTGACGCCGACGCCGTCGGGGATCATGCTGCGCCTCCGCTACGCGACCACCTCGCCGGCGACCATCAAGGGCAGTGTCGATCGGACGGTCGAGGCCAGCGCGCTCTCGGACGCGAACATCGGAGCGACGGTCAAGTCGCTGACCGACGAGCTGCTTGGCGTCAAGCAGCCCGCGCCCGAGGTCACGCCAACACCGGACACCACTTCCGACACGAGCGAACCCGGAGAAGATCCGCGTCCCGAAGGTCCCGCCAACAACGACACCAAGCCGTCCTCCGGCAAGTTAGTGTGGGGCAAAGATCCGCACCCGCCCGCGTGGAAGTGGGCGGGCCTTGGCGTGTCGGCGGGACTGACCGTCGCGGGCCTCGGCGCCGCGCTCGGCACAGGTCTACAGGTCCGCAACAACGGCCCTGTCTACAACGATCTCATCAAGAAAGCCGACGCCTCGCTCGCCGACGCTGACGCAAACAACAACGTCGACCGCAACACCTCGGGCGACATCTGCAGCACTGCCCGCGAGGGCGTGAGCGGCAACCCGGGTGGTGTTCGCAATCAGAGCGTCGTGGACGTGTGCGATCGCGGAGAGAAGCTCGCGACGGTCTCGACCGCGATGTGGGTCGTGACGGGTGTGATGGCGGTCAGCACGATCACCTTCACCACCCTGCTCTTCGTCCATCGCAAGGACAGCCGCGCGGCTCGGACCCTGCGTAGCCGCGACGTTGCCTTTGGCGGCATGGCGACCTCGAACTTCGCGATGGTCGCGGGCCGCTTTCGCTTCTAGCGGACGCTCAGGGCCACGCTCAGGGCTTTAGCTCGCCCGACTTCTCGCCCGACTTATCTTCGGCCGCCCGAGCAGTGTCCCTGCTCGGGCTCGTGTTCTTCTTCTTGGCGGACCGGGTCTTTGCGCTCTTGGCCTTGGGTTTGGCCGTCGGCGAGTCCACGCCCTCCATCGGACTGCGGGGCACGTCGACGATCCAATAGAAACCGACGGCCAGTGCACAGCAAAGCGGCGCCAACAGCCATGCGCGTGTCGACGTCGGCGAGAACCACGGCGACGATGCAGCGGCGTCTTCGGGATCCGGTGTGGCTGGCTCGGGCATCTGATCAGGTCCGTGTTGGGTTCAGCGCGTGGAGGCCGTTGGCTCAAGGAGATCCTGGCTCTCGCCAACTCGACCACTTCGCCCGCTAAAGCTCGGGAGCGGGTGCTCCTCCGCGCGCCTTGAGATCCTCGAGACCTCGCGCCGTACCGGCCGACGCGCCCGCGCCGGGCGGAGGCAAGATGACCTTCCATCCATCTGCCTCCTTCTGCAATGCGAGCTCAACCTCTCGACCATCTGTCGACTCGACCTTCACACGTGCGCGCTCATCTTCGAGCTCGACGAGCTTGACGGAGGCGACCATCCAAGTCGGATCGACCCCCGAGACCTCAAGCATCTCGCTGGGCGCGATCGTGCGGCGTCCTCCGACCTGATCGCTGGCGTCTTCCGCCGCGGTGGTGAGCCGCGCCTGGGTATCGTGATCTAAGAGAGGTACCAGCGCCGCAGCATCGCCGCGGCGGGCGGCATCGGCGAATTTGCGTGCCGCGAGCACCGGGGCCTGCTCCGCACCACCGCAGGCAAGCGTCGAGATTGCGACCAGCCAGCCAAGCAGCAGCGCACGTGACCAAGCGCGACGGCCCTTGGTGTTCGCGCCAACACGCCAGCCGCACAAACTAGGCGCCGTCATCATCAAGCTTGCCTCGATGCATGCCCAGCCGCTTGAGCAGCTCGCGAAGGTAGTAGCGCGTGATGCCGGCCTCAGCAGAGGCGCGGCTGAGATTGTTGTCGGTCTTCGCCAAGAGTCGATGGAAGTAGCGACGCTCGAACTCGTCGACGATCTCCTGCTTGGCCTCCTTGAAGGGGAGATCGAAGATCTCCTCACCAAAGCCGAGCATCGATCCTTCCAGTCCCTGCGCTTGGTCTTCCTCCGTGGCCTTTGGCGCGATCTTTCGATCGCGGCCACCTAAGTGCAGGTCGGCCGGTACGATCGTCCCGCCCTGCGCGAGATGGCAGGCGCGCTCGATCGTGTTCTTGATCTGGCGGACGTTGCCGGGCCAGTCGTTGGCGAGCAGCGCCGCGCGGGCCTCGTCGGTCAGCGTCAGCGTCTTGCCGTAAGTCCGGCGGAAGTCCTCAATGAAGCGGTTCGCGAGCAGCAACACGTCCTCACTGCGATCGCGCAGCGGCGGAAGGTCGACCTGCATGACCGAGAGTCGGAAATAGAGGTCCTCGCGAAACTGGCCCTGCCCGACCATCTTTCGAAGATCGCGGTGGGTTGCCGCGACGACGCGGACATCGATCTTGCGCACCGCGCTGTCACCGATGCGCTGAACCTCATGCCGATCGAGGACGCGCAGCAGCTTGGGCTGCAGATCGAGCGGGAGCTCGCCGATCTCGTCGAGGAACAGCGTACCGCCGTCTGCCTCTTCGAAGGCGCCGGCACGATCCGCGACCGCGCCAGTAAACGAACCCTTCTTGTGTCCAAGGATCGCCGCTTCGGCTAGCTCGCGGGGCATCGAGCCGCAGTCGAGCACCACAAAGGGCTTCTCTGCGCGCTTGGACTCGTCGTGAAGCGCTCGCGCGACCAGCTCCTTGCCGGTGCCGGTCTCTCCGCCGATCAGAACACTCATGTCGGTCGGTGCGACGCGCTCAAGGATCGCAAAGACCTCGCGCATCGCGGCGCTCGCCCCCCACAATGCGCCGTAATGATCACGGGCGTAGAGTGGGACCTCGACCTCATCGGCGGCGAGTAGCTCGATGTCGGTTTTCCCGACCGAGATGACCTGGCCCGGTTCAATCCAGGCTTCCTTGACGCGCACACCCGACACCAGCGTGCCGTTGGTGCTGTCTTCGTCGATGAGTCGAACACCTTGCTCGGTCAGAAGAATCTTGCAGTGCGTGCCAGAGACCGACGTGTCGTTGAGCGCAACGTCGTTGACCGTGCTGCGACCGATCGTGATCAGCGGCTTGGTGAGCTGGACCTGCTTGCCGCGATCGGGACCGTCCTTGACGCGAAGTAAAACGCGGCGCAGCGCGGTGTGACTCCGCGGCACGGCGTGAAACGTCGTCGTCATGCCGAGGTCGAGCGGCTCTGGTTTCTTGGGTTCCACTTGAGTTGCCGGGAGGCGCCGCCAGGGGCGCGGGATTGAGACCGCACTTTACTCGGTTCGAGACGCCGTGTGCGGCGCGCCAACGTCTGGAATGTGCTCTTTTGGGCCTCCGCACGGGGGTAGGGCATCGTCCAAATTCAGCGTCCCCATAGGGAGATTGGGCGCGCGATCGGTTCCCAAGGGCCCGCTGGGGTCCTGGCCTGCAGTGACTCCCGACGCGCGCGACCCCTGGGGCCCCACCGGTGATGATGGCGCCAGCCGATCTCGCCGAGGACGTGCTGCCGCGGATGCGCGAGCACGCCCCTGCTAGTTGAGGAGATCGTCGGCGCTGTAGACGAGCTTGAGGTGCGAGGGCGCGGCCTTTTTCTTGATGGGCGTTCCGGCGTCTTGTCGTCGTCGCCACGGGGCGAATGCGACGAGCAACGCGAGCCCGGTCGATACACCCGCAGCCACGAAGACTGCCGGAGGGGAGCCAGCACCGACCTCAACGCCGAGCACCGCGACCGCGGCGATCAGCGCGGCCGCCCATCCCGGCATCTGAATCAACCCAAGCGGCGAGAGCGATCGCTCCCGGAATACGACGCCGAACCCCGCGAGCACCACGACGTGGAGGCAAAGGGTCGAGCGCATCGCCTCGTCATGGGGCGGTAGCCACAGCATGGCAGCCACCATTCCTACGCTCCAACCCGCCACCGCAAGGCCGACGACGAACAACGCGAAGCGCCACCGGCCCCAGAAGCGTTCAAGTGCGCAACCGAAGAACCAAAATACCGCCAAGCTGCACATCAGGGCGCCGGTCCCGATTGCGCGCTCGGGAGCCATCCACGGAGCGATGAAAAGGGACGGGATGTTCTCTCCGCGCGCGAGCGCTGCGGGATCCGTGGCGAAGTAGCCGACCGCAGCATGGTCGCCGAGCAGGACAGTGCCCACGAACACCAGCACGAAGAGCAGCGTCGCGATGGGCTGCGGAGACGGCAGCATGCCGGGAAGATAGCAGGGGCGCCCCTGTCAGGCTGGACTCCCTGCACAAGTGCACCGTGGCGTGCATCTGCGTGGCCTGTTGCCGTCTCGCGCCTTTTTTGCGGGATGCAAGCGCTGCGTGCAACCTGCCCCCATGTCGAGCGAGCGTCGTCGCCATCGCGTCTTTGTGACGCACAATACCGAGTACCACCTTCGCGACGACGAGTGTATCGGCGTCCGCGATCGACAAAGCGGGCTCTGGCTGCTCGACCACGCGGCCCTGCGTCTGCGTGCGCTTCGCATGCCGAGCGCCCATGACGTCGCGAGCTGGATCGGTCGCAGCCTGGTGTTCTGGGGTCGAAGCGGCGATGTCATGACCTCGCCGGTCCTCGACGTCGCCCGGCCCGCCGCACGCTTCTTGCCTTTCTATGTCAATCACGCCCACCAGGGCTCGTTTGAAGGCGTGTAGTCGGTCGTCGAACCGCCCAGCGTCAATGAACGCCACGGGGATGCCTCGACCGCCTGCTAGCCGCCGGCCTCCCGCCACGGCACTCCGTCGATCAAGAGCTCGACGGGCACCGCATCGCCCAGTGGTCCCACCTTGATGAGCATCGTAACGCGGCGCTCGATGAGCAGCTGACCAAGGCGCTCTGCTTGATCTTCTGGGATGAAGAATCGGCCGGGGCCATAGGCGCTCTGGTTGTTAACGCGCGTGTCGTAACCGCTGGGTCGCTGATCGGAATCGCCGCAGTCGCAGCGTAGCGCTGCGGGGTCGCTCGCGAAGCTTCGCCCGTCAGGCAGGCAGACGCATGCAAGCGCGTCTTGGGGGCCGGGCGCAAGCATTGGCATGTCGACATCGTCACCCACGTACGGATCGCGCGGTGGCCCGTTGACCAGCGGCCAGTCGTAGCGGAACTCGAGATATTGGCCGGCGATGGGATGCCGCGGATCAAAGGCGCGGACTTGGATCTCGTAGGTTGACTCGCCCGCTCCGACGACCATCGCATAGGCGTAAAAGAGCGTGATGATCAGGATCGCCCAACTCACCGCGATCAGGTGCTTGCGTCGCGCGGATGCCGGGTCGTCTGCGGTCGCGGACAACAGACCCGTCCCGCTCGCAGCCGCGCTTGGTACCACGCTCGGGGTACCTTCGGCGGGGTTCTCGGCGGGGCTCACGCTGGACCTCCCTGCTGCGACGGTCCGAGTGCGGCCAGGAGCGCCTGTCGGCGGCGCATCCACACCGAGACCAGCAAGAGCGTGAGGAGGCCCGCACCAATGAGGCCAAGGCCGGTGCTGAGGAGCGAACCAAAGACCTCGATGTAGATCGCGAGCAAGCGAATGCCGAGAACAATCGCGACAAGATCGGTGCCTCTTGCCCAACCAGAGCGGACCGCCGCGTTGCCTACGACCACCCAGTACAAGACGAAGATCACCGCGGACAACAACGAGCTCGCGCTGGTCCCCGTCAACCAGGGCACGACGAGCGGCAACAACATCACGCATGCGCTGACCCAGGCCAGACGACGCAGCGCTGCACTGCGACCCTCCTGAGGGGCGCCGCGCGATGCGTCCTCCGGAGTCGCGGAGTGGTCGTGCCCTTCGACACGGAGCATGCGGTGGAGTACAGCCGCGAGTCCGAGCACAAGCGCGAGCGCAACCACCAGCGAAACCGCGACGGTCGTTGTGCCCGACCTTGCGTAGGCTTCCCTGACGTCACGATAAAGCACGAAGGTGGAGATCGAGGTGCCGATCGCGAGGAGCGACCAACTCAGCGGTACCGCACTCTGTCGGAGCGGCGAGTCCGGGGCGTTTCGCTTCAGCCACTCCGCGAGCGCGGCGAGGGCGAAGGGAAGGGCGAAAATCAGCTGCGGACCGATAAGTTCGAGCAGGAATTCCGGGAAGAACTCCGCAGCGACTGCGCACCATGTCCCGCAGGCTAGCAGGATCCAGAAACCCGCGACAAACCTACTCCGCCCAAGCAGCAAGGCAGGTGACACCGCAACAAAGATCATCGGGAGCGCGCGCGCAAAGGAGATGTTGAGCTGGAACTGCTGCATGACCAGCGCGACAGAGCCGACCACGACGCCGACAAAGGTCAGCAACATCGCATCAAAGGCCCACGCCACGCGGCGCTCGCCGAGCGACACGAGACCCCAACCCAGCAGCGCGAGGATCCCAAAGTTCCCCGCGATCTTGAGCGCGCCCGGGATCGCATCCCAGTTCGATGCAACGACCGCGATGATGCCAAGCGCAATCGACACGCCGGCAACCGAGCTTGCGATCTTCACACCACGCGGTGCGTCCCAGATGCCGGTCTGCTCCGCCGGCACCTGCGATGTCGACAGTCGCGTCTTTTCGCCAGCCGCCGCCTCAAACGCGGCGATCGCCTCCGCTTGCGGTGGAGACAGCAAGCCCGCGGCTGTCCATTCCGCGAGCTTGTCTCGGAGCGTCACTCGTCGCAGCGTAGCTCGACGAGCGCTTGGCTCACAGTCCCTTGTAGCTGCGTCGGTAGCGGTAGTCGAACTCGACCTCCAAGGTCTCGTCGAGCGCGATCAACTTTTCGAGGTAGATCATCCGCCCTTGCAGCGGAAGCGTGACTTTCACCGGCGTTGCACCCTCGCCCAGCCCGCCGCTGGCCATCTGGTCTTCGGACTGGAACTGCACCTGCTCGTTGGAGGTCTCGACCACGTAGGCGTTCTCCTGTGGGATCGGGTTGGACAGATAGCGCACGTGTTCCACGGACCCCTCAAACGAACGCTTTCGTAGCTTGAGATCCTCGGGAACGTAGACGGTCCAGCCCACATAGGTCGTGGGTACGTCGGCGCGCGGCAGCTCTGCGCGGAATCGACCCGAGCTCGTCGCCTTTGCGGTGTCTTCGACGTAGACGACCTCGACGTCAAAGGAGGCCAGCGCCCCACCCGCGACTTGGGATCGGACCAAGGGGATGAGCACCTTTCCCTCCGCATCCTTGCCAGGCTGCGTGGCCCGGCCCGCGACCGAGGCACTCCACAGCGTCGCGCCCTCCGGAAGGCTCAGGCGCAGAAACTGCCGTCGGTTGTTGCGGACCTGGTAGCGCACGGAGGTCAGACGCCGTCCCTCCCGCGTCCACATGGTGCGGGCCTGGACCTGATCCAGCAGGGTGACGAGGACATCGAGATCGTCGTGCTCGGCGATCTTGAGTGGGATCTGCGGAGACGCGCCAAGGTACTTGTAGCCAAGCAGCACTGGCTGATCGGTCTTGCCGAGGATCTCTGCGGGCAGCGAACGCACGTCGACCGGGGTCGCCTCCTTTGCCTGACCCGCGGAGATCTCGATGGTGCCCGCCGACTCGACGCCGACAAAGCCCTTCGAGCGCACGGTGTCGAGCGCACCGACAACCGGCACATCCAGCGCCTTGATGTCCTTGCCCACGACCTTCTCCATCACAAGCGAGAGCTGATACGCACCTTCTGCGGAGAAGTTGAGCAGCACCTCGACCGTGCCATCCGCCGCGCGCTTCCAATCACGCACGCCTTTGCCCTTGACTTCGACAAGGGTGAAATCGGTCGGGGTGCTGAAGCGGAGCGACTCCTTGCCAGCGAAGAGAATCGTGTGCGTCACGGTGCTGTCGAGCCGGACCACCCCGTCCTTGATGCCGACGAGCGTGTGCACCTCGGCCTGAACCTGGGCCTGCGCAACTTCGGTCTGAGTGATCTGGCGCTGCCACGAGATCCACAGGCTTCCGGTCGAGGGAAGGCTCGCCTGAATCTCGCGTCGAGGTGCGCCGCCCTTCCCCGCGATCGTCCGCTCGGATCGCTGCTTGGCGTTGGCAACGTTAAAGTCCAGGTCCTGCTCACTGGGGACGTCGAGCGTGACCTCGGTCGAGCCCGACTTGGCCAGCTCAAAGCTGATGTGGTTGAGACCATCGGTGGTGTCGACCGACGCTGCGAACTCGAGATCGAGCGTGAAGGGTCCGCGTCGATCGGTGACCAAGGTGTAGTGGCCGTTCTCAATCACGACCGAGGCCTCCTTGCCCGCGATCTTCGCGGACTGCAGGGCGACGGTCGCGGGCAAGATCGGGATCCTCGCCCAGCCCTTCTTGGCGAGCACGTCGATCTGGAGCTTGGCGCTAAAGAGCGCCGCGGGCGCGGCCTTGTTCTCCAGACTCACCTCGCCGCGGTACTTGGCAGAGGAGATCGCAAAGGCGTGCGGCGACTCGCTTTCCTTGGCGATCGCCTTGGATTCCTCGTAGAGGCGAAGAAACGCGTCGAGGCGCATGACGACGCGCTCAGGCTCTTTGGGGTCCTCGGCGTAGGCCACACCGGGTGTGAGCGCGAGCTGACTCGTGAGCGCCAGAGCGGCGAGAGAGATGAACGTGAAGCGGGGAGCCTGTCGAAGATGCATGGGAGTGGTCGTCCGAAGTGGCGGCGGTTGAAGGCGAACCTGGTCGTTCTGGCGAGAGGTTCTGGCAGGGGTGCTGGCGAGAAGTCGCGGGCAAAGGTCGTGGCAGGGAGATGTGCGACGTGTCGCGGGAAGTTGGAAACTGTGAAATGAGGCGCAGAGGCGGGGCGAGCGTCGAGGGATCGAAGTCAGAGCCGGGCTAGTCGCGGCCCTCACCCCGCACGCGGACGCGGCGCTTCTTGGCGCGGATCATCAGCGAGGGCTGTTCGCCCGCACCGAGAAGGAGACGCTGATAGAGCACTCCTTGACCCGTGGAAGGGATCGTGACCGAGAGGCCGGACGCGGTGACCGAGAGCGGCTCGCGAGCGAGATCGCTGGGGATCTTGCGGCTCTCGAGGACGACCCCATCGCCGTCCATGTCGACCACTTCCTCGACCGGCTTGTCCTCGTAGCGCAGCCCAGACAACGCGTCGCCCGCTGGGAGATAGACTTGCTCTTCCGTCCCGGTGACCGGTGATTCGGGTGGTGGCGGTGGCGCGGGTGGTGGCGGTGGCACGGTCGCAGGCGGAGGTGCATGCACCACACCGCCAATCTGCCCACCAACCACGCCGCCACGCGTGCCGGTCGACTTGCCTGATCGCCACCGTTGCCGCCCGCCTGCGACTCCGTAGCTGACGCCGCCGGCGTATGCCTGTGGGCTGTCCTGTGTGACTCGAGAACGCCTGCTGGTATCACGCGGCGCGCGGCTTACCGTCCGCCGAGAGGCGCTGGCATTGGTGACCGTCGCCGTGCCTGACAGCGTCGATCCCTCGATCACCATCTCTGCCTCCGCGTACTCCTGCACCGGCAGCGGCTCTGAAGCAGCCGCAGGGGCAAGATCCACAGCGTCCGGAGTCGTGATGAAATCTTGCGACGGCGTTCCGCTTGGAAGCACCTTGAGATCTTCGCTGTTGATCGTCACCGTTTCGGCCGTCGTTGCCGGTGCATTGGCAAAGTCACCGCCGATCGGACCCTGATTCCAGTCGTTGCCAAAGCGGCCGTCACCGTTTGCCGCCGCGGAGACGCCTTCGAATGCGCCCTGCCGCGCGGGTGCTTCGCGCTTCTTGTTTTCATTCCGCGAACGCCGAGAGCGAACCTCAAGAACCCGCGATTCGAGCTCTTTGTTCTCCAACCCCTTGTCGAGGTTCTTGTCGTCTTCGAGCTGCGCCAGCTTGCCGCCCAGTTCCAACGCCTGCGAGTAGCTCCGCTCCGCCTGCTCAAAGTCGCCGCTTCGCTCCGCCTCCCGCGCGAGCTGAAGCTGTCGATCTTGCTCAAGCTCCGCGTCCTTGCCCTTGGCCTTGGCGAGCGCGCGCACGCGGTTGGCCGCGGCCTGCTTGCGTGTGTCCACGGCCGACGCGTCAAAGCGCCCCTCGATCACATCGACATTGCCCTGTAGCCTCGCGAGGTTGTCATTGCTGGCGCCGAGTTCTTTGAGCTCATCGAGCTTGGTCTGCACCTCCGCGAAGTTGTTGCTCTGGTACTCCTTGACCGCCTCGCGATAGAGCTGATCGGCCAGCGCGCTACGCTGGTCGCCACGCGCAAAGCCATAGGCGATACCTTCCCCGCGACTGAATGCCGTGACGCGCCCGTCGTCGGGCTGTGCCGCCATGGTCTGGTAGCCGCGTGGCAAGTACACACTTGCGCGCGCTACCGCGATCGGTGCGTCGACCGTGGGCACAACGATCGGTTGCTCTTGGCGCCGCTTCCAGACCCGACGATCCGTTGCGATCGCGCTGACTTCGACCGGGAAGGTCAAGAGTCCCTCGATCGATTCGATCGAGCGCGGCAGCGGAATGCGAAAGGTGTTGGCGTCGATCTGCGTGAGCCGGGCGGTGTCTCCGTCGACCCGTACGCCAAGCAGGCGGTAGCCCTTGGGCATCGAAAGTGTGAGACCTGAGGCACGATCGTTGCGCACCTCGTAGCGAATCGACAGGATCAGTCGCCCCTCCTTCGAGAGCGCAGCGTCGTACTCAGCGACGTCGACGAAGACCGGCGGCTCTTCGAGTGCGACAAAGGGAACAACCTCGACGCTTGCCTGACGGACGTCGCGGTAGCTGGCCAGCACACTACCGGTCGTGAGGTCCTTCCCCCACTTGGGAAGTTCGCGTCCGGCGATCAAGCGGCAGTTGCCGCATTGCACCGCCGCCTCAATGTCCGAGTCACGACTGATCTGAAGGCTCGACTCCGTCTTAAAGACGTTTTCGACCGTCGGAAGCTCGATTTGGATCGGACGGTCGGCAGTGATGCTTGCGGTCCACGACAGCTCCAAGTCCACCGAGCTGCCTCCGGCGGCGTTGCGGCGCACGCTGAGCGTCTCGCCTTGGCGAGTCACTTCGACGTTCGCATTGGGAGCGATCTGCAGGTCCGATCCAACATCGGGGAGTCGGATCGTGAAGTCGTCGCGGGCACCGAGGCGATTCTCAAGGTGGATCCGCGTCCGATAGCGCGCCTCACCTTCGGCGAGGCTGACTCCTTGGCCGATCGAGGCGAGCACCAGCTCGCCGCGATCGGCAGTCGCGCTCTGTGCGGGCCGCAGTGCCACGCTCGCATTGCCCGTCCACCACGTCGCCCCGACCTTGGGTGCGCGCGCTCCCCCGCTTGCATTGGCGTCGAGCTCCCAGGGCAGCGCTGGATCGACACGCAAGGTCCCACGCGAAGCCGCCAACAGGTCCAAGAGTGGTATCTGGGCGGAGCCCGGCTCGATCGGGACGAGCAAGGTGAGCCGCAGTCTGCGATCGGAACCCAATGCCGCTTCAAGCGATCGCGATCGCTCCGCGCCATCACCCGACGCTCCCGTCGTGCCTCGCGGCGAGGACCTCAGCCGTGCAGGAACGTCTTGATTGCCGGCTCGACCCATCACCTGCGCGACATCGAGCGCAAGCCCTCCCTCCAGATAGATCACGGGCGCTTGCACTTGCCTGCGGCCTGCGTCGCCTCTCGCGACACCCAAAGCGTCGTTACGACGCTTGTCGCCTGCACCGACGAGCTGTGCGTCGAGCAGGCGCATCGCTCCGAGATTCCGAACGAGCATCAGTGGTGCCCGCGCGTCACCCTCCGCGCTCCACGGTGTGCCCAGTCCACGCAGGTCCCATGTGACTTGGACAAGCAGACCTTCAGGATGTGCGAACACCTCGATCTCGCGGCGAGCCGCGTGGGCGACATCCTCGCGCGCGCGCGCGCGCGAGGCTTCCCGCATCTGCAACGCGTGACCACCCTGTAGATCGACCACCGCAACGTCGGGCCCACCCGACGGCGAAACGACGACGTCGGGCGGAGGGGCAAAGATGACCCAGCCAAGAAGAGGACGAAGCAACATGCGGGGCGCCGGCGGCCGAAACGCACGTCGCGGTCGATCGCTTTCACCGAATGCTCCGCAACCGATTGGAATCGTGCCGGGATCGCATGATGCGGCGCGCCGGACTAGGTTTAAGCCGGCTCGCGCGCCATACACCCGCGTTGCCGCACGCAAGTGAGCAATGCCGCGGTCGCCGGCCGCGACTCAGTCCTCGGCGGGAATGTCAGGCGCCGGCGCGGGAGGGATCCGTCCGGCCGGATTGAGCACGTAGGCCACCAGGATGCTGATGAAATAGAGCAACACCAGGGGCAGGGCCATCAGTACCTGACTGACGGGCTCGGGCGGGGTGAGGACGCCGGCGACCACGAAGATGACGATCACCGCGATGCGCCAGTAGGCCGCGAGCATGTGATGCGTCACCACGCCTGCCTTGGCGAGGAAGGCGACGAGCAACGGGAACTCAAAGACCAGGCCAAAGGCCAAGAGCATCCTCGTCGTCCCGCGAATGTAGTTCGACAGAACCAGTTCGTAGACGACCGCGGCGTCATCGAGCAGGCCGTGATCGAGCATCGTCGAATACAGCCACCCCCCGCGCGGGTACGACAGCAGCCACGCCGTGGCAAAGGGCAAGACGACCTTGTATGCAAACAAGGCGCCGAGGCAGAACATCACCACGGAGGCCGCGACGAAGGGGATCACGAAGCGCTTCTCGTGCTTGTAAAGCCCGGGCGAGATGAACTGCCAGAGCTGATAGAAGAGCACCGGCAACGCCAAGAAGATCCCCGCGACGATGGCAACGCGCAGGTCGACCATCAGCGCGCCTTCGATCTCAAGCACCTGAAGCTGAGGGCGACCGGGTAGGTCCGCCGCCGCCCAGGCGTCGATCAGCGGGCGCTTGAGCAGGTCGATGAAGTACTTGACGAAGTTAAAGGAGATGCCGATGCCGAGCACCAGCGCGGCCGCGGAGTAGATGAGGCGGCGACGCAGCTCTGCGACGTGATCGAAGAACGACATCGGCGTGTCGCCCTCGGGACCCTCCGCAAAGCCGTCTAGACCGTTGCGGTCCTCACTCGCCTCGTTCTTGGCCATGCGCGGGACTAGCCTTCTGCGATCAGGCCTTCTGCGGTCAGGCCCTCTGCGGTTAAACTGGTGTCAGCCGTCGCGCGCGTACCTGAAGCGCCTGCGTCGGCGCCCGTCTTGGCTGCACCGGCCACGCGGGCGACAGAGCTCGGGGGTGGTGTGAGGCTGGCGCCGGCGGGCGCCGCGCCAGCGACAATCTTGCGCGGACGAATGTTGGGCGGCGGCGCATCTTGATCGCCGGCGGTCCGAGCCAGTCGCTCCCGTTCAAGCCGCTCCTGCTCGAGGAGTGACAGCGTGAGTGGGTCGACAAACTCGCCTGCGGGGTCACCCGCTGCGTCACGACGGCGCGGCTCCTCATCGTCATCTTCATCTTCGTCATAGCCACTGTCGTCGGGAGCAGCGATCGCCACGGGGACCGCAGGCTTGGCGGCCGAGCCCGCTCCATCCGACGCGCCAATCCCCGCTGTACCCGACGCAGTCGCGCCCGACGCGTCCTTGCTCACCGCGTCCAGATCGGAGGCGACTGCCTTGGCGAGGTTTCGCACCTTGTCGACCTCGCGTCGCGCCGAGGTCTCGACAGAGCGTAGCTCATGGCGCGTCTGGTAGTACGCGGAGCGGATCTCCCGGATCGGCTCGCTGAGCTCGGAGTCCTCCATCACGGTGCGCCGGAAGTCGTCGGCCATGCGGCGGATCCGACCGTAGACCTGCGCGATCGAACGCGCGATCTTGGGAAGCTCACTCGGTGGAAATAGCATCAGCGCCAAAATGGCGATGACCGCGATCTCCGTCGCTCCGAGGCCGAACACGCGCGGACCATAGCAGGACCCCCCATCGTCGGCGACAACGCGCGAGGAACAACGGGGTGCCGGCCCGTCGTGGCGCGGCCGATACTGCTAGGTCAGCGTCCGCCAAACCGTCCGCCGAAACCTGCGCCGAACCATCCGCCGACACATCTGCCCAAGCAGGCGCCGGATGCCGGCCGGAAAGGCACCTGCGCCGGACGCCCTACGCCGCGGGCGGGGGAGCGAGGCGCTCCACCATCGCGCGCTGCTTGCGGTTCGCCTCGGTCAGCTCGATCAGACGATCGAGCAGCGCGTCGGCACTCTGGCTCTGCGTGCGATGCGAGTGGCTGAGCTGGCTGACCATCTCGCTGATCGCCTCGATCGCGCGCGTGATCTGCCGGCTTCCGCGTGTCTGCTCCTGCGTGGAGCGTTCGACGTGACGCGTGATCGCCTTCATCTTCTCGGCCGACCGCATGATCTGCTCGGCGCCGCGTGCCTGCTCTGCCGTCGCGGTCGCAACCTGCTGGACGGTGGTCGCGACCACGTTGATCGCGTCCGTGACCTGCTTGCTGCCCTTGCTCTGCTCGACCGTGGCCCGCGCAATCTCCCGCACCATCTGCGTGGAGCGGCGCGCGGCATCCGAGATGCGCTTGAGCGCGTCCTCGGCCTGATGACTGACTCGCACGCCGTCGTCGACGGACTTGCTCGAACGCTGCACCGCATCGACAGCGTTGCGGCTCTCTCGCTGCACCGCCTTGATGATCTCGGCGATCTCCTTGGTCGATGTTGTCGAGCGCTCCGCGAGGTCTTTGATCTCGTCCGCGACCACGGCGAAGCCCTTGCCGTGCTCGCCGGCCTGCGCCGCGATGATCGCGGCGTTGAGCGCGAGCAGGTTGGTCTGCTCTGCGACATCGTCGATCACGCTCAGGATCTTGCCGATCTCGCCAATTCGGCTGCCCAGACGGCTGATGACGCTGACGGCGTCCGCGGAGTAGGTCTTGATGAGGTTGATGACCTCGATGGTCTGATTGATCGCGTCGACGCCACCTTCGGCGGCCCACACGACCTCTTCGGAGAGCTGTGCGGTCTCGTTGGCGTTGTTCTCGACCTGCTGGATCGAGATGTCCATCTGGTTCATCGCCGACGAGGTCTCCTCGGCGGTCGAGCTGAGCGCCTCGATGTTCTTGGCGACCTCCTTGACCGAGAAGGTCATCTCTTCGATCGAGATCGCCGTCTCCTGCACCGACGCGGCCAGGTTGAACATGCTCTCGGCGACTTCGTCGTTGGCGGCCGCCATCTCGAGGATTGAGCTGCTGCTCTCCTCGGCGTTGGAGGCCAGGAGCTCAACGCTCTCCGCGATGCTCTTGAGCGAGCCGATCGTTTGGGCGGATGACTCGCGGGTCATGTCGGTGAGCCGACCCGTCTCATCGAGCGTGCGCATGAACTCGCCGAGCGCCTGTGAGCGAGTCTCAAGCTCGCGCTCGATGCGGCGGCGCGCGGCCTCCGAGTCGGCGAGCTCGTGGGTCAGATCTTGCTCGCGTCGGCTGCCCTTTTGCAGGTTGCGGCGCGCCTCATGCAGCTCCGCCTCAAGCCGAGCGATCTCGTCATGGAGCGCCTTGGTCGACGCGCCTCCGCCGGCCGATGATCCAGATGATCCAGATGATCCGCTGGCTGCCTTCTTCTTGGGCTTGGCCGCGGGCTTCTTCTCCGGCGCTGCGCTGGCATCCGAGGACGGGGGGGAATCGCTGTCTTGTTCGCTCGTCATCCGTATCCGGGCCCCTTGCGCCGTCAGTCTACGGTTCACCGCGTCCGCGCACCACCGCGTCGCGACATTGGGGGCGATTTTCGGGCACTACCTGCCTGTCTGCGCAGATCTGCGGCATCTAGCGTCCGGGGGCCGCTGGCGCTGAGTGCCCGCGCTCAGAACAGCCCGAGCTGAGTGGCACGCGAGCGCAGCACCACGCGCAGGCCCTCGTCACGCAGCCAGTCCGCGGCCGGATGGGTCCAGCGCGCGTCACCGTCCACCGCGACGTTGGGGTCCCCGCAGGCCCGGATGAACTCGCGGAGCGCGGGCCGCAGCACGCGACCGGGCAGCGCTGTCTCGATGACATCGATCGGCGCTGAGGAGCTCTCGTCGCGCTGCTGCAGGTGCTGGTGCAGCTCAAGCTGCACCGACTCGGGTGCGGCAAAGAGCAGCACAGTGCGGAATGCGTGACGGCGCAACCCCGCCTGCGAAAGCGCATCGTGTGGCCACAGGATCAGTGCGCCCGCAGATTTCTCGTGGCTCGCTACGCTCGCCGCGGTCGCGGGCCGCGTCCCGTCGGGCGCGAGGTGAGGCAAGAATCGCGGGTGCGCCACAATCGGTGTGCTGTCGGGCAGCATGGCCGCGAGCTGGTGAGCCGCGACCGCGGTCGGTACCAGCGCGAGTACGCCTCCACCCAGCCCTAACAAGGTCATCAGTCCATGCGCCTTGATGGCAGGCGGTGAAGGATCGAGCGCCCACTCGGGCGACGCACGCAGAATCAACCACTCGCTCTCGACCGGCGTCGCCGATGCGCCAAGAGCCCATGCCGAGCTGACCTTCACGCCTCCGAGTCGCGGGACCCAAGTGACGGTCGATGCGCCGAAGGGCAGGCCGGAAGAATGCGCCCAGATCTTGGTGCGGCCGACACCAAATTCGCGCCCCCACTCCACCCTGGCAGAGCGAGCCAAGCTTTCGCGCTGACCGGGCGATAGGTTGGCGAGTGCGAGTGCGGCGACAAGATCGCGATGCGCAAGCCAAGGACCGGGACGCAGCGATGGCGCCGCACCAAGGTAGGTGAGGAGGGTGCTCTTGCCCGGCGCGAACGCGTCGATGAGCCAGCGTTCGCGCGCCATCATGCGCACGACAGACTCCCACTCGCGCTCGATCGCCTCGCTCAGATGCCCACTCCTCCTGGATCCGCGCGCAAGGTCGGGCGGCCTCGTCGTCGTTGTCGAGCGGCACGAAAGAACTCCTTGAGCACCCCGGCGCACTCATCTTCCAAGACACCGGGGACCACCTCCATCCGGTGATTGAGCCGCGGATCGTCGCAGATCCGGAACAAGCTCCGCGCACCTCCGGCCTTGAGATCTTGTGCGCCGTAGACAAGCCGCGCGACGCGAGCGTTGACGAGCGCACCGGCACACATCGGGCATGGTTCGAGTGTCACGTAGAGCGTCGCCCCATCGACACGCCAACGGCCCATCGTGCGGCAAGCCTCACGAAGCGCGAGGACTTCAGCGTGCCCGGTCGGATCTGCCTGCGCCTCGCGGGTGTTACCGCCAACGCCGATGATGCGACCGTCGAGCACGACGATCGCACCTACGGGTACGTCTCCGCGACTCGCTGCGATGCGTGCGAGCGAAAGGCACTCACGCATGTAGGTGATGTCGTCGACCACGTGGCGATCTTGCGCGGCGCAGCGCGCAGGCACAAGAGCGCCCGCGACGGATCGGCGAAGGTCCGGGACCTATCGCGAACGACTCAGGGATTCTTGAGGTCGTTCTCGGACGCGCCGGCCTTGGCCGGACCCTTAGCCTGGCCGTTGGCGCCGGGATCGGTGATCGTCGAGGACGCCTCAACCTTGGCGGGCTGACGGTTCTCCGGCGTGGCCGGCGTCGTCGGAGGATCGATGCCCATCAGCTCGACGGTGAAGACCAGGTCAGAGTTCGCAGGAATCGCGCCGGTCGCATGGTCGCCGTAGCCGAGCACGGCGGGAATCTGCAGCTTGCGCAGACCACCGACCTTGAGTCCTTCGATGCCCTTGTCCCAGCCCGCGATCACGCGGCCCTGACCAAGCGGGAAGGCGATCGGCTTGCCGCGCGGAATCGACGAGTCGAACTCGGTCCCGTCCTTGAGCGTGCCGGTGTAGTGGACGTACACGACGTCATCCTTCGCCGCTCCTTTGCCTTCGCCGAGCTTGTAGTCGGTGACGGTCATGCCTTCGATGTCGGTGGTCTTCACGGGCGCGGCGTTGAAGGCCTCTGCCGCCTGCGGTGCCGCAAAGGGGGCCGCCACCTCGAGCACTTCAATCGTGAAGATCAGGACGGAGTTCGCCGGAATCTTGCCGCGCTTGCGCTCGCCGTAGCCAAGCTCCGCCGGAATCGTCAGCGTGCGCTTTTGGCCCTTCTTGACGCCAAGCAGGCCCTTCTCCCAGCCCTTGACCACGCGGCCCTCGCCCAGCGTCACGCGGAAGGGCAGGCCCTTTTGCACCGAGCTATCGAAGACCAGGCCATCTTGCAGGTAGCCGGTGTAGTGCACAAGCACGCGGCTGCCATCGACCGCAGCGTCGCCGTCACCCTCTACGAAGTCCTCGATGACGATGCCGTCTTCGGTGGTCTGCGTCTTGACGGGCTTGCCGTCGTAAGGGGGATCGAAGGTGATCTTGGTCTCGCCTGGATCGACACCGCCACCGATCGCTGAGGAGCCGCGCATCTTGCTGCGGTCCGGCGGCGCGGGCGGATTGCCGTCATGCACCTTGCGCTCGGGCTTGTGCGCCGCGTCGCTTCCGGCGTTGGCGTGTCCCTCTTCGTGCTCTCCGTGCGCCACCTCGGGGGGCGCAAGACAACCACCACTGATGGAAGCGGCGGCGACGACGAGCACAGCGAGCAAGGGAGATCGCGAGAGCATCATGGGCGGGATGTATACGTCATCTCGCCCGACATGGCCTTGGCAGGCGGACCACGCGATCAGCGGTCCCGGGTCGCTCCGCAGGGTCTGGCGAGCGCAGCATGAGGACGCCTCGCGCGCAGTCCTGCGCGTAATCGGCCATCGTGCCGCCGTCGGGGGTGGGTCGGCGACCTTGAACCGTCAAAACCGTGACCACCGTTACATATCTCACGTCTTCGCAGGCGCCGATCTCGCTGTGTTTCGCCGCGAAACGTACCCACTGCTGTCGCGCGGCACTACCTTGCCGCCGCCCATGGTGGTGATGGCCAATGACTGAGCGCAGACCCGCAGTGCGTGCGAGCGCCGTGAAGGACGCGCTCTTTGGTCTGACGCGACTGGGCGGCGACACCCTTGATCGCGTGAAGGCTCGGATTCCGGCCACGACACTCGAGCTGGTCGAGTCTTCGGCGCGCACGGCCTGGATCCCCGCCGAACATGACCGATGGGTCCCAGGATCGATTATCGCCGAGCTCGGCCGCGAGCCGGCACGCAAGTACTTCCGCGCGATGCTGCCGACGCAGCTCCAGTCGCCCTTGCTTTCCACCGTACTCGGCGCGAGCCAGCGACTCTTCGGCCTGACGCCCGCGTCGCTCGCATGGGCGGCCGCCAAAGCGTGGCCACTGGTCTATCGCGATTTTTGCGTGATGCATCTCGGTCTGCGTGAGCCGGGCCTCGTCGAGCTTGAGTTTCGTGACCTAGCGCCCGGAATCTGGAACGACGAGGCGTACGCACTCTCGATTGAGAGCTTTCTCGCGGGCTTCCTCGATGTCTGCAACGTCGAAGGCACCGTCGCGCTTGAGCTCGATCTGCGCACGCTTGAGGGGCTTGCGACCTTTCGTTGGCAAGAAGGCGCATGACGTCAGCCGACCAAGACGCCACGACACATCGCTGACCCCTTGCCATCTCGAATCACCGATCCATGAGTGTCGCCGGGCCCGACGAGGCCCGCCCAGGAGGCAACACCATGACCATCGCACGTCGTTCCGAGTTCACCAGTCCGTCGCACCTCGATCCCTTTCGCGTGATGCGAGACGCGCTCGGATGGCCCAGTTACCCCGATCACACTCCCCTTTCGGCCTTCACTGCAACGAGCAACGGCGGATTCTCCCCCAGCTTTGAGGTGCGAGAGACCAATGAAGCGATCGAGATCCGTGCCGATCTGCCGGGCATGCAAGAGAGCGACATCGACGTTTCGATCTCGGGAAACCGCCTGACCATCAGTGGGCAGCGCGAGCACGAAAAGAAGGATGAGCGCGCCAACTACTACGTCGTCGAGCGCAGCTTCGGCAAGTTCCGTCGCACCTTCGGCCTGCCCGATGGCATGGATACCGACAAGGTCGCCGCCCATCTCGACGCCGGCGTGCTCACGCTCAAGGTTCCCAAGATCCCCAAGAGCGAGACCAAAAAGGTCGTGATCGGCTCAGGCGCAAATACCAACGCGCAATAGCAGCGCCGCCCGCGATGAGAACGGCGCCGTTCTACTCTGCGGCGAGAGCGAGGGCGAGAGCTCTACTCTGCGGCGACGGCTCTACTCTCCGGCGACAGCGACGGCGAGGGATGGCAGCGATCTCGAACTTGCTGCACACTCTCGCCCGTCGCGAGTTCGCTCGCGCTGGTGAACTCATGCAACGAACATTTCACGTCTCTTCACGTCGCGCCTCTTCACGTCACGTCTCTTCGCGTGACGTCTCTTCGCGTGACGTCTCTTCGCGTGACCTCTCTTCGCGTGAAGTCTCTTCGCGTCACACGAATCTCAAGCCTCTCGCGATTGGGATCTCCAGCCTGCTAGCGCTTGGGTGCGCGCACAAAGGCGCGACCGATGCCGGCAACGAGCACGCCAACGGTGAGGGACACACTCATGATGGCTCACATCACGGAGGGGCAGAGAGTGGAGGCGGTCAGGCCCACGACCAAGAGGGCCACCATGGCGGCGGCCACCATGCAGAGGGCGGCCACGGCGAGGGCCACCAGCACGGGATGAAGCACGACTTCTCCGATCCGGCGAAGTACGCCGCCGCCTTCGACGGCGAGGACCGAGAGAGCTGGCAGCACACCCCAGAGCTGATGACGCTCCTCAAGCTTGAGCCAGGCGCTCGCGTCGTCGAGATCGGCGCGGGTACGGGCTACTTCATGAGCGCACTCGCCAAGGGCGTGGGCGACAAGGGTCGCGTCGAGATGTTGGACGCGGAGCCCGCCATGGTTCAGTACATGAAGGAGCGCGCCACCACACAAGGCCTGGCGCAGGTTTACCCCACTGAGGTCACGCCCAACGACCCCAAGCTTTCCCCCGGGGTCGATCGCATCCTCATCGTCAACGTCTGGCATCACCTCGATGCCCGCACCGAGTACGCCAAGCGTCTTCGCGCCGCTCTCAAGCCGGGTGGCGCGTTGCTGATTGTCGATTTCGAGGCCAGCAGTCCCTTCGGTCCACCTCCAAAATACCGGCTCACGGCTGCCCAGGTCGCAGACGAACTCAAGCCCGCGGGTTTTCGCACCGAGGTCTTGACCGAGACGCTGCCCCATCAGTGGGTGCTACGAGCGGAACCCAGCTAGCAGGCTGCTTTCCCGCCCCTCGCGCGGGGTGGAACGGGCAGTGGTAGTGTCTGGCCATGAAAAAGACGCTGCTCATCGTTGCGATCTCGATCGCCGTGTTGCTCGCAGGATTTTTGACCTTCGTCGCGACCCGGCCCGCGGACTACCAAGTTTCGCGGAGCAAGGTGATTGCCGCGACGCCCGAGCAACTTGCTCCGCTGATGACCGACCTCAAGCTCTGGTCCACGTGGAATCCGTGGGACGAGCTCGATCCCGGCATGACCAAGGAGTACACCGATCCATCCTCAGGGGTCGGCGCCTACTACACGTGGTCCGGCAACGCCGACGTCGGCAAGGGCAAGATGGCGATCACCAAGGTGGAGCCGCTTCAGATCCAGTATCACCTCACGTTCATCGAGCCCTTCGCGTCCGAAGCGGACATCGCGATCATCATGACACCCGAGAGCAACGGGAGCGGCACCAAAGTCGAGTGGCGCATGACCGGCAAGAACGACTTCATGGGCAAGCTCTTTGGCACCTTCATGGATTTCGACGGCATGATCGGCAAAGACTTTGAGAAGGGGCTCGACAAGCTCGCTACCAAAGTCGCCGCCGGATCGTGATCGTGCGCGCTTAGATAGGACCGTTCTGCACGCGCCGTGAGCGTGCTAAGGTCGCGGCATGAAGACGCGCGCTGCCGTCGCCCTCGCCGCCTCACAGCCACTCTCGATCGAAGAGGTTGACCTCGACGGTCCTCGCCGCGGAGAAGTCGCTGCCGGGCTCGCCGTTCAGAATGTTGGCGA
>CAZVEM010000002.1:0-68614 GCA_964626165.1 uncultured Nannocystaceae bacterium
GGTGCCGCGGTGAACAGCCTCAAGGGACACAGCGGTGCGACCTCAACTCCGAGAACCCTGACCAGCCACCCGAGTGCGCCTGTGCGTGCGATCTGTTTGGCAAGGCAGAGTGAACCAAGCGCCGCGGGTTCAGTTCACGAGTCAGCGTTCAACTGCCCTGTGGTCGCGGAGTGCAGGATCAGGGGCTCACTGAATCATGCGTAGATCCGCACGATCAACATCGCGAGAGAACACGGGTGGCGAGCCGATCGGCGCGGGGATCTCGATCCACTGCCCGCCCTCGTAGCTGTCGCCGCTCCACACGTGGAACCACTGGGCGCCAGCGGGGAGGTAGACCATTTGCTCGGTGGCGCCGGGCTCGACGACCGGCGCCACCAGGAATGCATCTCCGAGCATGTACTGGTTGGAGATCGAGAAGACTTGGGTGTCCTCGGGGAACTCAAGCACGAGGTGGCGCACCATCGGGATCGAGTCGGTCACGGCTTGGTCGCGCCACTCAAGGAGCTGCGGCAGCAATGCGTCGTGGATCGCGGCGAAGCGGCGGAAGTGCGTGATGGTCTCGTCGTCGCCGTTCCAGCTCCAGTTGTTGAGCTTGTCGGCGCCCTGGTGGGTTCGCATCACCGGGGTGAAGGCGCCCAGCTCGGTCCAACGCAGGTAGAGCTCTTTGCTGCTTGGACCGCCTGAGAAACCGGCGATGTCGTGGGTGACAATCGATTGGCCTGAGACGCCTAGGTTGATCATCGCAGGCACAACGGTCGGCAATCCGTCGTAGACGCTCCAGTTGGTCTCTTGATCGCCGACCCAGTGGATCATGGAGACGCCCTGCACGCCCAGGAATCCTGAGCGGCTAAACATCGCCCAGTCACCGTCCGGGCGGGCAGCCTCAAGCACTTCGCGATTGAGGGTCTGCCAATCAATTGGGTAGCGATTGTGCGCGGCGACAGGATCGCGTCCGTCGTCGTACTCGCCATCGAGTGGTGCCCACTCGCCAAAGTCCACCATCCAGCCATCCATCCCGTAGACCTCCACCATGTCGGTGAGGAATCCCTTGATGTAGTCGCGCGCCGCAGGGTCGGAGAGATCAGGCTGACCGCCAAGGCCGCTGGGCATGAGATGGACGTTCGTCGCGCCGTCCAACTGGATCAGCATCCCTTGCGCGTCCATCTCGGGATAGTGGTCGAGATTGTTGGGGACAAAGGGATTGGCGTAGCCGAGGAACTTGATGTCCTTGGCGTGGAGCTCTGCCGTGAGCGCGGCGAGATCGGGATACAGCATCTCGTCGGGGAGCCAGCGGTACTTCACGCCAAAGCCACCGTCGAGGTTCATGCGGATGCCGGTCCAGTCTTGCACCCACATCGCAGAGAAGGGCACGTTTGCGGCCTCCAGGGCAGCGACTTCTTCCTGCACCAGCGCCGTTCCGCCCTGCGCGGCGATCCAGGGTCGGAACGCCCAGTCGGGAGGTGACGCGGCGTGGCCGACGATCTGGCCAAGCTGGGTGATCACGTCCTTGGGTGTTGGACCGTGCAGCACAAGGATCTCCACGGGCGCGTCATCCTTGACCTCGACCCATGCGACCTCTTGCTCGCTCGCGCATAGATCCACGGTGACCCGCTGATCGGTGCGAAACAGCACTCCGTGGCCGCGCGCATCGAGCCACCACGCCATCGGGAAGTAGGTCGTGTGCTCGTCACCGACGAGCGGGAGGTTGGGATTGTCCTCAAGGTTCGGATCGCGGCCGATGCCTTGCTCGCTGACAAAGAGCGTGAAGGCTTCGCCGCGCTGATCGACTGCGTTGTACTGCGCGCCAAATCCGAGGAAGGTCGCATCTGCGTCGCAGCGGACGGGCACCGCGATGGAGTTGGTCGACCCGGCCGTCAGCGTCACGGTGATGCGGGTGGCCGGCGGTGGTGCGCCCGGCATGCCGGTGTCGCCCTTCCATGGCTCGATCAAGACGCGTGCGGACTGGCTGCCGTCACTGTTCTCGTAGTCGAGCAGCATGCCCGTCCCCGAATTGGCGGCGCCGCGATAGACATCAAGATCAGAGCTCGTCGCCGATGTCTCCGTGAAGGTATAGAGCGCGGTCGGTCCCTTCACCGCGAGGTCGTAGCTGCGCAGGCGAATGCGCCCGTGCATCGCGAAGACGGTCTGGCCGTCCACGTCGAGGCTCCAATTTCCGTCGTCATCGATCGAAAGCTGGGAGCCATCCGCGAGCGCAATGATGCCGCTGGGTGCGTTCTCGCTGCGGCAGCCAGACATTAGGGCCAGCGTTGGCAACGCGGCGACCTGAAGTGTCCAGCGCAGGGCGGCACGCACGGATGGAGCTGCGATGCCGCATCGGGCACGGTGGGCAAGGCGGGAGACAGGCACGGCGGCAGCGTGCGGGATTCTCACAGGCCTGTCGAGGGTGGCGCACCCGTTGTGCTCGTGGCGTCGCCCCCGTCGATCTCAAGCGAGACCGATCGGTCCGCTGCGGACTTGAGTCGCGGATCTCGGAGACAGAGCAAGAGCGCGACGCCGCCGATCAGCTCGCCCCACCACAGGGTGCAGCCACGTGCGACCAGCGTCGATGCAAGCGCGATCGGCTGCGTGACACCAACGGCGAGGCGTGTGACCAAGATCGCAAGCGAACCCTCGGTCGCGCCCAGTCCGCCCGGCAGGAACGAAATCGCGCCCACGATGGTGGTGCTGGCCCAGAGCGTGGTGCACAGCAAGAGATCCGCCTCCACACCCAGAAATCCGTTGAGCACGAGGTAGTAGCCGACGCATTCCAGGCCCCAGCCGACCACGCTGAGGGCAGTGAGGGCGATCATGCGGCGAGGAGCCAGCATGGCGGCGCTGCTCTCCACCATCGCCTCGGCCTTTCGTGCCAGGGTGCCCACAAGCGGGAGCGGCACAAAGAGATCCAGCACAGCACGGGACCGCGTGGGCGAGCCGAGCACGAAGATCGCGGCGACGACGGCGCCGACAGTGACCAACATGTGCGGCCAAAACTGCGGAAATCCGACGATGCCGACGCATGCGAGGAGCACGAGCGCGAGCAAGTCCGAGAGACGGTCGGCCGCCACCGCCGGTGCCGTGCGTGCGAAGGGAACGCCCGCGGCATGTTGCAGCAACCAGCTGCGAAGCACCTCACCAACCTTTCCGGGTGTGATGCTCATGCTCAGTCCGGCCAGGTAGATCCGCAGCGAATCACGCAGCGAAAAGTCCTTGAGCGCATCGGGACCCTCGCCGCGCAGCCCGACCCAAGTGAGCATCCACTCCCACTTGAGGAATCGGATCAGGTAGTTGATCGAGCTCAGGCCCAGCGCTGCGAAGATCGGCCAGATGCTGTGGGTTTGCAGCGTCTCAAGGATGGACTGTGCGTCAAAGGCCAACACCACAACGGCGTAAACGAGCACCGCCGCGGCAGCGCTGAGCAGCGTGGCACGAAGGAGGCGATTCATGATCGCGCCGCCCTCGGCAGTGGGCTCGTGCCTGGGCTCGCGCGGAGGGGGAACTGCGCTCGCCCCAGTCCGTCGCCTGCGCTCGATCTTCGCACCTTCCGGCAACCATAGCGGATGCTCGGTCGCGCTTGCATGTGTCGGCGGCTCGCGCGAGGGTACGCGCGATGTCGGAGTCCGCAGATGGAGCGAAGCGCTGCTGGGTGGGCAGGATGCGCGTCGAGGGGCGATCCCGATGCGTTCGCATGCTGGGCGGCGAACGTCCCCCGGCCGCGAGCGACTTCGTCGATGTGATCGATGATCCCTTCGACGACGAGCGCGTCGAGGAGGCTGGGAGTGTTTGGCACGGCGCGCTCCAAGCCGAGGCACGAGCGCAGGTGCGCGTCGGTGATCACCAGCTTCTGCCGCCCGTGCGTGCCCTCAATGTGATCGGCATCGGACGGAACTATCGCGCCCACGCGGCCGAACTCGGCAATGAGGTGCCGACCGAGCCGCTGGTCTTTCTCAAGGCGGCCAGCTGCCTGGTCGCTCACGGCGCGGAGGTCGAGCTGCCGCGTGGCTACGAGCGCATCGATCTGGAGTCGGAGCTTGTTCTCGTGATCGGTCGAAAGGCGCATCGCATCGCGGCGCAGCAGGCTTGGGACTACGTCGCGGGTTGGACACTCGGGAACGACGTGAGCAATCGCGACCTGCAAAAGCGCGACAAGCAATGGACGCGGGCCAAGGGCTTTGATGGCGCGGGACCGTGCGGACCGTGGATTCGCCTCAACCCGCCCGGCTTTGCCCCGGACATGGACGCGATCAGCATCGTCGGCGAGCACAACGGTCGTGAAGTCCAGCGTGGACGCGCCCGCGACATGATCTTCTCGGTACCTGAGCTGCTCGCCTATCTCAGCGCCACCCTCACGCTGCACCCCGGCGACCTCATCTACACAGGCACGCCAGAGGGCGTGACGCCGCTCGTTCCCGGATCTCGCGTCACGATCCGAAGCGAGGGACTCGAGCTCGGTGAGCTCAGCACGACCTTCATCTAAGCGCCGGCTTCACGCTCGATGTGAAACCGATCGCCGCTCTGGCGCCTCTCTCTTCGCCAAGCTTTCCGACCACCTGTCCCAGCACCTGTAGGACCCAAGGCCCATGTCAATGTCCAGCTCAGATTCCACCAGCACGGATGGCACCAACCCGACCGCAGAGGATGCGACCCAGTCCGGCGGAAGCGAACCTGCGGCGCAATCCGAGAGCGCGGCCGAGAGTGCGGCCGAGGGTGCCGAGGGCTCCGAAGACGACGGCCCGGCCGATCCCAAGCCCGGCGCTGCGCAGCGCATTTTGGACGCCGCCAAGCAGCTCTTTTGCGAGCGAGGCTACGACGGCGTGAGCATGCGCGACGTCGCGATCCTTGCCGGCACGCGCAAGGCCTCGGTCTTCTATCACTACGACAGCAAAGAGACGCTATTTGAGTCCGTGCTCGACGACTATCACCGTGCGCAGATGGCTGCCCTTGCCGCGGTCTTGGCCGGCGTCGCAAGTGATCAAGATCGCAGCGGCCGAGCGCTCGCGCACCGGCTTCTCGACGCCTATCTCGAGTTCATCGAGACCCATCGCGAGTGGGCGCGACTGGTGCAGAGCATCCTCGCCTCCAACGGCGAGCAGGTGCACCTGCTCGAGCGGAGCATCACACCGCTTGCCCATTGGACCGCGGCCGCGCTCAAGGGCGTGACCGCCGACACCGGCCCGATGGCGACGCGTCAGTGGTTTGTGACCTTCACCTCCGCGATCGTGAACTACTTCATCCTCGCGCCCGCGCTGCCCTCGTTCTTCCCCAGCGACCCGACCGCTCCCGATGCGCTCGCCGAGCGCCGCGCTCACCTGCACTGGCTGGTCGACTTGATCGTGGATCGCCTGGAGCAGGGCGTCGCGACACCGAGCTAAGACGCGCCATTCGGGGTCCCGCGGGGCTGCTGTGGCGATCTGACCGCGCGGGCCCCTCAAGGCCACAAGATGAGCGCTGCACCGGTCGCCATCAGCATCGCTGCGCAGATCTTGCGCGGGGTGACGCGCTCGCCGTACACGCTCGCGCCGATCACAAGAGACGCGACCACTCCCAGCGCACGCTTGAGGGTATCGACCGCGCCGACATACATGCCCTGAATCGCGAGCAGCTGTAGCCCGAGCGCAGCGGCCCCTGTCACCGCGCCAAGAGCGATCCAGCGAGTCGCTCGCGCGTCGGGGCGGGCATGCTCCACTCGGCGCGTGACGATCACGACCAGCGCCATGCAGATCGCCACACCGCCAATCTCGATGACGGCGTGGAGCGGAGCGCCCATGCCTTGGAGCGCGAGCTTGTCGAGCGTCGCCGACATCGACCACAGCGCCGCGACGGTCGTCATCGCGAGCGCACCCCAGATGTGCGACGGCGTCCCGGGATCTTGGCTGGCCTGCGCGTCGTTGGTCGCGTGCGCATCCCAGATCAAGAGCGCGGCGCCCAGCGTGACCGTTCCAAGGCCCGCGAGCTGAAACGAGGAAGGCGTCTCGCCCAACCAGATCCACGCCGCACAGATCGTGCACGCGGGGCCAAGACAGAGAAAGGGAATGCTGGCACTAAAGCCCGCGAGCGAGAGCGCCTTGAGAAAGAGCAGCCCCGCAATCACGTTGCACGCCAACACCCCCAGGCCAGGTCCGAGCCAGATCGCGAGATCCGTCGGGGTTGGCGGCATGAGCCACCACCATCCCAGATAGAAGGGCATCGAGGCCGCGCTCAGCCACGCGAGGATCGCCGCCCGATCGAGCGAGGTGACGAGCTCTTTGCGCGTGACGTCCAGCGCTACCCAGCAGATCGCGGAGAGCACCGCACAGATCAGTGCGGCGCTCATGACCTGCGATGTCCCCACGGCCGTCGTGGCCGCTCCGGGCAGCGACGGCGAACCTGTTGAGCGATCATCCGAGCAGACGCTGGCGCTGCGCAGCCGTGGGCTGGACGGGCGGCAGGCCGCGATAGAGGCTGCCCATGTCACGTCGTGGCCCGTCCGCGTCGTGCGGTTCGTGCGGGATATCTGCGGGGTTGGCCGGCTCGACCACGAAGTTCTTGTCGATCGCGATCATCAGACGCCCCGGGCAGCTGCACGGATTTTGCGGATCGACGTGGTAGCAGCGCGGGGTGAGGTAGTCCTCGATGCGCTTGCGTGCGCGCGTAAGTCGAACCCGATACGCGCTCTCCTTGATGTCGAGGAGCGCCGCCGCTTCGGCCGGCGAGTAACCCATGCAGTCGGTGAGAACAAACGAAAGTCGCACGCCCGGCGGCAGGCAGCACAGCGCCGCGGTGAGGCAGGTGCGCTTGAGTTCCCAGAGCATCAGATGCACGCGATGCGGATCCTCGGACATGCCGGCCTTGCGAAGATCGATGGGACGCGTGACGTCGTTGCGGAGCACGTCATCGAGCGACTCAAAGCTCTGCTCCGCCTTGCGACCGAGGCTCTCGTCGAGCGAGCGCGCGAGCAGGCCAAGCAGGTGCCCCGCGGGATCGGGCTGGGCCATCAGATCGGCACCGCCACCCTCCGAGACGCGGGAGTACAGCTCTTGGAGTCCGCGCTCTGCCTCTTCGCGATCGCCCGTCACTCGGTACGCAAACGCGTAGAGCCCAGCGAGCTCATTGGCGAGCAATTCCTTGAGTGAGGTCGGAGGCTTTGCCATGGGGCTCTGGCTCCATCCTACGGCGAATGCTCGCGCGCATCCACATGCATCGGTGCGCAAGCGCACCGGCGATCGATCGTGGCTGCCAACACGACATCGCCGATGACGCGAGCAGCCCTAACCTTGCGCAATCTTGCGTTCGAGGACATCCCAGAACAGCGCTGCCATCGTCTTGTCGCCGCTCAGGCCATGGAGGCGATCGATCTCCTGCATGCCGGTCGGGCTGGTCACGTTGATTTCAGTGAGCTTCCCGCCAATGACGTCGATGCCGGAGAAGAATTGGCCTTGGGCCCGCAGCCAGGGCCCGACCCGCGCGCAGATCTTTCGATCGTCGTCATCAAGCGCCGTCAGCGCGGGGGCACCGCCCGCGTGGAAGTTGTTGCGAACCTCGCCCGCCGCAGGGACGCGGAGCACCGCGCCGATCGGCTCTCCGTCGACGAGCAGGATCCGCTTGTCGCCCTCTTTTGCTCGCTCAAGGAAGGCTTGCGCGACGGTCCACTTCGCACCCTCCTCGGTCGCGACCTCGAGGATCGAGGACAGATTCGGGTCGCCGCGACGTGCCAACAAGACACCACGACCGCCAAAGCCAAGGACAGGCTTGACGACCATCGCACCACCAAAGTCATCCAGCGCCTGCAGGAGATCGACGCGTCGACGCAAGATCCGTGTCTCGGGTGTGAGCTCGGGAAACTCGAGGATCGAGAGCTTCTCGTTCGCGCGGCGCAATCCGTCTGGATCGTTGATGAGCACGGTCTTGTTGCGTGCACGCTCCAAGATCCAAGTCGCGGTCAGGTAGCCCTCGTCAAACGGCGGATCTTTTCGCATCAGCACCGCAGCGAAGGACTCAAGGCCGCGCGCCGACGCCGGTCCGATCTCGACGACACGCGTAAGTCCGCTGTCATTGTCCGGCACCAACCCGAGCGGACGCGCCCACGCCCGCGCCTGCCCGCCGTGAAGCGACATACCCTCAAGCTCGACACTAAATGGCCGATGACCGCGGCGGATCGCTTCGCGGATCATCGCGACGCTCGTGTCCGCCGCGGGATTGAGCGACGCGACCGGATCGAGCACGAGGAGGATGTCGACGGCGGGGAGAGTCACGGTCGGAGGATAGCGAGCGCGGTGCAGGGACCTGCCAACGACGCGTCGATGGACCGTTCGAGCCCGGGCTTGCGTGTCGCGCCCGGGAACTGCGCACGCGGAAGCAGGTGCGGAGGCCCCCGGGCCCCTGGCCGGGAGTGATCTCGGGTGCCAAGCGCCCGAAACTTGCTCGAGCGGCGCGGTCCCTGGACAATGTAGGACACGTGACTACCTCAGTGCTTACGGCAGGGAGCCTGCCGGCCAATCGCTTCCAGCGAATTCTTCGCCCCTCACTGTTTCGCCGCGAAGTGCGCGAGGTGATCTCTCCGACCGCCCTTGAGCTCTTGCTTGGGACCGCGAGCTACATGGTCGAGGGTGAGTGGGCGGGTCGGATCCTCCGCGGGGAATTCTCTCCCGCCCTCTCTTCCGCCCTCTCTCCAGCCCTTCCTCAAGCGAAGCTCCAGCCCCAGCGTCCATCGCAGCTCCCGCGCGATGGCCTCGGTGGGTCGGCTTGGGTCAGCGAGCGTGGACGTGAGGGGCCAACCGGATCGAGCGACGCCAACCTGCGACAGCGATCGGGCGACAAGAGTGAGGAACCCGCGGCCAAGCGCACGACGTCGAGGAATCGCGCGACGCCTGCTCGGCGAAAAAGTGACCCCGCGAGCAGCACGCGCGCCCGACGGGCAAATGGAAGCGCTGAAAACGCATTCGTGACGGTGATGCTCACGCTCGATCTCGGGCTCGTCGCCGACAGTTTCGACGATCTGCTCGACCGCTATGCCGTCGATCGTCTCGCCGAGGCGCTTCCCCATGAGCCGGTCGTGCGCAAGCACCTGGACAGAACGCTCCAGCGCGAGTTTGCCCGACAAGGCGCACCGTGGAACGAGCATCGTGGATGGGCGCTGGACATCCATGCGAACGCGCGAGGCACCCGGCTACTCATCGACGGTGACGCCGTGGTATCGATGCCGGCCACGATCGCGAAGGCGCGATAGCCAAGACCAGCCAAGTTCGCTGGCGCTGGCGATACACTGCTGGCGAACCAGAGATCCTCCGTGTCGAACGCAGCCAACGAATCCACGGACGAAGGTGCACGCTTCGCGATCCGCGAAGTCGCCCGCATCTTTGACTTGCCGGAGAGTCGACTTCGGTATTGGTCACAGACTGGTTTCATTGTGCCCTCGTCACGCGACGGCACTCGACTCACGTACAGCTTTAAGGACCTTGTCGCGATCAAGGTCGCCAAGGGGCTGCTCGACGCGGGCCTGCCCCTGCAGCGTGTGCGGCGAAGCATCGGCGCGCTCAAGCTTCATCTTCCGCGCGTCGACGATCCACTCGCATCGCTTCGGGTGCGCTGCGATCTCGATCGCGTCGTGGTCGGAGACGGCGACCGCAGCTTCGATCCAACCACCGGTCAGCTCTTGCTGGACTTCGACGTGCGCGTGCTCCACGAGCAGGTCGCGACCGTCTTGGCGCTACCCTGGGTCGAGACCACCGCGGACTCGAGCGCTGCGCCCAGCACCGCCTACGACTGGTTCGTCGCAGGACGCGACCACGAGCTGGCCTGGGATGGAGATCCGGCATCGCCGCAGCTTGAACAAGCGATCGAGTGCTACAGCAAGGCGCTCGAACTCGAACCCTCGCTCTCCGGCGCGGCCACCAATCTTGGCAGCTTGCTCGCAGAGAAGGGCGATCTTGATGCCGCGCGCGACGCATTTGATCACGCGTTGAGCTTTGACCCTTCGCAGCCCGAGGCCCGCTTTAATCTGGCCGAGCTGGCGCTCCGACAGTCGGACACCAAGCTTGCGATCGTCGGATTTCGCGAGCTGGTCAAGAGCCATCCCGACTATCTAGAGGCCCACTATGGACTGGCCCGCGCGCTACTCAGCGCGGGCGAGCGCGCCGCCGCGCTCACCCACCTTGAGCGCTTTTGCGGAGAGCTCGAACGTCGCGGCGCGGCGCAGCGAGATGCCGAGCTCTCCGAGCGTTATGCCTGTGCGCTCGAAGTCGCCGAAACCCTTCGCCGAGAGCTCCAGGGCGGTGACTAGGTGCAGCGTGCTGCGCAGACCGTGATCCCACGGAGGCCGACACGGTGATTAAGTATCTCGGATCAAAGCGTAGACTCCTTCCCGCGATTCTTGAGGGGGTTGCTGCGCTATCCGACGTACGGCACGCCGTCGATCTGTTTTCGGGCACTTCGCGAGTCGGACACGCACTCAAGGCACGTGGCATCCGTGTCCTTGCCAATGACCACAACGCCTACGCCCACATCCTTGCCAGCTGCTATGTCGCAAGTGATCTGCAAGACGTTGGCGAGCGCGCGACCGCGCTGATCGACGAGCTCAACGAGCTGCCCGGTCAGGATGGCTGGTTCGTTGAGAACTACGCGACCGCTTCGCGCTACTTGCAGCCGCACAACGCCGCGCGCCTGCAGGCGATGCGCGACTGGCTGTTTGAGCGCGAGTCCGAGCTCGGCGCTGATCTTCACGCCGTCTTGCTCACGGCGATCCTCGAAGCGGCCGATCGTGTCGACTCGACCACCGGCGTGCAGATGGCCTACCTCAAGGAGTGGGCGACTCGATCCAATCAACCGATCCGACTGCGCCTGCCGCAGATCCTTCCTCGCGCCACGGCAGGCAAAGGAGAGGCACATCGTCTCGACGCGCTCCAAGCCGTCGAGCAGCTTGAGGGCGATCTTGTGTACCTCGATCCTCCCTACAATCAGCACAAGTATCTCGGCAACTACCACGTCTGGGAGACCGTGGTGTTATGGGACGCACCCGCGATCTATGGCACTGCGTGCAAGCGCATCGACTGTCGCGAGCGTCGCTCGGAGTTCAACTCCAAGCGGACCTTCGCCGCTTCCATGTCGCACATCATCGCGCGCGCACGCGCCCGCTTCCTGATGGTCTCGTTTAGCGACGAGGGTTTTGTCTCGCGTGACTGGATCGAGCAAGAGCTTCGTCGGCGCGGCCACGTCGCGGTCGCTTCGGGCAGCTACCCGCGCTACGTCGGCGCGTCGATCGGAATTCACAACCCCAGCGGCGAGCGGGTCGGCGAAGTCGGCCATCGCAACAACCGCGAACATCTCTTTGTGGTCGGTGAAGATGCGAGTGCCGTGGAAGATGCGGCCGCGGCCGCACAGCGTGCGTGGTACGTCAACAATACCGGCAGCCGAGCAAGCTCCCGCCGCGCCGCCGGGACCATGGCCCAGACCATCGCCGCGACCGCGCCGCGACTCGAAGAAGAGTCAAGCCGCCCGGTCGAGCAGCACGCGCCGGAAGTGCCCGAGCTCGCATCGCCGTCCCCAGCCGCGTCGATCGCCACGCCACCAGGCAGCGAAGCCTCGATCGACAATGCGATAGACGCCTTCGACCAAGCGACCGCGGCCAAGTAGGACCGCGTCGCGTCGCCTCTCCCTCCTCATGCAGAGGAGCGCGTTACCAGCGAGTACCTGCCTAGGTCGCGCTAAGCTTGCGCTTGAGTTCTTCAAGCTGAGCGTCAAGCTCAGCCTCGCGGGCCGCGGTCTCTGCGGGATCGACCTCGACGTCGTCGCTGGTCCCCTCGTCGCCGCCACCTTCCGCGTGAACGTCCTCGTCGTCCAGGTCCACGTCGTCGTGCTTGGCGGACGCTGCCGGCGAAGGCTTGCTGCCGGAAGCCTTGGCGCCGGCCCTCCCGTCAGCCTTCCCGTCAAAACGGTCTCCCGCGAGGGCCTTCTGCGCGGACGTAGCGGGCCCCAGGGCCATCTTCTGCTTGAGCGCCTCAAGCTGATCATCGACGCCGGCACCCGCTTCAAGCGCTTTGAACTGACTGTCGAGCGAGGAATCGGGCATGCCTTCGCCCAGCTCCGCGGTTGCTTCTGCCTCCGCCTCAAGCTGAGTGACCCGCTCGCTCATGCGCTCGAAGGTGTCGAACGCACTCGAGCTGTTGATGCTCGACAACGTGTCGTTGATCGTGCGCTGAGCTTCTGCCCGCTTTTGACGGGAGACCAGGAGGTTGCGCTTGCGCTTGGCCTCCTCGATCTTGTTATCGAGTCCGCGCAGCGCCTCTTTGAGCTGCTCGACCGAGGCCTTCTGCGCCTCCCACTGTGCGAGCAGCTGGGCAGCGATCTCTTCGTGGTCGTTTTTGCGCTGCAGTGCGGCGCGGGCGAGGGTGTCGTCGCCCGCCTTGATCGCGAGCATCGCCTTGCGCTCCCACTCTTGGGCTTTGGCGGTCTCTTGCTCGTACTGCTTGCGAATGCGCTTTTCATCCGCGATCGCAACTGCGACCTGCTTCTTGGCCTCGACAAGCTGCGTCTTCATGTCCACGAGGACCTGATTGAGCATCTTCTCAGGGTCCTCAGCGCGGGTGATCAGCTCGTTGATGTTCGAGCGAATCAGTGTCGCCAGGCGGGAGAACATTCCCATGGATTCCTCAGTGTGGCTTGGGGCGCGGCGCCCAGGCCGTGGGCGCGTCGTGAAGGGGCAGAAGTGAAGGTGAGTGGCTCGCCGGCGACGCCGCGAGAGCAACGTACCGTAGCTACGGTACGCTCTGACGAGTCTAGGGGCACGGCATGGCAGCGGCAAGCGCCGGCCGAAGCGCCGGCTGGCTTGGCCGTCTGCGGGAATCAACGGGAGCGCGAGCGCGTCACCGTGGCTTGCTGGTGGCGACAGGTCAGCCCAAGCCGGTAGGCCAAGACGACGCGCGGCGAACGCAAGGCGTGGACGCTGTACGCTGTCGCGTGCTAATCCGGCATTGGCGATGTTGCAGGCAACCGGGGAGCGTGTGGACACAGAGCTGAGCTTGGATCGGCTCCCCGCGCACGTCGGCATCATCATGGATGGGAATGGCCGCTGGGCACAGGAGCGGAATCTTCCACGCCCCGTCGGTCACAGCCAGGGTGCAGACGCGGTACGCCGAGTGGTCCGTGCCGGGCGCGAGATGGGCCTGTCTGCCCTGACACTGTTCGCGTTCTCGGCCCAGAACTGGGATCGACCTCCCGACGAGGTCGTGCACCTCATGGAGCTTTTGTTTCGCTATCTCCATGAAGAGCGTGCCGAGATCCTCGAGAACGGCATCCGCCTCAAGACCGTCGGGCAAACCCATCGCCTGCCCCGCTTCGTGCGCGAGCCGCTGACGGAGCTGATCGAAGCCTCGTCGCACAACCAAGGCATGGTGCTGTGCCTCGCGCTCTCCTACGGCGGCCGCGAAGCGATCGTCGACACGGTCAAGGACCTCTGCAAGCGTGTACGCGATGGCGAGCTCGAGCCCGATGCGATCGACGCTGCCCACGTCGAAGCTTCCTTGTCGGCGGGCACACAGCTGCCTCCTCTCGACCTGCTGATACGAACGTCGGGAGAGCGCCGCATCTCAAACTTCTTCCTTTGGGAGTTGGCCTACGCCGAGCTCTACTTCAGCGAGCGGATGTGGCCGGAGTTCGAGCGGGCCGACCTCCTCGACGCGATCCGCGACTACTCGAGTCGAGAGCGACGCTTTGGTCGCGTGCTCGATGACATGACCCCGCAAGAGCCGCTCAAGCTCGTCGGTGCCGGGCAGGGCCCGGATCCTCGCGGCGAGACAACGCTCTCAAGTGAGCGCGACGGCGCCAATGGTGAGGACGTCCACGATGCGTGATGAAGCCCCGGGCGGCTCACTCCCGCAACGGCTCTTGACCGCAGCGATCCTGGTTCCGGTGCTGCTGTCCGCGATCCACCTGGATCCGACGCCATGGAGCATCCTCGGGCTTTCCGTGATCGCGATCGTGATGGCGCAGGATGAGTTCTTGCGCATGGCGCTTCCGCACCGTCCCGGCGATGACACGCGCTCGCTTGCGCTGCGGATCGCCGCAGCGGTCGCGGCGACGGGCATTGCGGTCTCCGCAACCGTTTACGGAGCAGACAAGGCGCTCGCGCCCGCACTCGCGGCGAGCTCGGTCGGCATGGCGATCTGCGTGCTCTTCTTTACGCGACACCCCGAAGAGGCGGGGCGGCGGCTCACGATCGTGTGGGGTGGACTTCTCTACGTCCCACTTCTTGCGAGCATTTGGCCGCTCTTTAAGGTTGACCTCGGCGCACGTGGTGCGGGCTGGCTGACCCTCGCCCTTGGCATCTCCTTCCTGGCAGATGCCGGTGGCTACTTCGCCGGGCGCCTCGTCGGAGGGCCCAAGCTCTACCCGGCGGTCAGTCCCAAGAAGACGATTTCAGGCAGCGTCGGTGGTTTTGTCGGTGGCGTGGGCGCAGCGATCGTGCTGGGCCCGCTCCTGCTGCTCCCCCAGCTCTCCCTCTTCCACACGCTTTTTCTCGGGATCGCCGGCACTGCGCTGGCGCAGGTCGGCGATCTGCTCGAGTCCCTGATGAAGCGAAGCCACGGCGTCAAAGACTCGGGCTCACTGCTGCCCGGTCATGGTGGACTGCTCGATCGCGTCGACAGCCTGATCTTTGTCGCGCCGCTGGTGTTCTTCTACGCGAAGATCCTCGCGCTCTAGCAGGTCGCGCCGGACTTTTCGCCGAACTGCCCGCGGGACTTCTCGCCAAATAAATTATCGTCCCGGCGGCAACGCACGCTGGCTTTGGCTCTTCCCGATGAAGTAGCCCAGCGCGAGCGGAACACCGACGAGCAGCGCGAGCGGCCACAGCGTGGTCACGACCGCGGTCGCTGCGATGGTCGCAGCAGCCGATCCAGCGCCCACCACGCCGCCGGTCACGGCAGCAGTTCCGTTGTTGGCCTTCTTGCTCTTCGCGTAAATGTACGTGGCGCCGCCTGCAGCGGCTCCGACCAACACGGCCAGTGTAATGATCATGTGGCGTGGACTCCCCTCGACGACATTCCGCAGTATAGGGGGCAAGCGAGCAAGATGCCCGTCCGGGCGCAAGAGCAGCCCCTGCCTCGCCCGAATGGACGGGTAGCGCGCGTTCTCTGACGCTGGACGAGGTGCGGGCTGCGGCAGATACTGCGCGCGTGCAAGAACAAGGGGAGGCGGAGAACGCCGCAGCGGTCGCGCCAGCGACAGAACGGGGCCGTGAGGCAGACGCTCCCGACAGCACAGCCACGTCCGATCGCACGACCGCGTCCGGTGACGGTCGCCCGCGTGCGAAGGACATGAGCGACACGACCTCAACTCGCGAAGGCGCGGGCGCACACGAAGCTGCTCGCGATTCCGACGACGCACACGACGAGGACGGCGACGAGGGAGAGGACGGCGACGAGAGCGACGCATCCGACAATGCGCAGGCCGTCGACGGACAGGCACCCAAGAAGCGTCGCCGTCGCCGTCGCCGTCGCAAAAAGCCGACCGACGGCGAAGCGACCGCAGCATCGAGCACCGGCGAGAACGCTGACGCGGCCGAGGGTTCGTCGACACCTGCCGATGGCCAGCCCGCCTCTGAGTTGCCGCAGGCTCCGTCGCATCGTCAGGGTCCTGCCGGATCGCAGCCCGAAGGCGATCGCCCGCGACGACAGCGGCCGCCGAGGGATGCGTCGAGCGGACAGCCTTCCGAGGGCCGATCCGACGCCGCCGATCCACGCGCAGGGCGCGGAGGTCCACGACCCGATGAGCGAGGCCAACGAAGGCCGCATCCGGATGGCGAACATCGTGGCCCGCGACCGGGCTCCGAGCGGGGTGGCCCGCGGCCACACAGCGGTGCAGGACCCGTCGGTGGCGGCACGAACGAGCGCGATCGCGGCAATCCGCGTGCAGCGGATCGCGGAGCGCCCCGCGGTCACGATCGTCCGCGCGATGGCTTTCGCGACGGCCCACGGGGCGGTGGACCGCGGGATCGATCACGCGACTTTGGTGGTCGCGGTGGCGGACCACGGGATCGCGATCAAGTCCGCATCGATCCGCGGCCGGGTGAGGCCGGTTCGCTGCGCGCGAGCTTGTTCTCTCATCTGCTCGACGGCGATCGTTTCAAGGATGTCGGCGACACGGAGGTCCCGTGCCGCAAGCCCGGCTGCAACAACACGTGGACGTGGACACGCGAAGCACGAGCCGCGGCTCGCTTGCGTGGCGGCGACGAGACCCCACCTCGCCGACTCTGTCAGAGTTGCTTCGAGGAAGAACGCTACGCGAGCGATATGGAGGTTCCATGTCGCGTGAAGAGCTGCAAGCGCACGTGGACGTGGACACGCGACGCACAACAGCGTCATCAGGCGTGGTATCGACGAGAGGTCGAGAAGGCAAACCGGGCGCAAGCGGCGGCTACAGAGCGGGCGAATGAGCCAGGAGCCGGTGCCACAAGCGGTAGCGAGCCGTCGGATGCGGCTGCACACCTCGATTCGTCGCAGGACCAAGGAGCGGGCACCGCGGCAGGTGCCGCCGCAGCCGCGGAGGCGCGCACGGGCAAGTCCGGAGGACGAAGCCGCAAGCGCCGTCGCGATCATGAGTCGGCGCTGCACGAGGGACCACCCTCACGGCTGTGCCGGCTGTGCGCGGGATTTGTCGCGACCCTCAAGCCGCTTGAACAGCCGTGCAAAGTCCATGGTTGCGGCAAGACCTGGACCTGGGGCCGCGATGCACAGCTTGAAGACTGGGCGGCTCTCGGCACCGACGACCTCTCGCGGCATCCCGCAGCGCCCAAGCGGATCTGCCGATCGTGTCGCGACTTTTGCCGAGCCCATCCCGATCGCGAGATGGCCTGCGGTAAGGCAGGCTGTGAGCGCACGTGGAGCTACAAGACAGGCGCGCAACTCCAAGACAGTCTCGCGGGCCGAACGCTGCAACCGCTGCGGCTCGCGTGTTCCATTGGGAAGCGGCATCGTGACTGCCCCAACCTTGTGATCGCGCCGCCGCCGGCCGCACATCTCAAGCTGCCGCCGGGCTCGGAGATCATGCCGTGCACCGTGCCTGCGTGTGAAGGGACCTGGGTGTGGTCACCGGGCATGCAGCTGCGCCCCGCGGCGGAAGGCGAACCGGCAGTCGATCGCATGTGCGATAGCTGCCGAGGCAAGCACGATGAGCCCGCTCGCGATCCGCGTCCTGCGCTGGCGCTGGCACATGCCGAGAGCTCCGAGGACGGAAACGCGGCCAGCGTGCCCGCAGAGACGCCCCACGATGTCGTCGCCGACGGCGGACTGGAGCTGAGCGAGGATGACCTCAGCGATCGCGACCATGCCACCGACGACCACGCGCAAGCCGTGCACGAGGTTGACTACGACGCGCACCATGACGACGAGGGCGCGTCCTCGGAGGACGGCGCAGAACCTGCGACGTCGCCACAAGATGGCCCACACGGCGACCCCGAGCCCAGTGCAACGCCGGAGGCAACGGCAGGCGACGACGAGCCGAGTACGGACTCGTAGTCGAAGCTCCGTGGCAGCGCGTTCGCGTCTTGCGAGCGCGCTGCACAACCTGTGCCGCTCCCAGCTTCGTATCGTATTTCGACCAAACAGACCGGGCCGCAGGGTAGCGGTCGCGCTTGCACACCAGAGAGGTTGAGATGAGAATCCTACTGGCTCAGATCGATACCATCGTCGGCGACCTCCAAGGCAATCTGGACAAGTGCTTGGCCGCCCTGCAAGAGGGCCGCAATCGCGGCGTCGATCTTGTGCTGATGCCCGAGCTCACGCTGGTCGGCTATCCGCCTCGCGATCTCTGCGAGCGGCGGTTGCTGACCGCATCGAGTCAGGCGGCCTTGGCCGAGCTGGCCGCAGCGACGCGCGACGCCCAATCACCCGCGTTGCTGGTTGGAGGGCTTGAATGGCGGGACGGCGAAGCACATCCCCGCAACGTCGCGCACCTGGTCCGCAAGGGCGCAGTGAACTCCGTCGCGAAGCGGTTGCTGCCGACCTACGACGTCTTTGACGAGTCGCGCCACTTCTCCCCCGGGCATGGGGACGAGCAGGCGGTCTTTGAAATCGCCGGCGTCAAAGTTGGCGTGCTGATTTGCGAAGACATGTGGACCGACCCGCGAGTCTGGGGCGGACTTCGTATGTATGGCGCAGATCCCAGCGCAGATCTGGCAGTCGCGGGCGCCGAGCTCTTGTGCAATCTCAGTGCCTCGCCGTTTCACGCAGGCAAGCTCGATCTTCGCGCTGCGCTTTGCGAAGGCGTTGCGACTCGGCATGGGGTCGGGGTGCTCTACTGCAATCTCGTCGGTGGCAACGACTCGCTGATCTTCGATGGATCTTCGATGATCGTCAGCGCAGATGGCTCGCTCGCTGGCCTTGGTCCGCGTTTCGCGTCGGGCTACGTCGAAGCCCACTGGTCCTCGAGCGATCGGCGGTTCACCGTCGTCGAGGCAGCGGCGCAAGCTGCCGCGATCAACGTCAAGCCGGCTTGGGACTCTCCCAAGGCCTGCGCGATTCGGCTCGACGATGATGAGCTGGATGAGATTGAGGCCGCGCTCACACTTGGCGTGAGCGGCTACGTCGGCAAACTCGGATTCCGCCAGGCCACCCTAGGGCTCTCCGGTGGCATCGACTCCGCGCTCGTCGCCTACCTGGCCGCGGCCGTGCTCGGTGGCGACTCCGTGCTCGCCGTCGAGATGCCCTCGCGCTACACGGCTCAGCTCTCGCGCGATATCTCCAAGGGCCTCATCGACCGACTCGGGCTGCGTCAGCACGTGATTTCGATCGAGGACGCACAGTCCGCTTTCCTTGGCAGCCTGGCACCCATCATCGGCGATCGTCCGCCTGACGTCACCGAGGAGAACCTTCAGGCCCGCATCCGCGGCACGCTGCTGATGGCGATCAGCAACAAGCTCGGACCGATCCTCCTCTCGACCGGCAACAAGAGCGAGATGGCCGTCGGCTATTGCACGCTCTATGGCGACATGAACGGCGGACTCTCCGTGATCAGCGACGTATTCAAGCTGCAGATCTATGCGCTGTGCCGTCGCATCAACGAGCGAGCGGGCGAGGAGATCATCCCGCAGGCGGTGATCACTCGCCCCCCCAGCGCAGAGCTCCGCGATGGCCAGACAGATCAGGACTCGCTGCCGCCCTATGAGGTCCTCGACCCGATCTTGGCGGGCATCCTGGAGGATCAACTCGAGGACGACGAGATCTTCCGCATCTTGACCGGTGGCGCCAACGGCGGTGGGCCGGTCCCAGGGGCCACCCTTGCGACGATTCGCCGCGTGCGACACATGACGCAGATCGCGGAGTTTAAGCGTCATCAAGCCGCGCCGACGCTTCGCGTGTCTCGCAAGGCGTGGCACGGTCGACGCTACCCGATCGTGCAGCGATTCCGCGGCTACCCACCGGCGACCTGAGCGCAAGCCTCGCTGCAGCGTCGCAGTCGAGCGCTACCGCTCTTGGCGGACAGGCGGCGTCGACACCAGCAGCAATGCCCCGAGGGCGTAGACCTCAAGCGCCCAGCCGAGTGCGATGCCATCAACGACCTGGAGGCGGAGCCAGCCGCACAGGCCCAGCACGACGATGCCAAGCCAATGCGCGTGCCAGGCGATCGAGAGCTCGCCGGTGCCGCCTTGCTCCGCGCCCGCCTGCGCGGTTCGATAGGCGAGATAGATTCCTCCAACGACCGCGAAGCCCAGCAGGCTCCATGGCGCCACCATCTGGAGGCTCGGGGCCTCGCTCGCGCGCCAGAGGTTCCACGCGATCACGACGAGTTGGGCGTGAAAGACCGTGGTGAGCCCTCGAATCGCGCTCTTGAGGGTGGTGAGCGTCGCGGGCTCTTCGCCGTTTGATTCGCCCTCCGGGCTCACGGGGCGCGGCGCTTGCTGGTGCCCCGGATCCAGCCACCAGAGCATGAGCAGCAACGCCGCGAGCAGACTCGGTCCGCCAATCGACGTGAGCGCCGAGAGCCCCGACAAGACTCCCTGTCCAAATGCGATGCGGCAAAGGCCGAGCACACTCCATGGACCCGCGATCGGCACGAACGCGGCAACCAACCAAATCAGTGCGCCCACGACGACACGCCCGACCAGTCGATCCGAGGGGCGGCGCCTCGCCCTCCCCTCACCCATCCCGGTGGCCTGCGCACGGTTCTCCTCGTCTGCGCCGCCGACACCCACGTCATTCCCCTCGCCGTTTGCGGTCATGGCCGTTCGCATGAGCGAGAGTCTACCCATCGGTCACCCATCGCGCCCTGCGAGGTGCTCTACGCGAGTTGAGGACCTCTCCACCCGTTCACGCCACGATCCGATGATCACATGCGTGCGAAGCTCTGCGCACCTGCGAAGCCAGCGGGCTGCCAAAACCGGCACTCGCACAGCGCGCTTGGGCGTTGACGTTCGTGCAACATGGGGCATCGTTCGCCCGTATGGCCGACCTCTCCGACGCGCTCTTTAACCCCAGCGAAGAGCACCTCCTGCTGCGCCAGATGGTCAGCGAATTCGCCCGCAAGGAAGTGGGTCCCCGCGCGGCCGCATCCGATGCCAAGGGCGAGCTCGACGTCGAGCTGTTCCGTCGGCTCGGCGACCTCAATCTTCTTGGCATCACGATTCCCGATGAAGACGGCGGCGCCGGTCTCGACGCTGTCGCGGCCGTGATCGTGCACCACGAGCTGAGCAAGTACGACCCGGGCTTTTGCCTCGCCTACCTCGCTCACTCGATGTTGTTCGTCAACAACTTCTACTTTGGCGCCTCGCGTGAGCTACTCGACTACTACTTGCCCAACGTGTTGTCCGGCAAGTGGATCGGCGGCATGGGGATGACCGAGCCGGGCGCCGGCACGGACGTGATGGCGATGTCGACGACTGCCGTCAAAGACGGCGATCACTGGCGCCTCAACGGTACCAAGACCTACATCACCAATGGCTGCGAAGGCCACTGCTTCCTCGTCTACGCCAAGGTCGACGGCCGCATCACTGCCTTCATCGTCGATCGCGACTGCCCCGGCTTTAGCACCAGCCAACACATCGACAAGCTCGGCATGCGTGGCTCCACGATGTCGGAGCTTATCTTTGAGGACTGCAAGGTCCCGCTGCGCAATCTGGTCGGCCAGCAAGGCGACGGCCTGACCCACATGATGCGCAACCTCGAGATCGAGCGCCTCACCCTCGCGGCGATGAGCGTCGGAATCGCGGATCGATGTGTCGAGCTCATGGTCGAATACGCAGACCAACGCAAGGCATTTGGTGAGCCGCTCAACCGCTTCGGACAGATCCAGCGCTATATCGGCGAAGGCTACGCGAAGGCCTACGCCGCAAAGAGCATGACCTACAACGTCGCCCGTGACGTCGGTCCAAACTCTCGCAACCGAATCGGTAGCGACGCAGCGAAGCTCTTCGCCTCGACGGTCGGCAAGGAAGTTGCCGACTTTGCGATGCAGGTCATGGGCGGCGCTGGCTACTGCCGCGAGTATCCGGTGGAGAAGCTCTGGCGCGATGCGAAGCTGCTGGAGATCGGCGGCGGCACCATCGAGGCGCACCAGAAGAACCTCACCAAGGATCTAACCCGCGCCTATCGTCGCTAGTTCGGATCGGTGTGTGCGTCGGTCATGGACCGACGCAGCACACAGGCCGTGCCCGTCGGACTTAAAGCCGGTGCGCGCGTGCGAAACGACGTCGTGCCGTCCGAGCCGTGACTACTTGCAGCCCTCGCCGCTGCAGCTCTTGGTGCACGTGGCCGCGGCATCGCAGGCTTGCGTGCAGCTACCGCCCGAGCACGCGACCATGGCGATCGCGTTCGCAGCGGCATTCTGCACGCAGTCGCCGCCTGAGCATGCGAGCGTGCAGTTGGCACCGTCCTGACAGTTCTGCGTGCAACCACCGCCTGAGCAGCCGACCGTGCAGACCGATCCGGCCTCACACGTCTGTGTGCACTTGCCCCCCGAGCAACCCAAGGTGCACGGCGCATCCTTGCTGCAGGTCTGGGTGCAGCTGCCTTCCTTGCAGCCGTCGACCTCGGCGCCATCGAGCGCGATACCACCCTCGCCGACCTTCACGGCACCACCGCCGATATCGATGCCATCGGGTCCAACCTTGACGCCGCCCGCGCCACCGACCTCGACGCCACCGGCGCCGACTTTGACATCGCCGTTCCCCACGTTGATGCCGTTGGGGCCGATCTCGACGTCAGCACCCCCGGCCTTCGTGTCCTTCTCGGCGGGCTTGTCCCCCTTGCCGTCGCTCTTGGATCCGCCTTTGCCATCACCGCTTGCTGCGGGTGTGCATGCGAGCGCGGTGCCGCAGAGGGCGGCGAGGGCAATCGTGAAGAGGAGCGGTCGACGGTTCGTGCTGCGTGGGGCCATGCCGAAACGATAGCGCAGCGCTCTGCGCTTCACCCAGCCCCCCGGGTCGGGCGCTGGGCCAACATCAACGCGACGGCCTCGAGGAGCTGCTCGGGCAAGTAGGGCTTGGCGAGCAAGCGCACACCAGCTGGCAAGGACTCGCGCCTGTGCACGACCTCGTCGCTGTAGCCGCTCACCAAGAGCACCGAGAGGGAGGAATCCTTGGCCAGCAGCTCGTCCATCAGCTCAAGGCCGCTGCGTCCGGGCATCACCACGTCCGTCAGCAACAGGTCGATCTCACCGTGAAGTCGTTGGTAGATCCCCAGTGCCGATGGCACGTCGAATGCCGCGTAGACCTCATAGCCTGTGCGCCGCAGCGCGCCCTCTGTGAGTTCGCGGACCTTGGACTCATCTTCGACGAGCAAGACTCGACCGCGCCCGGCCACTCCCGCGGCGAAGCTCGACCCAGAATGGCCCGCGTGAATCTGGGCGGGCTCGTCGGTCCACGGTAGGAGGACGCGGAAGCACGCGCCCCGAACCTCGCGGTTGCTCGCAACCAGATGACCACCCGCCTGCTGCACGATGCCAAGACTGGTTGCCAGGCCAAGACCGCCACCTTGGGACTTGCTCGTGAAGAATGGCTCGAAGATCTGGCTCGCCGACGCGGCGTCCAAGCCCTCGCCTTCATCGAGGACATCGAGCTGCGCATAGCGCCCAGCGGGAAGCTCGGTGGGGCGCAGCGGGTCGTCAGCGCTCAACTCCACGGTGTCGGTCTGCAACGTGATGCGGCCGCCGCTCGGCATGGCTTCTCGGGCGTTGACGACCAGATTGACGATGACCTGCTCAAGCTGGCCAGCGTCCACAAGTACAACTGGACAGCTTGGACTTAGGCGCAACTCAAGAATGATGTCGTCGCCGATGACGCGGCGAAGCATCGTCTCGGTCGAGCGCACCGTCTGATTGAGGTCGACGAGCGTCGGTTGGAGCATCTGTCTCCGACCAAGCGCGAGGAGCTGACGGATCAGACTGGTCGCACGACGGGCCGCGGCCGCGATGCCGTCGGTCTCTGCCTTGAGCTCAAGATCATGGGAAAGCGCTGCTCTCAAGGCGCTCGTGTGCCCGAGCACAACCGTGAGCATGTTGCTGAAGTCATGCGCAATGCCGCCCGCAAGTCGGCCCAAACTCTCCAGTCGCTGCGCCTGGGCGAGTCGATGTTGCAGCTCCGCGCGGCTCCGAAGTTCAACTTCGAGTGCCTCGTTGGCGGCTGCGAGGTCACGCGTGCGCTCCTGCACGCGGATCTCAAGCTCGTCCCGGCTCGCGCGAAGCGCATCCTCCATGCGCTTGCGCTGAAAGAACTCCGGCACCTCGACCGTCGACATCCCGACTGGATTCGTGACGCGGCCCTCCCCACGAAACTGCGCGACGCGTTCCTCGATCTTGGTCGGCGGCGCCATGACGAAGCGACACTGCGCGTGACCACAGGCCTGACATTCGAGCTCGACCGCGACCAAGGAGAGACCAAAGCTCTCCTCGCACCAGCCCGACGAGTAGCCCGAATTCATCACGCAGACAGGGCGGGCCGACTTGCGCCCCCGGCTCATCCACGCGTCTGCCTCAAAGGAGTAGGGATGATCGTAGAGCAGGACGTAGTCCTCGTCGGGGCGTGGCTCTGACGGTGGGAGCAGCTTCACGAACGCCCAGCCGGCGTGGGCGAAGTGCAGCGGTCCCGCAGAGAGGCGTTCGATGGGATCGGTCACTCCCATGCGCTCATGAAATGCGTGAGCGTCGGCCTTGCCGAGTGCATGCCCCACGTCAAAGAGCAGGTTCTCCGCCACCATGCGCGCCTCCTCGCCCCCTCGCTCCGCGTACAGTGACGCGACCAGGTCGAAGAACTCGACAGACATCGACGCAGCGCGCACGAGGATGTAGCGCTCGGCACCGATCTTGATGGTGCCGCGATCGGGCGCGCGCTGAAACCCAGAGAAGTAGCGCGACACGAAGCGCTGCGCACCTTGAAAGGTTTCAAGCAGCTGCTCGGGGACCTCCACATGCGCCGGGAGGTCGGGTGCCTGGGCCAACTCCTGCTCAAGCTCGCCAATTCGATCGCTGAGCTGTGCCAGCTCAGCCTCGATCTCACTCCGCGAACGAGCCACGATTCAAGCGTATCAAATGGCAACCCTGCCAGTGGGTCCTCGACGAGAGATGCGTGCAAGTGTCCCCACGCCATTGGGCCCGGGTGCCAGCACAAGCTCGTAGCCGTGCTCGCGAAGCTCCTGGCGCACCGCGGTCAAGCCCACCCCACGGCCGGACAGCGAACCGACCGCACTCTCGGTCGTGAGCCCTTCAAGGAAGGGTAGGTCGCGAGGATCGCTTGGCGGCGTCAGACCCAGCGCGAGTGCTCGCTCACGGAGCTTGTCCAGCGAAAGTCCACGGCCGTCGTCCTCCACTTCGACGACAACATTGCTCCCCTCGACCACGGCACGCAGCCAGACCACACCGATCTCGCTCTTGCCGCTTGCGACTCGCTCTTCCGCGGGCTCGATCCCGTGTGCAATCGCGTTGCGGACTAGATGCGTGATGCAGCCGCGCAAGCTCTGCGCGAGGTCGGCCGGCACCCGCACGGCCCCCCCACTGAGTTCGATCCGCGCGCGTCGGCCAAGCGCACCGGCCCAGGTTGGTGCGCTGTCGCTGAGCCCGGCAACGCATTCAGCAAAGGGCCGCGCGGCAAGCTTGATGACTGCTTCCGCAAGCGCGCCCTTCTGGCCCTGTACGAGTTCGACGACGCGACTCAGATCATCGTTGGAGACGGTGACCTGTGCCAACACGTCCTCTCCCAGGGGACTGGCCTCGACCAGCAGGGCGCGGCTCTCTGCCAGCTTCTGTCGGGCGGTCGCCAGGTCCGCCACTAGCTCCGTGCGCCGCTCCATCGGCACTTCTCGAGCAAGGCTGCGCGGCTTCATGGTCCGCGAGAGCGTATCTTCGAGTCGCGCCGCACTCTCTTCCATTGCGGCAAGACCAAAGGTCCGCGCCTCGCCCTTGATTGTGTGCGCATGGCGGAACATCTCCCCGAGCGTTTCAACGCTGAGGTCATTGGGGTTATCGGGTACCAGCACTTCGATGCGGTCGAGCCGCTGCTGAGCGGATCGAAGGAACGCGGCGAAGGGCAGCGTGCCGCTTGCCACGATCCGTCGCATCGCCATGAGTTCGCGCTCGTGGGCTGATCGTTGCTCCTCTGCATGTCGCGCAAGGCGCAGCTTCTCGGTGACGTCAGTCGCGATGACCATCAACTGAGTCAGCTGCTCTCCCTCAAATACGGGCCGGAACGCGAGGTCGAGGACGAACTGAGTGCCGTCCTTTTCAAGCTCGATCCGTCCGGGCGCAAGCGCGGCCATCTTGGGCCAAGACGCTGGCGTCGCCGAGAACACTGCCTCAAGCCAGAACTCGAACGCTTCGCGTTCCGGATTGGAGGGATCCATGTGCGTCAAGAGCAGCTCTCGCGCGTCTCTGCCGAAGATCTTTCCCGGCCCGAGCAAGGACTGAGCGAACTTGGAGTGTCGAGGCCCGACGCGATAGTCGGTCCCGATCGTCATGATCGCCTGCCCCATGTTGTCGAGAAGACCTTGCAGATCTCTGCGCGCCGCTTCGATCCGATGCTCGCGATGAACGATCGCGTGGGCCATACGGGTGAATGCCCGGGCCAAACGCCCCAACTCGTCATGCGAGCGGCCATTGAGTTCGACGACCTCGCCGCGCTCAAGATGACGTGTCGCCCCCACAAGCGAGTTGAGCGGACGCACTACCACCAGTCGCGTGACGGCGAAGAACAAGAGCCATGCGAGCGCGGACGCGATCGCTGCGCTTTGCAAGATCAGCGCGCGGCTTTCCTCAAATGCCTCTTGCTCGCGTGCGAGCGACCACTTCACTCGAACGACACCGAGCGCCTCCTCGCTGGTGCCGACGATCGGCGCGACCATCGTGATGGCATCGGCGGTGGTGATGGTCTCGACCGCATTCCCCACGGTGGGTCTCCGATCCAGCACCTCGGGCTTCGACGCGGGCACGTCCTGCTCGGAAAGAGGCTCTGCATCCGGCTGCCTGTTCGCTTCCGGATGTGACGCGCTGAACGAAGCGATGACCTCGTCCCCCGTCGCTGACCAGACGCCGATTTCTACGACCTCTGGGTCCTTTGCGAGACGGTCCACGCTCTCTTGCGCTGCGATGGCATCGTCGAACTCGATCGCAGCGAACACCGAGAGAGTGAAGAGCCGCAGCTCCATTTCAGCCGTGTGCTGCTTCGCCTCGACGAGATTCTGGTACTCGCGACGAGTCAATCCGACCGCGGCAACAAACGCGAAGGCGGCAATGATGATCACCGTCACCATCCCGAGCTTCGCGCCAATCGTGATGCGCACGCCCGAGTCCTCTACGGCACTCAGTGGCTCGGACTCGCCCGTCGTGTCGACGCGCTCAATCGTGCGCGGGCTTTGTGCCGCTGCCGTCTCGATCGGTGCAGCTGCCCGTGGTCGGGTCTTGCCCTCGTCGCTACCCACAGCCCATCGTAGTCGAACACGACAATCGTCGCGAGGGTGCATGCGTCGGCGACGGCGCAGCGACACCATGCGCCCGGGTCTGAGGGCGGGTGAGGGAATGCTCGCAGCGAGCCCCTCGGTCTTCGCGATGGGATCGAGCGATGGTTTGAGCCACGGCTTTGCTTCATCGACCGCGATGACGTGAGGGCGATTTCGCACCTGCGTGGTTGATGGCCACGGGAGGTTGTTCGCGATACGCTGGTGTTCAGGAGAGCGTGTGCCCAAGATCCTCTACATCGATGACTCGGCCGCTGAACTTGGCGCTGCAGCGACGGCGCTTCGCGCCGCCGGCTACCAGGTGGAGACGCACACCTCGGTCGCTGCCGCCCGCGCACATGTTCTGGACAGCGAGCTCGTGCTGATCGATTTCCACATGCCCGGTACCGACGGCGGTGAGGTCCTGCAAGAGCTCAAGGAAGCGATTGCCGGTAGAGAATCACGCCCCGCGTTCTACCTCTACACGAGTGACAAGGATGTCGGCAGCGAGTATCGAGAGCTTGGCTTTGACGGCCGCCTCATCCTCAAGGGCAACAGCGAAGCACTCGTGCGACAGGTCGACGCTGCGTTTCGCATCATGGCCCTTCGGACCCTGCGGCCCGACTGAATCGCGAGCAACTGGCTGTCGGTGGCCGGGCCGGCCACGTGGCCCTGCGGGCACAGTCGATCTATGGCGGCGACTTGGAAGCGCTGCGCTTGCGCTCGCGCCGATCCTTGGCCGCACCAACGACGTCGAAGTTCCAGGTCACACCGATCCAGAGCGATAGACGATCCAGCGGAGTCAGCTCTCCTCGGAAGGCCAGCCCATCCGAATAGGTCTGCTGTCCGATGAAGTAGGGTCCCCTCCTGCCGAGGGTGTAGTCGACCCAGGTGCCATAGCCGAGACCCGTCTTTGGGATCTCGCCCATGATGGAGAAGCGCCCCGCGACCAGAGGACCGGCGCGGCGGGGACGGCTGTCCACGAAGGCGCCATCGACGTCTTCGACACCACGTCGCACGGAGTTCGTGTAGGCACCGAGCGAGAACGCGGGAATTGCCCTGCCCGGCACGAACATCACGTGCCAGTTGGCAATCAAGTTTGGGACCATCGCAACCGCGGTGCGTGGGGTGTCTGGTGATGCCCCGACGCCCATTCTCGACTGCGTCCCGGAGAGGTTTGCGCCGATGCGCAAGCGACCATCAAGACTCCGCACGTCCGCGGATGCGAATCCGCCCCACGCAAGAATGCGGGAGAGATTGTCGTAGGTCACCGAGGTCTCTGGGAGCGTACCCGCAGCCAGCCGGCCGTCGGCAATCGCTGCGGTAAACTCTGCGTCAGTGAGCGCTCGTTCGCCCACGAGGTCACGCCACCATCCCATGAGTGTTCCGACGCGAAGAAATCCGCGACCTCGTGGCAGCTTTTGCTCGACCGACATCTCCAGATTGCGGACAACCTCGGGTCGAAGGCCGCCCAGCGATGCCGCCGAGACCGCGTAGCTGGGATCGGCAAAGAGCAGCTCTCCGGCGACCGGCGCGCGGAATGCTTCCGCGTAGGAGAGCTTGAGGCTCGTGCCCCGAGCCGGCGTGAGCACCATCGCAATACGCGGTGAGGCCTTGGCGCCAAAGAGCTGATCGATGTCGACGCGGACGCCCGCATTGAGACTGAACCACGAGGTCGGCGCGACGATCTGTTGGACGGAGACCGAGCCTGCGGCCGTGACCGCGAGGTAATGCAGGAACTCGCCGGTGCCGGTGCTTTGGCCGTAGTTGAGGAAGCCCGCCCGGTCGTCGACGATGCGACCGCGAACGTCGGCCGCCACCAGGGTCGTGAACCTGCGATCGGCAAACCAGTCCCAGCGCAAGACCTCCTCGGCGCCAACGATGCCCATCTTGGTCAGCTGGTAACTCTCGCATCGACCGACCACATCGATGCACCAGTCGGGTGTCGAGTAGGTCCAGTTTCCCCGGTAGTCGATGAAGTCACCAAAGGCACGCGAGCGCAGCTCGAGTCCGGACTTGGCGAGCCAGCTATGACGGATGTCGAGGCGGGCGTCGGTGTAGCGCTCGTAGTTTCTCGGATCGGCAAAGTCCGCGGCGTAGTCACCGAGATTGCGATGGCGCCAGCTACCGACCTTGGCGTCAATCTCGAACTTTCCAATCCGTAGTCCCAGGAAGCCATCGGTCACGTGGCCACCCGCAGATCCGACCCCGCCCCAAGCCCCACCCGGCAGCTGGTTGGGACCGGGGTCCCAATCTGCGACCTGAGGGCCGTAGGTGTGACTGGGTCGCTGAGAGTCACGACGTTCGAGATGCACGATGATCTCGCCGCGCTTGTCGCCCACGGCAAAGCCGTGGGCAAAGCCGATATTCTCGCGCGCCGTGTGGCCGAGCTTGAGCCCGTTGCCCGGCAATACAACGTCGTTGTTGGCGTTACCAGGAAAACTGAGACCGCCCTGCACTCCCAGATGCAGACCCTTATGTGCTTCGGCATCCTTGGTGACGATGTTGATGACGCCGTACATCGCACTCGCGCCGTACAGCACCGATCCCGGTCCACTGACGATCTCGATGTGGTCGATCACCTCGATCGGAAGCCCTAGGCGATAGTCCGTGTAGACCCAGCCACCCCACGGATCGTTGAGTGCGTGCCCGTTGATCTGCACGAGCATGTGGTTCCCGCCGTCACCAGGGATCGCCACACCCCGAGCTGTGACGGTGGGAGCAGCGCCCTGCTGGCCGCCATCCTCCTGCACCGACATACCCAGCGCGAAGTACTGGATGACCTCGTTGATGGTGGTGAGACCGAGGAGGCGAATCTCCTCCGAACCGATCACAGTGATGGTCGCGGGCGCGGTGTTGGCATCCTCCGCCATCCGTGTCGCGGTCGACACCACTTCGGTGCCGAGGAGGTCGCCGAAATCCGCAGACAGATCGCCTTCAAGGTCTCCCTCAAGGTCGGTCACCTCGTCCTCTTCGTCGCCAGCCGATGCACCACCGCCCGGCGATGCCGATCGCGTCGCACCGGCCTGGCTCTTCGCATCGGCCGCTCCTTCCGGTGCGACCTTGGCGGGTTCGTGCTCGGCGGCTGTGTCCGCCGCGGAGTCTTGCGACTCACCTTCGCCCGCCGGCGGCGCTGCGAATGCGGGAACCGAAGTGGCGAGCGCTGCGGCGCCGAAGCATCCGATCGCCACGCGGTGGCCGATCGTGACGGATCGTGGGCCTCGAAGCGACCTCACTCCACCACCTCCGCGAGCTTGAGGAAGGCGGCGGCAAAGGCCACGTCCTGCGCCTCTGCCTGTTTGAGGTTCACGAGGATCTTGGGACGGCCCTCGACGAGATCAAAGCCCAGCACCGCACCCTCCGCGACGTACTCCGGCGCCACGGCCACGGTCAGTACGGAAATGCCACGCAGGCTGGTCGCGAGATCCCGCACCTTGCTCAAGAGCTCGTCGCTAAGAAATACGATCGACACGTGCTCGCTCTGGACTCTGCCCGCGAGATCGTCGATCGCATCCGCATCAAGGTCTTCGACCTCGATCGGCAGCTCGCCGATCCGACCCTGCGCGAGCAGCTCGCGGCGGAAAACCGCCGCGCTTTCTCGGGACTGCGCGCTGTCTTTGCGCACAACAGACAGCACGCGGACCACGGTGCCGGCCCGCGCCGCCAGACGACGATCGTATTTGGCGGCCTTGAGCAGGAGCTGCGCCTGAAGCTTGACGGGTGGGGCACCGGCACGTGCTCCTCGGGCCCACAACAACACCGCAGCAAGCGTGGCAATTTGCAGGATCCCCCGTCGAGACACGAGGATGCCCGCTGCGTCGACCTGGGTCGGCTCGCAAGCCCGAGCACCTTCACGCCAGGCGCCAGATTTGCCGCGCTGCACGTGCAAAGTGTGCGTTGATCCCTACGTAAACTTCAAGAACCGATCGGCACAAACGCCAGACGATGATCTGCCGACTGGTCGCCGAGCTTCCGCCCCTTCCGCTTAGCGCGGAAACGCGCCGCTGTTGCATACGCGCCGGGTCTCGTTCTCTGATCCCGTCTTCGCCTGCTGCACCTGCTTCCACGACCCGTCTGACCTCGTCATCGCGGCGAAGCCATTGCAGAACGATATTCCAGCTCCCTCGTCCCCGGGACCGCGACCGCCCGGAGCCGCGAAGGATCGTCACTTCGGATCGACGTGCGCGGGCTCTCGCATCAGCACCAGCTCCTCTGCGGTACTGGGGTGAATTGCGGTCGTGTCGTCGAACTGTGCCTTGGTCGCCCCCGCTGTCAAAGCAATGGCGACCCCCTGGATGATCTCGGGGGCGTCGGCGCACACCAGGTGAACGCCGAGCACGAGATCGGAGTCCGCATCGACCACCAACTTGAGGAACGCCCGCTGCTCGCGGCCCGAGAGTGTGTGACGCATGGGTCGAAAGCGACTCCGATAGACGGCGACGCGGTGTCCCTTCGCCCGTGCATCCTCTTCGCTCAGACCCACGGTAGCTGCTGGCGGCTGCGAGAAGATCGCCGTGGGAACAAGATCATGTCGCACGGGGACTTTGGCCGGTCCAAAGAGCGCGGCCGCGAGCTTGCGGCCATCGGCGATCGCCGTCGGGGTGAGCTGTGGTCGACTCGTGACGTCGCCGACCGCAAAGACATTGGGGACACTGGTCGCCGACCACTCGTCGACCACGATGGCGCCGTCTTCCGCAATCTCAACACCGATTGCCTCGAGGCCCAAGTTCGCAGAGCTCGGCCGGCGACCCGTCGCATAAAGGACGTGGCTCACCAAAAGCGCCTCTTCGCCCGCAAGGTCGAGCTGCACGGTGTGCTCGTCGACGCGCTCGATCGCGCGGACATCGGTCTCGCACATGATCTTGACTCCCTGCGCGAGGAGCTCGTTCTCCAGTGCGGCACGCAGGTCGTGATCAAATCCGCGAAGTACCCGGTCGCCGCGGAGGATCAGCGTCGTCGGCACGCCGCACACGGCGAAGATACTCGCCATCTCAACCCCGATGTATCCACCGCCCACGACCGCGAGTGAGCGAGGTAGCTCGGTCAGCGACAGCGCCTTCTCGGAGTCCATCGCGAGCTGAATGCCCGGGATCGGCGGCATCATGGGATGACCGCCCGTCGCGACCAAGACGTAGCGCGCACGGATCAATCGCTCGCCGACCATGACCTCGTGCGGACTGCGGAGCGTCGCCCGCCCTTCAATTCGGGTCACTCCTGCATTGTCGAGCATCGAAATGTAGATCCCGTTGAGCCGATCGAGTTCGCGCTCTTTGGCCGCCATCAATCGCGGCCAGTCGAGCTTGGCCTGTGGAATGTCCCAGCCAAAGCCAGCCGCGTCCTGGATGTGCGACGCGTACTCGCTCCCGTACATGAGCAGCTTCTTGGGGACACAGCCACGCAGCACGCATGTCCCACCGACCCTGCGTTCTTCACAGATCGCCACGCGCGCCCCGAACGACGCCGCACGGCGTGCGCTCGCGACACCGCCCGATCCGGCCCCAATGACGAGGAAATCGAAGTCGAAATCGCTGGCGGACTCGGCGGGGGCGCTCACCCGACGAGCCTAGCAAAGGATTGCGACATGCTGACCCGGCACGATCACTCGTCGGTGACACCTGCGGCCATCCGCGCTTCCACTTCCTGCATCAGCGTCGGCCCCGCTTGTGGCACATGATGCCCCGAGCGACTGGCCCACGCGCTGATGCTGTGCTCACCGGCGTGATCCACCGTGAGTCGCGGCCGGGACTTGAGGATCCAAATCAGCCTCTCCGCGACAAAGGACCCCTCGCGATAGGCCGTCGGAATGGCGCTGGTCCGAAGCCGACGCATGAGGGTCGACAGCCGCGCGCGACTCTCTTCACCGTCGCGAAATTCAATCCCCGCGTCGACAGACACCTCAAGCGCACTGAGGTAGGGCGCAAGATCGTGCTGCGTACTGAGCCAACCATCCAAGAACAACTCGCTGCCCACGTGTCCCACGGCGAGCGCGCTTCCCCACGAGAGACCCTCTGCCTCGAGCTGCTCTTGGGCCTCGTGCATGAGCGAAAGAAAGGTCGGCGCGCCGTGAAATGCCGCGTCCGTCGCGTGATGGTGGGCGACGCCCTGGGCGATCGCATCGTCGTGGATCTTCGCGATCTTGAGCCCCGCCATGCCGACAAAGTCCGGCAGCATCGTGCCGAGCAAGTAGCGCGGATCTTCGGAGACGCGGCGCGCAACCACGACGTGCCCAAAGAAGTTCACGCCCGACTCCTAGCACGAGTCGTCTCGTCGACCAGGCCCGCTGCCATCGACCCCGCGGCCAGGCGCGTGCTATGAGCCTCTGGTGACCGATCTGGCCCCGCTGCGGGACCGCTGGGAGGCTGTCCCACGCGCCCCAAACGACGACCTCAACCGCATGGCGCGAGGGGACCGGAGCTGCCTCGCAGACGGTATCTCGGCCGGCGGCGCGGTCCTGACCGTGATCATCGCCGTCCTCGCGGGATTTGGCGTGGTGCCGCACATCACCAGCTTCCTCGGCATTGCCATGTTGGTCGCCGGCTTCGCGATGGGGGCGATCGCTCAGACCAAGTCCACCGGCGTCCGCCGCAAGTCACTGGAGCGTGGTCCCCTCGTTGCCTGCCTCGTCGTTCACGCGCCGCGCGAACTCTACGAAGGCGTACGGACCGCGCGTCGCGCGATCGTGCTCTTCTCTGTCGATCCTGCGCTTCGCTTTGATGGCAAGAACCTCAGCAAGATCGCGCGCAAGCTTGAGCGCTTTGCCGATGGAGAGATTGCCCGGCTCGCCAAGGGCGAGCTGGAGGGAGGCTACCTCCGGCTACCCGAGAAGATCGCCGGGCCGCAAGAAGTCTACCTCGCGGACGTCGTCGTCTATCCCGAGCGGCTCGAAAACAAAGTGTTGACCAAGGCGTCTCCGTCCTTCGCAGCGATCGTCGATCCGTCTGCCAACTTCATCGAGCACGTTTAGGACGACGTGCGAGCAGATTCCATCCGCAAGCATTCTCGCATGGCCCGCCGCGAAGGCGGTCCGGCGGAGCAAGCCGTGAGCCCCGGCCCCGATCCGCACGCGGGCACGCCGGTCGTTCGCGCCGCCGAGGTCTCGCCGCGCGCACGTCGAGATCGTCGCGGCCCTCGATGGAGTCCGCGCGCGTCCGCCCTCGCGCGGGCCTGCGTGTTGACCTCGCTCCTCGTGGCGCCGACAAGCGCATGCGTCGCGAGCGGTCGGCGAGGCAATCCACCTCCCGACGCGACACCGCGCGTCACCGAACCGCGGCTCGAGCTGAGCGAGACCGTCGAACTGCCGCTCGAGCGCACCGCCTTCGGCCATCTGCGTGTGCGTGCTCAGGCGCATGGCGTTGCGCTGGCGATGATGCTCGACACCGGCGCGAGCAGTTCAGTCTTGTCGAGAGAGCACATCGAGGCCCTCGGCGAGAGCGTTCACAAGATCCAAGACATCCGGGCCAACGCCGCGAATGGATCGCTGGGAACACAGACGCTCGTCCAGCTCAACACGCTCCTGCTCGGACCACTCCAGTTCAGCGAGCTGCGCTTTGTCACGCTCGATCTCGTCCACCTTCGGCGAAGCGGCGTCGGGGATCTCGACGGCCTGCTCGGACGAAACTGGTTCGACCGCCTCGCGCTAGAAATTGACTTCGTGCACAATCGCCTGCGTGTCTTGCCCGATGACGCACTTGCGCGGGAAGTGGCCAGGCCGGGCGTCTGCGCTCTGAAAATGGGGGCGCTTCCAGGCAAGCTGCCCGAGCTCAGCGTCCACGTCGACGGCCGTGCGCCTGGAGCGACCGATGACGACGGCACTGCGCTCTTGACCCACGCCAATGGCCAGCGACCGATCCGCGGCGTGCTCGACCTCGGCTCGCCCTACACCATCCTCAACTCGCGAGCAGCACAGCTCGCACAGCTTGATCCAGCACGACCGCCGGTCTCGACCGTCAGCCTCAATGGTGCCGACGGCTCACCACTCCGCGCCCCGATCTACAAGGTACGCGCGACCGGGCTGTTCTCAAGTCAGCCCGGTGCCGTCGCCCACGCGGCCGTTCGTCAGCGCGTCGCCGTCGCCGACCCGGCGATCTTTGCGTGGCTAGGCCTCGCGGACGAGCCCGCCATGGTGGTCGGACTTGATGCGCTGGAAAACAGCACGCTGATCCTCGACCTAGGTCGCGGCCGCGCGTGGATCTCGGGCGTGCTGGCCTCGGGCGAAAGTTCATGTCTCGTGCAGGGGACAAGCGCCGGCCCCTAGCAAGCTGTCGAAAAACCCGCGGCGCCGAACCTTCGTGCTCGAAGGCGCGCATTCACCTCAGGTGGCGGAGGTCGTTGTGCTGCCACGCGCAGGCGCATGGTCTATGATCGTCCTCCGATGTGCAGGATCTTCGGCTTTCGATCGGTGATGGAGAGCGGCGTGCATCGGAGTCTGATGTCAGCCGACAACGCGCTTATCCAGCAAAGTGAACGGCATCCCGATGGTTGGGGCGTCGCGTACTACGTCGCGGGCGCTCCGCATCTTTTGCGCTCGGTTCAGACCGCGATCGACGACCAGCTCTTTCGCCACGTCTCGGGCGTCGTGACCTCGCAGACTGTCCTCGCTCACTTGCGCCGCGCGACGCAGGGCTCGATGAATGTCCTCGACACGCACCCGTTCCAGCACGGCACCTGGACCTTCGCGCACAACGGCAACATCAAGGGCTTCCCAGAGCGCCGCGAGGCTCTCGTGGCCCTCATTCCTCCGGTGTTGCGGCGCTATGTCTTGGGCAAGACCGATAGCGAGGTCATCTTCTTCATCCTGCTGGGGAAGATGGCGATGCGTTGCGACCTGGACCACCGCGGATTCCCGCTCGCGGATCTGGCTGCGGCGGCCAATGAGGCGGTCAGCGAGATCATCGAGATCGCCGGCGATCTATGCCCCGAGGATGCCGGTCCACCGATCGAGAACTTCTTGACGTTCACGATTACCAACGGCTCGTCGATGCTTGCCCATATGGGCGGGAAGAGCCTGCACTACTCGGTGCACAAGTCGCGCTGCTCGGAGCGATCCACGTGCGCGTTCTTTCAGGAGGCCTGCGAGACTCAGTCCGAACGTGGATTCGTCTCGCACCTGGTGATCTCCAGCGAACCCCTCGACGGCGAGAACGTCTGGCAGCCCTTGGCGCTGCGACAGATGGTTGGCGTGAATTGGCGAATGCAGATGCAACGCTTCGAGGGCGGCTAGCAGGCGTCCTCACAGTGTTTCTCGGATCACCCGCAACAGCAGGTGATCAAGGGGCTCGGCAACGTAGTTCCCCACCGGCTGCTGGCAGCTCGAAGGCGGAGCATCGACGTCGCTGTAAAACACGTACGTTCCGCCAGAGCTGATATCGAGGGTGCGAAGGACGAACTCTGCGTCCACCGGCGTCTGGCTGCCACCAATGGGGATGATTCGGATCCCTTTGAGCGCTGCGAGTCGGATCGCATCGTCAAGCCAAGCGGCACGGACTGGATCAGGGTGCGGTGTGGTGTCGGTGAACAAGATGAGAACACGCGAACGCGCAGATGGGCGCCAGAGGTGATCGGTGAGCGCGCTGTTCAGCGCAGCCTCAATCGCGTCCGGGGCGTCGCCTCCGCCCTCCGCTGTGGCCGTCTCGAAGTGGGTCGCCGCGAGGGAGGGGTCGCTCGTGAAGTCATGCGATTCGATGACGTAGTCGTCCCCTTCGTCGCGGAATAGATTCACGCTCAGACGGAGGTTTAGCTCTGGGTCAGAGGCGAGTTCGCCGACCATGTCGCGAAACACCGCCTGGAACTCCGCAAGGTCGTTCGCCATGGAAGCCGTCGTATCGACGACGAACATGAGGTCAAGAGACTTCTGTGTTGGCGGCGCAACGATGTCGAGCGTCATGATGGAGCGCCCGTCTTCGCCGGCGTAGACCTCGTCGAACGTGGCATGAGCGCCGTTGGCATAAGCATCGACGCGAAGCAGGTCGTACCCCGAGCCGAATGTGAAGTCTGTGAAGAAGTTCTTGAACAGATCAGCGTTCCCGTGGGCGTCCGTGATCGCGATCCATTCGACTGACTCCGCGGCCTCCGCCGAGAGCGTCACTCGAGCATTCACGACCGGGTTTCCGTTCACGTCGACGACCCTGACCGGTATCCGATCGCAGGTGTTCCAGCCCCAGTCCCAGAGCACGGCCGCCCAGTCACCGCCGAATGCAAGCGAGGTCCACGACGACCAGTTCTCAAGGTCATTCCACTCCGCCGCCGGCGGAGCCGTCGAGGGATCGTCAAGTTCAAAGAGGGGCGCCACGTTGACGTCCTCGGCGCAGGGCTCTTGGTCCCAGGGAAGGAAACTGCCGTCGTCAACGTCCCCGTCCAAGCCAATATCGCCCTCGTAGCCCTCCACGACGATACAGCCCGAGATGGCGAGACATGTCGACATCAGCACGGCAAGCCAGGCGGATCGACAATGGGTGATTCTGGGGACAAGGGACGGGGTCATAGCTTCAGCGTTTCCCGACAGCGCGCGGCGGATCAATGACTTTCGAGATCGCGGCGCGGGACATCCCGGCGAACGAGGCGCCGCCCAAACTCGCCCGCCCTCCACGAGCCGCCGTTGGGAGCGCTCGAACCATGCTCGGACCATGGACGGACCAAGATGGGTCAAGTGCGGGCGTCCGACGAGGCGAGCAGACCGGTGGGCCTTAGGGCGCCGCCGCGCCCCAAGGCGTGCTCGATATCGACCGAGGTTCAGGCACCCGCCTCAGGGCCATCAGCCCAAGCAGCGGTCCGGGCGCGAGGGCCACCAGCGCGAACTGCCAAGAGCTGTGGTCCGCAATCCATGCGACGAGCTGGATGCTGAAGATCGTGATGCCAAAGCCGATCGCGTTCATCCACAAGATCGAGGAACCGACCGCCTCGCCCGGGGAAAGCACCGTGAGGAGCGCAGCAAACTGAGCCGAGTCCGCAATGACGGTCGCGCCCCAGATGCACACAAATCCGACGAGCAGCCAAAGGGGTGCCTGATGGGCCCACGGGGACGCGATGCAGCACAGCGCACTGGCCCATAGTGACACCGCAGCGACACGGCGTTCGCCGGCGCGTCGTGAGTAGATCGCACCCAGGACACAGCCCAACACGCCGCTGCCGATTGCGACGAATGTGACAAACTTGCCCACGCCCGCGTGAGAACTCAGGGCGCTCGGACTCGAAGCCACGTACGCACCGACCGCCGACCAGAGCGCGTAGAGCTCCCACATGTGGCCAAAGTAGGCGAGCATGACGGCACGGGCTGCCGGTCGGGACCACAGGGCGGAGAGCGGCACGCCTTGGCGAGCTTGGACCACAATCGCGAGGTGCGGGCCATCGCGGGTCCCGATCGCGACCAGCAATGCGCCGACAACAGCCGCGGCAGACGCAATACTCGCAACGGGACGCCAATCAAGCGACGAGCTCCCAGCACCAGGGAAGAGCGACGAGTCAAGCAACCAGAGCAAGAGATGTGGTGCGGCACTGCCTAAGGTCAATGCGCCGATGACCCAGCCCAGCACCCAGCCGCGATCGCTTTCGAACCATGATGCGGCGAGTCGAAGCGCGATCGGGTAGACCAGCGCGAGGGAGACCCCAGTGAGGCATCGAAGTGCGAGAGCGCCGTAGAGTTCGCTGGAGCACCACGCAAACGCAAGGTTGCTCGCCGCGGTGAGCAATGCACCGATCACAAAGAGTTGCTTGGGCGAACGCGCGTCCGCAAGGCCGGTCCGTGCGATCGTGAGCGTTCCGGCGATGAACCCCGCCTGGAGGGCCGACGACAGCAAGCCGACCGAGAACTCATCGAGTCGCCACGCTTGTCGGAGCGACGCTGCCAGGGCGGCCGCGACGAGCCACGGCGAACTCGCGAGGACCAGTGCCATGCACAAGATCGCAAGCAATCCGTAGGACGATCGGGAGTGAGACATCGACGGTGCGTCGCCCGCATGGGCTCGACCACGCCCCGCGCGGTGACGCTAGGCGCCTTCGGCCACGGGGTCAACGCCGGCCCGCGCCGCAGCTGACCCCCTCTCGTATTCGAGACAACATGGAAGGCCCGACCGGAAGAGTGGTCCCCAGATCAGGGTCCGCCTCGGCCTTCGGGCTTCGCCACGCGCGTACTTGCACCGATTCACCGGCACAGCGAGGATGCGCGCGTGCGAGCCAGGATCTTCGCCCTCGTCTTTGCGTCGGGCCTGTGCTCCCTCATTTACCAATCGCTCTGGATGCGAGAGCTGCGGTTGGTCTTTGGTGCGAGCACGGCGGCGAGTGCAGCGGTGCTCGCGATCTTTATGGCGGGCCTGGGCATCGGTGCCTATCTGCTTGGCCCGCGAGCGGACCGCGATCCGGTGCCGCTGCGGCTCTACGCCAAGCTTGAGTTCACCATCGCGATCTTCGCGGCCCTCAGCCCACTCGCGCTGGGACTCGTCACGCGGATCTATTTGGCGGCGGGCGGAAGTTGGGTGCTTGGCCCGTTGGCCGGTACCGCGCTGCGATTGGCTCTTGCGGCGCTCGTGCTCTCGGTGCCGACGGTGTGCATGGGAGGCACCCTCCCCGCGCTGGTCCGAGCGATCAAGTCAGCGCACGAGCAAGCCGATCGCGATGTCGGCGGCCTCTACGGGGTCAACACGCTCGGCGCCGTCGTCGGCACCATTGTCTCGACCTTCGTCCTTGTCGAGTGGCTCGGCGTGACGCGCTCCATGTTGCTCGCCGTCGCCATCAACCTCGTCGTCGCCGCACTGGCGTGGCGTTGGGGCGCTCTCGAATCGGGCGAGCGACCGGCCGCGGCGACGCAAAGCTCAGCGCCCTCGCTGTCGACCGGAGCGACCGCGGGAGCGATGCCGGGAGCGACGACGGGAGCCCCGACGCTGTTGGTGCTCTTCGTGCTCTTCGCGGCCTTCGTGGCCGGTTTTGTGTTCTTTGCCATGGAGCTCGCGTGGTACCGCCTGCTGTCCTCCTTGCTCGGGGGAAGCTCCTACAGCTTCGGCCTGATCCTGACCTGGGCGCTGCTGGGCATCGCAGTCGGCGGCGTCCTGTATGGGGCACAGACCAACCGCCGCCCATCCGAACATTCGCGCGTTGCGACGATCAAGCCACGTCCCGTCCTGATGCTGTTTGCGCTGTCCTGTGCGCTCGAAGCGATGATGCTCGCCATTCCGTGGTGGTTCGGCGATCAGATCGCGGCACTGGCCCTTCAGCTTCGTTCGCTCTCCGCATTCGGCTTTGCCGGGATGATCGCCGGTTGGTCGGTGATCGTCGCGCTGATGGTGTTCGTGCCCGCTGTCATCTCGGGCATCCAATTTCCGTTGCTCATCGGAGCGGTCCGCGACGATGAGCGCACGCTCGGCGCTTGGGTCGGTCGGACCTATGCCGCGAACACGGCCGGCTCTGCAGTCGGCGCGATCGCATCGGGCTTTGGTCTCCTGGCGGCGCTGGGTGCCGAAGGGGTGTGGCGAGCGATGATCGCAGCCCTGATCGCGCTCGCGATCCTTGCCGTGGTGGTCGCGATCATCGAATACGGTCTAACCACCAGTCGCTACGGCGTGGCTCCCTTGTCTGCGTGTGCGCTCAGCGTGATGCTCCTCCTGGCCCCGGGTCCAACACCAACGTGGCGCATGGCGGGGATCGGCGCGGGTCGAGTCAGCTTTGACCACCGGACCTTTGCGGCGCTCAAGTTGCGCCTCGCGAGAATCCACGCTCGCACCCTTTGGGTGCGAGACGGCGTCGAGAGTGCCGTCGGCATCCATCTCTCGGAGGCGCCATCGATCATCGTGAACGGCAAGAGTGACGGCTCTGCGGTCGGCGATGCGGCCACGACCGTCATGGCCCCGCTTCTAGGCGCTGCCCTCCACACCGTACCCAAGCGCGGGCTTGTGATTGGCCTCGGCACCGGTGAGAGCGCGGGATGGCTTGCGCAGGTGCAGAGCATCGAGTCCGTCGACGTCGTCGAGCTTGAGCCGGTGGTGCTCGACGTTGCACGCCTCTGTGCGCCCTACAGCTACGACGTCCTGGGAAATCCCAAGGTCCACGTCTACATCGGCGACGGACGCGAGTTCGTGATGGCGGGTCGCGAGACCTACGACGTGATCATGTCTGAACCGTCCAACCCGTATCGCGCGGGCGTCGCGAGCTTGTTCTCGCAGGACTTCTATCGTTATCTCGCGCCTCGGCTCACGGACCGCGGGGTGTTTGTCCAGTGGCTACAGGGCTACGAGACCGACGCGCGGACGATGCGTACCGTGGTGGCGACCTTGCGCAGCGTGTTTCCACACGTGGAGATCTGGCGCGTTCATCAAGGCGATTTCGCGCTGGTCGCTCGCAAGCACAGCGATGGCTATGACCTCGACGCAATCGACCGAGTGCTCAAGCAAGAGCCCTACAGAACTGCGCTCGCAAATCACTGGGGCGTCGCGGGCGTCGAGGGGCTCTTTTCTGGCTTCGTCGCTGGCGATCCGCTGTCGGCGCGGATCCTCAGCACGGATGCCAACTGGATCGACACAGACGACCGGCCGATGATCGAGTTCGGCTTTGCCCGCACGGTGGGTGCCGAGTTCGGGGTGCACGTCAGCGATATTCGCTACGCCGCGCGTGCGTCCAAGGCGGACCGACCCTCACTTGCCACCGGTCGTCTCGATGACGAGCGCCTGCGCGAGGCGATCGACGTCCGCACTGCCAAGACGGAAGACGAAGGTTTCGACGACGGACTCCAGGGTATGGAGGGGAGCGCATCCCGACGCTCTGCCGCCCGCAAGGCCGTCATCGACAGCGACGAGGAGTACGCGCAGTCGATTTGGGAAGAACCCGCGGCCGTGCCCTACTGGCCTGAGGACCGCTTCCTCGCTCTGCGCGCGGCCGCTGCAACCGGCAACGACCTCAACCCGGAGTGGCTCAACGAACTCAGGCAGCTTCGGCCCACCGACGCGGCGCTGGTGGTCGCCCTGCACGAGCGCGCGCGCGGTGGCAACGAGACTGCTTGGGACGCCTCCTTCGCGGCGCTTGAGGCCGCACGTCACGACCCTTGGTTTGACCAGGATCTGATGTGGCACGTCATTCACCACCTCACGACCGCCGCGCGGTCCAACGAAACGATCTCGGCGCGGACCTGGCAGGCACTTCTCACGCCCTTCTCCGGCATGGCGTATGAAGAGCGGCGCAAGGATCACTTGGTCACACTCGCGGAGATTTCGGACTTCTCATCGCGGTGCTTGGTGGCGATCGATCAGATCAAGGTCGTATCGGACTCGGACACGGCACGCTTTCGCGTGAAGTGCTTCAAGATGAACGAGGACCCCCGACTCGCGTGGGCGGAAGCAGAGCTCGAACTCATCGTTGGCGCGAGCTCGAACGACTTTGACTCCGGACTTGTGGACTAGGCTCGAGAGCCCGTCAGGGCATGCTCAGGTGCCGGCGAGCCGCACGTAGCCGACAAAGACTCTCGTCACCTCGATGGGCTTGGGCGTGACGGTCAACGGCGCCATCGCATCCATTTTGGCCCGCGGGATTACGAACCACAGCGCGTCTCTGGCCGGTTGCAGCAGCGGCGGCGGTGGAGCGATCCCAGGTGGCGTTCCGGGGAGTTCCCCGCTTGTGAGGGTCGCACTCCAGGCCGACTCAAATGCGCCAGCTTCGTCCGCGGTCAGGCCGCTGTTGACCAGCATGTCGTGAAGCGAGGCGGTCAGTGTCGGATCACTGGCGCTGGGGCTGGGCAGGCGCACGTCCTCACCGTTCTTGGGGAATGTCGCGTGCGAAGTCAGCAGCTTGCCATCCTGAGTCCGCTGAATCCGGTAGATCTCGCCTTGGCCGTCGCTGCCGCTGCGATTCGAAAAGAGGATCTCGCCGTCCGCTTGTGTGCTGACCCGGAGTCCCAGCCCGATGTCATCTGCGGTTGCGGCCTCACCCACCTGCTCGTGAATCTCGCCGCGATAAAACAGGTTGTTGTAGGACTCGTCACCGATCTTGAGGCACGCGCTATCACCGGTCTCGTAGCGAGCAAGCTCTGCCGCCTCGCAATAGCCGTCACGGACGTTCCGACAGGCGTCACTCTCCAGGGTGGGGTACGCGTCGGCTCCGCTTCGACCGCAGCGACCGGGTGATGCGGTGAGCTGCCACAACAGACGCTGTCGCGCTCGCTGGGTGGTCGTCTCGGATTCCGTAGCCGCGGTCGCGGGCGGGAAGCTCTCAAGAAACTCGCCCTCGATCAGGTCGACCTGGACCGTGACGTCGGTCGGGTTCGCCTCGTCGGGCAAATGCAGATAGATGACGGGCTTGGCGGGAGCCATGTTGCGGTAGTCCGGCGCGGCACGACTCGTCGGTGCGCCCGCGGCGACAGACACCGTGTAGCCCCCACCGCCCTGCTGCATCGCGACGAGTCCCCACTCGTGCACCGATGAACGGCCGCCGGTGGCCACCGGTGCGTTCAGCGGATCAGGTCCCGTCTTGGGGACCTCGGTATCCTGCTTGGTGCTCGCCGTCGGCGAGTTTGAGGCCTCTTGTCCGCCGCGATCTGCTCCTGCCGTACATGCGAGGAGCAGCGCGACGCTTCCCAGCGCCGTAAACGCGAACACGGATCGACCTCGCGCACGGGATCGACTCACATCCGATGCGATACCACCCACGTGCTGATCGTTGATGGCGGAGCGTGAATGCGGAGCGCCCTGGCGGCCGTGCGTGCCCATCGCAAGAGCGTAGCACCCCCGCGCCATTCGCCGCGCGGCGGCGTCGCGGGTCACTCTTCATCCAAGGACGACGATGCCTTTTCGATGGCGGCGTTGCTATCGTGGCGCCCGTGAGCGTGCGACTGCTCGTGGGCGACGCCCCGTTGCCCTCCGCCGAAGAGGCCGATGAACGCGGTCTCGTGGCGGTGGGGGGCGACCTGCGCCCCGAGCGACTCCTCGATGGCTACTCGCGCGGCATCTTCCCGTGGTACGAGGATGGGTTACCGGTGCTTTGGCACTCCCCCGATCCCCGTTTCGTGCTGATCCCGACGCAGCTCCAGATCGCCAGAAGCCTGCGCAAGTCGATTCGGAAGGCGCCCTATCGCATCACGCTCGACGAAGACTTCTCCGGTGTCATTCGAGCCTGCGCCCGGGCAAAGCGTCCCGGACAACGCGGCACGTGGATCACTCACGAGATGATCGCGGCGTACCAATCCCTCCACGAGAGCGGCCACGCGCATTCCTGTGAAACGTGGCTCGGCGACACGCTCGTGGGCGGCGTCTACGGCGTTGGGGTGGGAGGGGTGTTTTGCGGCGAGTCGATGTTTGCGGCCGCGCCCGATGCCTCGAAGATTGCGTTCGCCTATCTCGTCGCACAGCTCCAGCGGTGGGGCGTGGAACTCATCGACTGCCAGGTGCACACGGAACATCTCGAGCGCTTCGGTGCCTGCGAATGGCCACGCTCCTACTTTCTCGATCGTCTCGCGAGGATCTCTGCCGCCACCGGGTCGCTTGAGGTCGCACGTCCTTCGCGCTGGCGATTCGAGCCCGAGCTCGTCTCGGCGATCGCCTCGGGACGCGACCCGAGTTCGCTGTTTCGCGGCAGCGCGGCGCCGCAAAACCCCTAGCAGTCTGTCGAAGAACCCGCCGAGCCGCCAGCGTGTGGCGGGGCCGATGCCCAAGGAGCGGCGCTGCGACGGCGAGACTGGTGGCGAGTGCCGGGATGCCCCGTGGATGCGGGCTCCTGGTACGATGCGGCGGCCAGGAGCCCACGCAGATGCACGTTGAACTGTTCCTCGACCAAGGTACTGCCCGCATGGATGACGCCGATCCGCGCTGCATCGTCGGCCGCGATCCCGCGATCGCCGAGCTGCTCGGTTCGCATGAGAGCGTCTCGCGTCGACACGCAGAGCTCTATCTGCAGCAGGGACAGGTTTGGGTGCGTGATCTCGGCTCAAGTAACGGCACGTGGATCGATGGGCAGCCGGTCGGTTTTGACTGGGTGCCGATCCGCAATGGAGCACAGGTCTTCATCGGCCAGGCGCCGTTGACTGCGCGATGGGTTGACCCCAATGGAGGCAACAACGCGACGCGCATGGCCCAGATCACCCCGGAGATGATCGCGATGGTTCAGGCCTACATGCAGCGTCAGCAAAGCGGCGTCGCCCAGCCGATGCAGTTCGCGAGTACGCCGATGGGCGCGCCCACTGTCCCGCCCGCAGGCGCGGGGGCGATGCATGCGGCATCGGTGCATGGCATGACGGCCAGTGTCGCCCCTGCGGCCGGATCTCCCGCGGCACTCGCCGCGAGCGCGAAGGCGGCTGCCAGCAATAGCGGCGGTACCCTCGGCGTCGGCGGAGCAACCGGCGGGCTGCCGGCGGAGTATCGCTACCGTCGACAAGACGGCAATCAAAACGGCGTGGTCCTCATCGCACTGCGAGATGAGACCTTCACCAATGAGACCACGATCGACGGATGGCTTGAGTTCACCGCGCTCGACCGCGAGACGATCGCTTCGGTCTACGTCGAGCTCGTCGAGTGCACCGGCTCGCGCAAGCGTCACGTCTGGGACCGTCAGATCGTCAAGCAAGGCCCCTGGAACTGCCAGAAGCAGGAGATCCTTCCGATGCCCTTCTCGCTGCGGGTACCGCCCGGCACGTCGATGAGCAGCCGGACGGTGTTCTGGGAGATTCGCGGCTATGTCGACATCAACTGGGCCTTCGACGTCGAGATCAAGGTTCCCATCAACATGGGCAACCACGATATCGAGAAGATCCGCGACGCCTTCGGAGCCCTCGACTACCGGGTCGTCGATATTGACAGCAAGCCCTTGGGTCAGTCATTCACGCTGACGTTCCAGCCGCCGATGCAGATGCAGCAGCGCCTCAATATCCGCGACATCTTCGTGTTCGTGGAGTACATGGGCGCCAACTTGCAGGTCAAGATCGCGCTCGACAAGCAGCAGTACAAGCGAAGCGAAGTGACCTTCGAGCTCGCCAAGCTCCGTCTCGCGCCGCTCGCTGATCTCAGCGCCGCAATCCAGCACCACATCAACCTGACGCAGGCCTAGCAGGCTGCTGAGGAATCCCACCGCGGCGGCCTCGATGGGCGTCGTCGCAGCGGGGCTTCCACTGCGCGCGGGCGAGTGCTCACGCCGCGGGTCCGTCGACGTCGCGAACTTGATCGGCGCTGCAAACGGCGCTGCCGACCGCGAGGACGGTGTTGACAGCGGATCATGTGCGCACGCGCACGTGCAGGGACGGCGCGCAGCCCACAGTGAGCACCTCCTCACGTCTGACTTGTTCGAGTTCGCCCCCGCCGAGTCCAATCTGAGACGCAAGCAACCCTGCGATTCCCTTGCGTTGCTGGCCCTGCCGTGACAAGGGTGCGCCGTGGATCGCCCGCAACTACCCGAGCTCGACCCTGCGATCGCTAGCGCGATTGAGGCCAAGGGCTACTCCGAACTGACCGCCGTGCAAAAGGCTGTCTTGCAGGTCAACGCCCAAGAGGTGGACCTGCGCATCAGCTCTCAGACCGGCTCAGGAAAGACGGTGGCGATCGGACTCGCGATCTACCCGCTGATCCTCGCGGCCAAGGCCGCGCGTCCCGCCAAGGCCGAGGCGCCCAAGCGCGCCAAGGCTGAGCCCAGCGCGGGCGCAGGTCCCAAGGGGAAAAAGATGGGCACCCCGCCCGAGCCCGGTGCGGGCCCCCTGGCACTCGTCGTTGCCCCGACCCGCGAGTTGGCAAGGCAAGTCGAGCAAGAGCTGACGTGGCTCTTTGCGGGGATTCACGGGCGAGTCATCTCGCTGACGGGCGGCTCGTCCTACACGGCGGAGTTTCGCGCGCTGCACTCACGGCCGCACGTGGTGGTGGGAACGCCAGGTCGACTCGTGGACCATCTCGAGCGTGAGTCGCTCGATCTGAGTCAGGCCAAAGCAGTGGTGCTCGACGAAGCCGACCGCATGCTCGACATGGGCTTTCGCGATGCGCTCGACGCCATCTTGTCGAAGGTCGACGCCGAGGGCTGTCGCAAGCACCTGGTCTCTGCGACGTATCCGCCCGAGGTCATCCGACTGGCCGCCCGCGTCCAGAACTCGCCCGTCTCCATCGAGGGCACGCGGCTGGGTGTCGCCAACGCGGACATCGAGCACCTTGTCTATCCCGTGCACGCGCCCGAGCGCTTCGCCGCGCTGGTCAACGTGCTGCTGCAAGATCTCAATGCCCGCGCCCTGATCTTCGTGAAGATGCGCGCTTCGGTTGCCGAACTGGCGCAGGAGCTGAGCGAGGCCGGATTCGCGGTGTCCGCCATCTCGGGTGATATGGAGCAACGCGAGCGCAACCGCTCGCTCGAGAACTTCCGAAGCGGTCGCGCACGCATCATGGTCGCGACCGACGTGGCGGCCCGCGGCCTCGACGTGCCGGACGTGTCGATGGTGATCCACTTCGATCCGCCGACCGATCCCGACGACTATACGCATCGCAGCGGTCGAACGGGTCGAGCAGGAAAGCGCGGCCAAAGCATCCTCCTCGCCGCCCCGCGTGAGCTGAGCGTGATTGAGCGAACGCTCCACCGCGCACGAATCAAGGCGAGCATTCAGCCTCCACCGGATCAAGACACGTTGCGCGCAGCGCAGGCAGAGCAGCTCTGGAACGAGATGCTCGCGACCCGCAGCATGTCCGCAGCGCTCGAAGGCGAGCAAGCCGCCGAACCCAACGCCGGTGACACGGCCTCGACGGAAAAGAATCGACGCGCGCGTCGTGGTGAAGCTGCACAGGACACCGGCGCGTCCGAGGTCGATCACGAGGCCGATGAGCGCGCGCTCATCAAGAGCTGCGAGCAGCTTGCCGAGCGCGTGCTGCGTGCCGACAACGCGCGCGACATCGTTGCGCGCCTGATCAAGAACCTCCCCCACTTCTCCGGACCGCAAGCCCGCAAGCTGAGTCCGGTGACCCTACGCGCTCCGTCGGCAAAAACGCCGGTCGGCAAACACCCCGGCTCAACCCGTTTGGAGTCCGCCCGGCATGAAGGCAGCGGCCGGGCACCCTCCCCCCGGCACAGCAGCGCTCGTGAAGACGCGGCTCCGCATGCCCGCGCCCCTCGCTCGAGTGGAGCTCGCGAGACCGCGGACACGGGAAGCTGGCAGCGCTTTAAGATCAGCTACGGCGCCAAGCATGGCGCCGATGCACGGCGGATCCTCGCGATGGTCTGTCGCCGCGGCAACATCGGCAAGCGCGAGATCGGCAGCATCCGGGTGCAGCAGCTGTACTCCGAGGTGGAGGTCGCGGCACGGGTGGCAGACGAGTTCGCCCGAGCGGTGCAAAAGCCCGATCCGCGCGATCCAAGAGTCACGATCAAGCCGCGGGCCTAGCAGCCAATACGATTGAGCTCGGCGACGGTCCGCTTGCTCCATCGCAGGGGTACCGGCGGCCGGAATGGGTCAGCCGCGTCAACACAGCGCGCTCCGCAAGCGCTAGCCGCAACTGCGCGTTGCAAGGCTCACCAGGGAGACGCCAGAGGGCCGACGGCCGCCATCCACGGCTCACAGGCCGAGCCCGCAGCGACACGAACACGTTTCTGCGCCGTCGAAATTCGGTGTCCTGAACGCTCGACGCTATCGCCATGCGCTCGCTGCCGCCTACCGAGTCTTCCCCGCCGACGTTGATCCGGACCCTCGCCGCGCTGTCCCTCATCTGCGCCGCAGCCGGTACCGCGGCCGCGGGTTGCGGTGACGATACCCGCAGCGACGCCGGTGCCGATGCAGGCACGAGCGGTGACGGCGATGGTGACGGCGATGGCGATGGTGACGGCGATGGCGACGGCGATGGCGATGGTGATGGTGATGGTGATGGCGATGGCGATGGCGATGGTGATGGCGACGGCGATGGCGACGGCGATGGCGATGGCGACGGCGACGGCGACGGTGAACCCGCGTGTCCCGACGGCATGGTTGATCCAGGCACGAGCGGGCTCGCCTTCGATGGGACGGACGACCATGTCAGCATGGGGGTCGCCCCAGAGCTCGGACTTGCGCAATTTACCGTCGAGGCGTGGGTCCGCCGCGACGGCCCCGGCCAGACCGCGGGTACAGGTTCGGGTGGTCTGAGCCTCGTTCCGATCGCCGGCAAGGGTCGCGGCGAGAATGACGGCTCCAACATCGACTGCAACTACGCGTTTGGATTCTACGGTGACGTCCTTGGCGCTGACTTCGAGGACATGGCGAGTGGAGCGAGTCACCCGATCATTGGCACGACACCGATCCCGTTGGGCGAGTGGCACCACGTCGCCGTGACGTACGACGGATCCGCGTGGGCGCTGTTCGTCGACGGCAAGCTCGACAACGCCGAGACCGAGAACGCGACCCCGCGTGCCGACTCGATCCAGCACTTCGCGATCGGCACCGCAATGAACTCCGGTGGCGTGCCGGAGGGGCGCCTTCACGGTGCCGTCGACGAAGTGCGAGTTTGGAACTACGCCCGCTCGCAGACCGAGATCTCTTCGACGATGTTCTCGACCGTCACAACCGGCAACGGGATGGTGGGGCGCTGGGCACTCGACGTCGCGGATGGAGGCGCTCCCGATACGCTCGGGGCCAATGACGGGCTCCTCGTCGGCGGGCCGATGTTCGTCGAGCCTGGCGCCGTTCTCGATCTGGGGACGCCGCCAACGGTGTCGTCGCCAAGCCCGGCGATCGGCGCCGAAGTTCCTGCCGGTGATGTCCAGCTCTCGGTGCAGCTGAGCGATGCACGCGATCAGGAGTTCATCGTGACCTACCACGTGCGTGAGATCGCGACCGCGGATGACTTCACCATCGTTGTGCTGCCCGACACGCAATACTACACGGTGCAGGGAAACGGAGACGAGGCGAACTTCTACGCCCAAACGCAGTGGGTGCGGGACAACCTCGACGCATACAACATCGTCGCCGTGATCCACAACGGCGACCTCGTCGAGCACGGCGACTCGTTCGACTATGAGTGGCAGGTCGCCGACACGGCGATGTCGACGCTCGAAGTTTCGAGCAGCGATCTCCCAGACGGCGTGCCGTACAGCGTCAACGTCGGCAACCACGACCAGACTCCGATCGGCACGCCCGGCGGTACAACGAAGTGGAATCAGTGGTTCGGGATCTCGCGCTTTCAGGGCCGGGCCTACTATGGCGGCCACTACGGCGACAAGAATGACGAGAGCTGGATCACCTTCTCGGCCGGCGGCCTGGACTTTGTCGTCGTCTCACTTCAATACGACACAACCCAGGACGCCGCCGTGCTGCAGTGGGCGCGCGGCATCTTCGACGCCAATCCCGATGCGTTCGGCATCTTGAACTCGCACTACATCGTCGGCACCGGCAACCCAGCGTCCTTCGGCGCACAGGGTCAAGCGATCTACAACGGTCTACGTGACGTGGACAACCTGCAGCTCATGACCTGTGGTCACATTGGAGGCGAAGGCCGCCGCACGGACACGTACATGGGCAACACGATCCACACGATGCTCGCCGACTATCAGTTCCGCGCCAACAGCGGCGACGGTTGGCTTCGTGTCTGGGAGTTCTCGCCGGCGAACAATGAGCTGACGGTGCGCACCTACTCGCCGACGCTCGATCAGTGGGAGACCGACGCGGATAGCGAGTACACGCTCAACGTCGACCTCGGGGAGGCAGCCCCCCCCTTCCAAGATCTGGCGACCGTTGATCCCGCTGCCGGCACGGTGACCACCAGTTGGCCGGCCCTCGCGGCGGGCAAGAGCTACGAGTGGTACGTCACGGTCACGGACTGCACACACACGACGACCAGTCCGGTCTACACGTTCAGCACCGCACCGTAGGTGCGGCGTGTGGCCATCGGGTACGTGCTGGCGCTGACACAGGGGCCACTACGCCGCGGCCAGCAGCGCGATCCGGCAAAGAAACCAGTACGACGCGAGGCCGCCGAGCACACAGCACAGCAACCAGTGCGCGCTCGCCCGCCAGGCGACGGCTCGCAGAGGCCACAAGAGCAGCGCTGCGGCAGCCACGACCGTGATCTGTCCGAGCTCGACCCCGAGGTTGAAGCCCAGCAGCGCAGACCGAAGCTCAGCGCCGCCGAGGCTGAGCTCTTCGAGCGCGCCTGCGAAGCCCAGACCGTGCACGAGGCCGAATCCCCCGGCAAGGAGCCATGGCTGGCGTCGTGCTGCGCTCCCTTCCCGATCCTCTGTGGCTCTCGCTCCGTTGCGAGCGGAGGGCTGCAACTCCCCGCTACGCGACGCGGCTGTACTCTCGGGTGACACTCGATCGGCGGAGGCCTGAGCAGCCTCGCGCGCGAGCAACACCACGCTCAGCGCGATCAGTGCCTCAACGGGCGCCGCTGGCGGCTTGGCAACGTTGAGCGCGCTGAGGCCGAGCGTGAGCGAGTGCGCGACGGTAAATGCGGTCAACGTCGCGAGCACCGGGCCGCCCCATCCGATCAGGAGAAGCAGTCCTGCGATGAAAGCGAGATGATCATAGCCCGTGAGGACATGCTCGAACCCTATGGCGATCCACGCGAGCAGGCCGCTGGGCGGTGATTGGAGGTCGAGCACCTTGTCGGCGCCTCGCAGCACCCGCTGCTCGTCGGGAGCGCCGGATCTCCGGATCGTGACGATGATCCGAACCCGCGGATCGTAGTCCCCACTCAAGCGAAGCACTCCGCTCAGTCCCCGTGACCCGCAGGACAGGTAAGTGCGAGCCCCTACGCTCATCGCAGCGTCGTGGCGCAGCGTGCAATGCTCGGGAAACTCGAGCCCGAGGACCGCGGTCTCGCCCCTGCTATCGACCGGAGGCTCGTAAGAGTAGAGATACTCCCCTGGCTCGAGCTCGACGATCGTCAGCGCACCGGGCCGAAAGTCATGCGACTGGGCTGGTGCCGCGAACGAGCAGACACCAAGCACGCTGAGCACGGCGACGAGCAGAAGTTTTCTCGGGACCGTGGCTCCCGCGAGCCGCGATGTCCGTGACTCCCTGGTGCTCATGGCCGCTCAATCGTCCACTTCGCTCGAAGGGATGCCCGTGCGGATGCGGCCGCCTCGGCTTCGCGCTCCTCGACCCAATCCTGCTCGATCCGCAGCCGATCGAGCTCGAAGTCGGCCCCTCGCGACTCGGCGCGAGCGGTGACTTGCACCAAGTGCACTCCGTATTTAGAGACGCGCTGCGTCCAGATCCCAAGCGGTTGAACGTCGAGCCCCTCGACGAATTCAGCGCCGAAGATCTCACCCAGTTGCTGCACGGTGCGCTGACGGTAGCGCCTCCCTCCCGAGAATCGATCGCCCAGACCCGCCGCGCTCGCCCCGGCGCGTAGCCTCTCCAACGCCACCGCGGCACGCTCGCCCGCGTCTTCGTCGGCTGGATCGAAGAACACGTGCTGGAAGTCTAGTCGAGGCTCCTGCGCGTACTGTTCCGCGTGTGCCTCGAAGTAGGCCCGGAGCTCGCTCTCGCTCGGTGCCTCCACCGGATGGGTCGCGCTGAGGATGAACGCCATCTTGTCCGCGACGCGTCGACGAATCACGCCATCGTCGCGGTCGAGTCCCAGCGCGCGGCCCTCACGATAGAAGATCTGCTCGTCGATCCACGTGTCCAACAGGGGCTCGAGCTCGGCATCGGTCGGTAATCGCCCGGCCGCGCGCTGGTAGTTCTTGCGGAGCTCGGCGATGACCTCTGGCCCAACTACCAAGTGCCGCGTCAGTTCGGTGCATTCAGGCCCGTCCACCGCAACGCGCCGTGGATCGTGCGCGCGCGGGACGAGCAGCCGATCTCCGGCAAACAACAGGCCACCGATCGCGACGAACCAAGCGAGCGGTTCATGGGCAAGCCTTCGTGCGAGCTCGCGCATTGCCGCCAAGCATCGCACGACGCCCACGCGCAGGTCACGACACGCCACCGATGCGGCCACGTGACACGCACGCCACCGCCGGCGGCGTCGATCCACTCCGCCCGCCGACCGCTGCGGGCACCTCTGCCGGAGAGCCGAACCCGCGTGGCCGCCGATGATCGCCCTAGCGACGCGCGTTGGCGATGTGGATCGCCTCACCCAGTGCGTGCTTGGCTGCTTCCATGACGGCCTCGCCCAGCGTGGGGTGCGGGTGCACCGTCAGGCTGATGTCTTCTGCGAAGGCGCCCATCTCGATCGCGAGGCAAGCCTCGGAGATGAGGTCGCTCGCCTCGGGACCGACGATGTGCACTCCCAGGACGCGATTGTCGGTCTCGTCGATCAGCACCTTCACAAAGCCGTTGGTCTCGTCGATCGCCAGCGCTCGTCCGCTAGCGACGAACGGGAACTTGCCGACGCGAACCTTGTGGCCAGCGGCTTTCGCCTCTTCTTCACCCATGCCGGCGGACGCGATCTCGGGCTCGGTGAAGACGACGTTGGGGATCGTACGTGCGTCGTTGATCGCGTTCTTGCCGTGGATGATCTCGGCAACCAGCTCACCTTCATGGCTGGCCTTGTGCGCAAGCATTGGCTGACCGACGACATCGCCGACCGCGAAGATATGCGGCACGTTGGTGCGTTGCTGACGATCGACGGTGATGAACCCCCGCTCGTTGACCTTCACACCCGTGGCCTCGATGCCAAAGCCTTGGGTCACCGGCCGCCGACCGACCGCAACGAGGACCTTGTCGGCGCTCAGCTCGCGCACCTTGCCGTCCTGCTCGACCTTGACGATGGCCTTGTTCCCACGCTTCTCCCAGGAGAGCGCCTTGGCCTTGACCAGGATCTCCCCGCCGTCCTTGACGATCTGCTTATGCACGACCTGCGCCAGATCAGCATCGCAAGGGCCGAGGATGCGATCCAATCCCTCCACGACGGTCAGCTTGGTGCCAAGTCGCTGGAAGGTCTGTCCGAGCTCAAGACCGATAATGCCGCCACCGATGCAGATCAGCTCGTCGGGCCGCTCTGCGAGATCGAGCGCACCGGTCGAGTCGAGGATGGTCTGCTGGTCCACGACAAATCCCGGAATCTGAATCGGCACGGACCCCGTGGCGATGACAAAATAGTCCGCCTCGATCTCGTCGCTGGGCTTGCCGTCGGCGTAGGTGACCTGAACCGTCTTAGGATTGAGGAACTTGGCGGTGCCCGCCACATACTGCGCGCCGTTACTCTTGACGAGGCTACGCACGCCGCCTGTGAGCTTGGAGACCACAGTCTTCTTCCAAGCTTGCATCTGGACCATGTCCACCTCGGCGGTGCCAAAGCTCAGTCCCATGGTCTTGGCGTGCTGCGCCTTGTGATAGAGCTTGGTCGCTGAGATCAGCGCCTTGGACGGAATGCAACCCCAGTTGAGGCAGACGCCGCCCGGCTGGTCTTTCTCGATCAGCATGGTCTCGACCTTGAGCTGCCCGAGCCGGATCGCGCAGGGATAGCCGCCGGTGCCGGCGCCGATGATGAGTGCGTGCGTCTTGAGTTTGGCCATGAGGTACCTGCTGAAGTCTGCGGATGAGAGGGGCGATGGGCGGTGTTTCGAGTGACGAGCCGGCGCACTGTGGAGCAACCGGTCAGAGGCGATGGCCTGCGAGAACGTCCGCGCTAGCTCAAGAGCAGCGAAGCGGGCTCTTCGAGCGCCTTTTTGATGTCTTGCATGAAGCTTGCGCCTTCGTAGCCATCGACGACGCGATGGTCGAGTGACACAGACAAGTTCATCATGTGGCCGACGACGATGCGATCATCATCGGTGACGATCGGCATCTTGCGCATCGCGTGAACGCCGACGATGCCGACCTCTGGGAAGTTGATGATCGGCGTCGCGAGCACGCCACCGATGGTCCCGAGACTGCTGATCGTGAAGGTGCTGCCGCTGAGTTCTTCGCGCTTGGCCGTGCCGGCTTTTGCAGCCTCACTCACGCGCAAGATCTCGCGGGAGAGATCGAGGATCCCGAGCTCATCCGCATCGCGAACGACCGGCACCATCAGACCATTGGGCGTCGCCGCAGCGATGCCGATGTGGTAGCGCTTGCGCAAGATGATCCGCTGGTTGGCCTCGTCGAGGGTGGCGTTCACGATCGGCGAACGCTTGAGCGCCTTGAGCACCGCCTTGACGATGAAGGGGAGATAGGTCAGCGACACGCCTTCTGCCGCCGCCGCCGCCTTCAGCACGCCGCGAAGCTCAACCAGCTTGCTGACGTCGATCTGCTCGACGTAGGTGTAGTGCACCGCGGTGGTGTACGAACGTGTCAGTCCATCCGCGATCACGCGGCGCAAGCCACGAAACGGCACCGACTCGTCCTCGGGATAGGTCTCACGCCCACGCACCACCGGCGCTGCCGCGGCCTTGGCCGAGGCAGCGGGTGCGGCGGAAGCTGGGACAGGCGCCGCCGGGTTGGCCACCGGGCTGGTCGCGACCGCCGGAGCGCTCGGCGCTGCCGCGCGCTCTTGAGCAGCGGCGATGACTTCCGTCTTGGTGATTCGTCCGCGCTCACTCACGGCAATCGTGCGCAGATCAATGCCCTCGCTGCGCGCGAGCGAACGGGCGGCAGGCGTCGCCGGCACCGAGGGCCCGACGCGGTCCTGCGCTTGCGCGGCCGCGGCCGGCGCTGCGACCGGGGTGGTGGCTGCAGCTGCCGGCGCCTGGGCTGCCGGCGCGGGCGCGCTGGCGGACGCGCCGATTTCCACGCGTGCAATGACTGCACCGACCGCCTTGATCTCGCCTTCGGCGGCCAAGAGTTCGACGATCCGACCACTAAACGGCGACGGAATCTCAATCGTCGCCTTGTCCGTCATCACCTCGATCAGGGCCTCGTTGGCGGCGACCGACTCACCGGCCTGCTTGAGCCAGCGGATGATCTCGCCTTCGACGACACCTTCACCGATTTCGGGGAGCTTAAATTCTTGCATGGCGTTCTCGCACTGCGATCTTGCTCGGAGACGTTGCTCGGAGACGTTTCTCGGAGATGTTGCTCGGATGGCCGGCCCCGGTCATTTCGCTCCGGTGCCGAGGGGGCGCCGCAGTCGGGCGCATTGGAAGAGTTGAGAGGTTGCCGGCGACGAGGAGGCCCGCATCGAGCCTAGTAGTGCGCGTGGTGCATGATCGCGGCGTAGATCGAAGCCACGCTAGGTCCGGCTTCAAGTTCGGTGCCGCCGAGCTCGCCCGCCGCCGGGCCAACCGCCTGCACGGGCGCATCCAGAGTCAATATGCAGTGATCGGCGACGAGCGATGTCACGCGATGGGCCACGCCCGCCGCCGCATCGCCATGGACCAACAACACTCGGCCCGTGCGCGACGCTGCGGCCACGATCGCCGGCACATCAAGTGGTGCCAGGGTTGCGAGCTCCACGACATGCACAGACTGCCCCGCTGCGTCCACCGCCCGCAGCGCTCGCTCCAAGCCACAGCCCCACGATAGGATCGTGAGTGCGTCTCCCTCTCGCAGCGTCCGTACTCCGGGAATGACGTCCGCAGGGGGGGCGCTCGGCTCGGACGCTGCAACGTCGTCTCCCAAGGGCGTGACGAGCAGCTCGCGCGGCAAGAGCAGCAGCGTTGGATCTTCGCCGGCCTCAAAACTCGCCGCGGCGCGCAGCGTCTGGGCCGCACGCGAAGGGCTCCCCAACTCGTGGACACGAAGACCGGGGAGCTGACAAGCCAAGCTCTGACCGCTCCACGCAGCGTCGCCGCCCAGGCCAAAGCCGCCGCCACTTGGCGCGAGGATCAGCGCAGGCACACCCTGCTGATACTTGGTCGTTGCCCGCAGGCGAGCGAGTTCCCGAAGGCCGCTTAGCCCGTCGACGAGAGAGGCGGCGGAGGGAAGCACGACGATCGGCAGCCCGCCTGCCAAGGCAACGCCGGCTGCGTGCGCGAACATCGTCGTCGGCACAAGCGGGGTGGCGACCAAGCGCGCCGAAAGTTCCGGGTTGAGCGCGATCGAACGCGTCAGGCCGATGTGACCACCGGTGGTCACATCCTCACCAAAGATGACTCGACGCGGATCGTCGTGGAGCAGCGATGCGAGTGTATCGCCAAGGACTTCAAGGACGAGCGTCATGGGGTGACCTCCGACTCGATGCGAGACAGCGCGCGATCGAAGTTGGTGCGCAGTTCGGCCTCCGTGACATCGTGGAAGGTCTGCGTCCATTGGCCGGATGCATCGAGCCAGCGACGGACGCGATCGATCGGATCGCGTCGCGCCGGAACCTCATCGCGAATCGGTGTGACGACGACCTCGACGAGCGACGCGCCCTGGCCGTCACGGGCTCGATCGACCGCGCGTGTGATGCTCTGATGCACCGCGAGGAGATCCGCGCCGTCGCACCGAGCGCTCGAGAGTCCGAGTCCGGCCGCACGGCTGGCCAGATCGTCGCCCATCACGCCCGCTTCGGCGGGGATCTCATCGAGCCACGTTCGGCTCTTGACCACAATGACCAGCGGCAACTCGCAGCGAACCGCGAGCGCCAAGGTCTCGTGAAACGCTCCTGTGGTCGTCAGTCCCTCGCCGCACAGGGCGATCGCAACGCGTGAGCTCCTCGCCAGTCGATGCGCCTGTGCAGCGCCGGCCGCGAGCGCGACGCTCATACCGATCGACTCAAGCGGAGGAAAGATGGCGTGCGCAAGCGACGAGGTCCCCGTGCCGGAAAAGAGCTGGGCCGAGGTCGGACTCCGTTGGAGGATCTGGCGGAGGCATTCTTCGATCTCGATCCCGCGCAGGTAGCCGAGCGCATGATCGCGCTGCGAGGGGCAGAGCGTGTCGTCGTCCTTGAGCTGCGCGAGGACGGCCGCGATGATCGCCTCGTCACCCGCCGAAGGCACGAACATTGGCGGCGCAACGCGAGCAAGACGACGGTCGAATGCACGCGCCAGCACCATCCGCCGGTACGCCTGACGCATGTCCAATGCCGCGAGCGCGGCCTCGTGATGCACTCGCCCGGTGGGATCGAGCGCGACCGGCAGTCCTTCGGGATCCCAGGGCGTTTGTTCCATCGCTCTCGTGGGGCTAGGCGCAGCTCCGAACGATTCCGCCATCCGCGACACGATTGCGCCGAGCCGCCCGGCTTCTATCCGCCACCCCTGCGGGCGTCAAGCGAAGGAACGATCCACCGCACTGCGGGGCCCGCCCGTGCGCGTCCCTTGAAGGGGGGCGCGCAGCTTTCCAAGCGGCGCATACCCCTTGAAGGGACACGCAGCTCGGCATCGACGTGGTGCCACTTGGCATGATGGTCGTTGATCGTCATGCGTCGGCCGGTTTGCTTGCTGATCAGTCCAAGTGGGCAAGGACGTGCGCACCTCGGCCGGTCCGATGGCACGCGAGTGCACACGCGCTATCCTGCGCATGAAACGATGTCGCTCGTCGCCTCACTCGTCGCCGCCATGACCATCTCCGGAGCCTTCTGGATTGGGGTGTTGGCGGCGCGTCGGCTGCGCGAGTGGGGTGACCGCCGACTTGGCGAGGGCACCGCGGTGCCCTTGGCGCTGGCAGCGGGGTCGTCCACCTCCGGAGCTGCACGGCTCCAAGACGCATCGGCGCGTCGGATTCGCGCGGTGCTTGCAGAGCGGATCGACTCTTCGCTGGAGCGACACGCCGCGCTGCCCGAGCAGCGCAACCTCGTGGATGGCATGACGCTCGATCACCTCGCAGTCTCCGACATCGTGTCAGTTGAATCGGTCGGTGCACGCGGTGGCGCAGACTACGTCGTGCAGGGTGTCATGGCTCTGCGCGACGGGGCGACGACCACGACGCTCGCCGTCATGCTCGACCATCACGACGAGCGGTGGCTGATCGGACAGGCCGACAGCTCTCGCTGGCTCCTCCTTGAGCCGGTGCGTGATCACGGGATCGTCGGCGAACCACCACGCGTGCTGGATCTCGCGCGCGGTAGCTACACCCTTGAGAAGCGTTCGCACTCGGTCGCTGCTGGAATCGGCGCACACGGACGTGGGACTTCAAGCCGAGTCGCTTGCTACCTCTTCCGTGCAAGCGACGGTGAAGTGGCGTGGGTTGAACGCTGGGGAACGACCGTCTTTGTCGGCGTGGGCAGCGAGCGCCCAAGCCACGAGTTCTCGTTCCTCCCGGGTAGCCCGCAGCGCTCGTAGGTTGTTGAGGAAACCCACGTGAAGTGCATGGACGTCCAATGGCCATGCAGAACCAGTCGCGTAACGGTCGAGCGATACAGCTCGAAGTTAGCCGTCTACTTCGACGCGCGCAGTTCAGTCAGTGATTTGGGTCCGCTTGGCGTTCGATTGCGATAGATGCTGGCGACTGCCACCCCACACAGAAACCCGAACAAGTGCCCCTGCCAGGAGATGCCTGCACCTGCGACGATCGGAACCATGCCAAATAGCACGCTCCCGTACATGAAGAGGAGGACTGCCGAGACCACGACCGACCAGACTTGCCGCTCGAAGATGCCCCGCAGCATGAGATAACCAAGCAGTCCAAACGCCAACCCGCTGGCGCCAATGTGCGTGCTTCCGCCTCCGGCCATCGCCCAAACCGCGGCGCCGGCGATCATCCAGGAGGAGACAATCACCAGCACGAAGTCACGTGGTCGCGACCAGGTCGCCAGCGGTCCGAGCACCAAGATGGCGGTGGTATTGGAGAAGAGATGCTCCCATCCACCATGCAGCAGCGGCCACGTCAGAATGCCGAAGAGCCCGCCGACCTCTCGTGGACGGATCCCCAGCGCGTCCAGATCGCCCGACAAGAACACCTGGTCGACGATTTCAAAGAGCCACATCAGCGCCAGTAGCACCAACGTAGGCGCAAAGAGTCCAAGCCAGGTTCGCGGGGCAGCGGCGGTCTCGACCTTGGCGCTGCTCTCGCGAGCAGCCGTCGAAGCGGAGAAATTTGCACGTGCGCGCGCTGTGCCGCCGGTTGCTGTGGACATCACCACAGCTTGGGTGACGGCGGCGGCGGCCGCAAGCAAGGCCGGGTCGGCCACGCGGGGCGATGGCGCCTCGCTGCGGGAATGAGGCCAGGGCGGGCCCTGGCGAAGCGGCTAGGAGATGCGGGCGGGAACGACCAACACGGGGCATTTGGCGCTTCGGATCACGCGATCGGCCGTGCTTCCTAGGAAGAAACGGGCCACGCGGCTCCTGCCGCTGGTCGGGAGGACGATCAAGTCGGCCTCGACGGACTGCGCTTCGGACAAGATCAGCTCGATGGCGTCGACGCTGCGTGCTGCGAAGGTCGGGGACTGTTGCGGCACCGCGATCCGAGCGAGCTGCTCGAGCGCGTCAACCGCCATGGCCTGCGCACTCTTGTGCACCTCGGCGAGCGCACCGGCAATCCCGGTGTGGCCGACCAAGAGCGCGCTGCGATCCAGAGCGGGCGTGGCGTGCACGAGGTGAAGCTGGCCCTCCTCCGAACGCAGCGAAGACGCGAGTGCGAGCGCCCGCATCGATGCCGGCGATGCCTCGACCTCATTGCCCGCAGTTTGGATACGGATCGCGCCTTCGGCGGGCGTGTCGGAGTCCGGCTCGTGGAGATCGATCGGCACCAAGATCCTGCGAAAGCCACCGTGTGCGGTCATAGGGGGAGGCTACCAGACCCTCCGCACCCCTGGACGGCCCTGGGCGTGCGCGTTGGCGCGCTGACTCACGCGTGGCGACAGCGCGCCACGTCACGGATCACGCGTCACCGAGGAAGATGCCGATCACCGCAGTATCGACGTGGCGATCGACCAGCACGCGCGCGTGCGGCTCGATCGCACGTTCATCGAGCGGTCGGGACCCCGGCTCAGTGCCACGTGCCGCTGTACCGCCTGGGTTCCCCTCGTCGCGCACAGCGTCAACAGGCATCTCGCTGGATGGGTCGGGCCCCAACGCAACGGCGACTTCCTGCGCCCCGGACCGGAACATCAGCGGTCCACGGATCATCAGCAGGACCCCAATGGGTAGGAGGCTTGCCGCTTGAGTGTTGTCATCCAGCGCGTCTGCGTGACACGCCATCAGAAACTCAAGCTCAAACGCCATCAGCACCCAACGACCCGGGCGCACCGTCAGCTTGAGCGAGGTGTGGACGTGTCCGCCGCTCGCCCCGCCTCCAACCACTCCCATGATCCCGCGACCAGCCAACTGCAGGTCGGCAACATCGAGCGTGCCATCACAGCTCAGTTCGCCAATGGTCCGAAAGCTCATCCGTGGGCTCCGCAGTGAGCATGCCTTCGTTGCCCTCTGCGAGCCACCGCAAGCGCATCGCGCCGAGTTCGATCGTTTCGTGCCGTTCAGATCCCCGAGTACGCGACCGGCGACGACGCATATGGAATCCCACCATCCCCAACCTGACCGCTACGATTGTCGCCCCAGCACCACACCGCGCCGCCACGATCCACTGCGCAGGCGTGCCCCGCCCCCCCCGCGACGCTTGCCGCGTCGATGCTCGGACCTGGCACGGGTGTCGGGCGATCGGTTGTGCTGCGCTCGCCGAGCTGACCAAATTCGTTGCTTCCCCAGCACATCAGGCTCGCATTGACGCCCGCGCAGACGAAGGTATCGCCGCAGCCAATCGATCGCGCGGCGCTAATGCCCTGCGGAGGTACGCGTGTGGTCCAGGTATCGCTCTGTGTGCCCGTCCCGAGCTGCCGCGCACGGTTATCTCCCCAACATGAGAGCTTTCCGGAGGTATGCACCGCACAGCTGAAGTCTTTGCCAAGTCGTAGATCGCTCACGCCATCGAGTTTGACGACGGTCACGGGTGAGGGGACGGGCTGGTCAAGATCCGCAGGACTCGTGCCATTGCCGATCTGGCCTCGCGTGTTGCTGCCCCAGCACACAGAGGAACCGCGTCGAGTCACAGCGCACGCGTGACGATCGCCGGCGCGCAGGACTTGCGCGTCGTTGAGTGCGGAGACGACCTCGCGACCGCCCGTCGTATTCTTCGGGCCGCCTCCCAGCTGTCCCTCGGAGTCGTCGCCAAAGCAGGTCACCTTGCCACTGGAGTGCCGCACGCAGGAGAAGGCACCGCCCGCGGCGACCTCAACGGCGTCCTTGATGCCGTCGACGGGCGCGGGCTTGGTCGCGTTGCCGCTGCGACCGAGTCGACCCTGCCCAGGATTGCCCCAGCAGGTCACCGCACCGCTCTTTTGCACGGCGCAGGAATGCTCGGCGCCGACATCAAACGCGATCGCGTCCCGAAGGCCCGCGACTGCGACCGGCGTGCGCTGCTCCGCGCCACCCGAGCTGCCCGTTTGTCCGGACGTGTTGTTGCCCCAACACATGACCATGCCGCTCTTCATCAAGGCGCAGCTATGTGCTGCGCCGGTCGCCACGCTCCGCGCCGGTTCATTGAGCACGACCCGGTTGGCTTCGCGGTAGCCGATCGCGCCGGGAGCACCTTGGCCCAGCGCTCCTCCTCGATTCGCGCCCCAGCAGCTGACCCTCGACCGCGCGTCGAGCGAGCAGGCAAAGCCATCGCCTGCGATGACGGCCTTCGCATCCTGTATTCCATTCGCGGCGCGGGCCACCGCTCGCGTGGTCGTGGTGCCGTCGCCGAGCTGGCCCGAATCGTTGTTGCCGGCACATTTCACGCCGCCGGACTGACGCGCACAGACAAAATCGGCACCGACCGCGAGTTGCTCTACCGCACCCTCAAGCCCTTCGATCTTGCGCGGCGATCGAACGCCCGCGCCCCAGCAGTACACCCCTTCACGTGTCGCTGCGCAGGTCTGGTCGCCGCGCGCTGAGATCGCCGTCGCCCCCGGGATCTGCAGTACGATCGGTCGACTGCTGCGCGCAGCCGGAGCATCTCCGAGCTGCCCACTGCCACCGTCACCAAGACAGACAACTCCGCCGTTCTTGCGGAGGATGCAGGTATGCGCGCGGCCTGCAGCAACGGAGATCGCATCGGTCACACCTTCGATCATCGAGGGAACCGCGAGCGATGCTCGACCATCGATGCCGAGCTGGCCGCTGGCATTCTCCCCCCAGCACACGATGCCGCCACCGCGACGAACCGCACAGGTATGGCCGTCACCCGTCGAGATCGCAATCGCGTCGGCGAGGCCGCGAACCTCGACCGCAGCGATGCTCGACTTGAGGGTGGCATCATCGCCGAGCTGACCGCGCGAATCGTCGCCTACACAACGCACCGTTCCACTTCGCGTCAGCGCACAGAGGTGGTTCTTCCCACCCGCAAGCGCAGCGACGTCGGACATACCGGTCACCGCCGTCGCAGGCATGCGACCTGCGTTGGCGCCCGACGCAGAGCTCGCCGCTGCGCCGCCGGGGATGTTGGGCGCATCGCCCCAGCATCGCGCACCGCCATCCTGCGTCATGGCACAGGCAAACGCCGAGCCTGCGCTGAGACCCACGGCGCGCGTCGCGGCCGACGAGGACGAGCCCCCCCCGCTGCCTTGCCCTGCGCCGCCGGCTCCCGAGTTTCCGTCGGGATCGCGGGACGACCGCGAGCTGGAAGCCGTGCACGCAGCTGCGAGCAGCATCGCCAAGAGGAGGGGCCGTGAGAGTCGAGCGTCCGGGCGCAGCGTGTTCGCCATCGCGTCGGAGCATAGCGCCCTTGGGACGGGTGCCGTATGCTCGGCAGGCATGTTTGACCCACGCGCGATGCTTGGAGCCGCAGGCCGGTACGTTTGGCAGCATCCCCAAGAGATTCGTCGTGCCGTCCGCAATGCGGCCAACCTCCGGATCGGGGTTCCGCTCGTTGCCTTTCGCTACTTGGTCTCCGAGCTGGTGCCAAAGGACTCCGATTCCGATGTCGTGATCGAGGCCGCGCCGCCGGGCCTGCGGTTGGCCGGCACCGTCAATGCGATGGAGACCAAGCTCCGCGCCAGCGCAATCATCTGCATCGATGACGTCGAGATCGACGCCAACACGATGCGCCTCACCGTGCGTCTCGAAGATATCGACGTGCAGGTGCTCAGCGACAAGAAGACTCAGCTGTCCGCCCTACTCAAGTCCGGCGCGCTCTCGGTCCGTGAGCCCGGTGCGCTGATCAACGAGCTCCCTGACATGCCGCCGGTCATCGTCTCGGCGGTGGGCAACCGCGTGACACTCGACCTGCTCAAGGCGCCGCAGCTTGGCGAGAATGAGATGGCCCGCAAGGCGCTGCGCGTGCTGTCATCGATCGTGACCGTGTCGCGCATCGAGACCGCCGACGAGCACTTCGAGGTGAAGTTCCGTGCCTTCCCAGGCGGGGTCATGGATGCCGCGGAGGCCGTCAGCGACAACGTGGTCGAACCTGGGCTCCGCCTTGCTCGCGATCTCTTGGCCGGTCAGCCCGCTAGCCGAGGCGAGAGCGGCCCGCTTCGCCGCATGCTGAGCTTGATGGGCAACTAGCTGCCGCTGCGGGGCTGGCGTGGTTGTGGTACCGCGGCTCTGCCCAACTCAGCTGACGGCGACAGTCCGGAGGCCGACTGTGACTTGACGATCGCCGGCTCGACGATCGCGTTTCACCGCGATGCCAATTGATCGACGGAGGCTCCCGTAGGGTCGATCAGCGCGGCAGCGTCAAGTGAAGCATCAGCTAGCGGCCACCGCTGCGACGCCGTCGCTGCACGCGCTCGCCGACGCCGCGAAGGTACGGCACGAGCCATCCTGCAACCCCGGGGAACATCGCGGCGAGCCTCGCGATCAAACCGCGCGACCAAGGGATCGACAGCTCCAGCGGACGATAGCGAATCACGCGCCCGCACAGCGCCTCCGCCACCTCGCCCGCGCTCAGCGTGCGGGGACCCGAGAAGGTCAGCGCGGCTTGCTCGTAGCTCTCTTGAAGATCGAGCATCGGCGTCGCGACAGCATCGGGACAGACCACGCTCACCGCAATTCCCTTATCGGCGAGCTCGTAGGCCGCCGCGATCGAGAACGCCCGCACTGCATGCTTGCTCGCGGAGTAGAGCGAGATCCCCGGGATCGGTGCGATGCCGGCGAGCGACGCCACGTTGATGATGTGCCCGCCGCTGCCACTGACGAGCATGTGCTTCGCCATGATCCGCGTGCCGTGGACGACGCCCTTGGTGTTGACGTCGAAGTGGCGATCGACGTCCGCCGGCGTGATCTGATAGACCCAAGCGGGTTGCAGCATGCCGGCGATGTTCATTGCGACATCGACAAAGCCAAAACGTGCCGTCGCCCGCGAGAGGGCCGCCTCCCAGCCAACTGGATCACGGACGTCCAGCGAGATCAGCTCCACGCGTGCTGGATCCCAACGATCGGCGGTCGCGGCATCGTGCAGACCTGGCTCATTGAAGTCCGTTGCGGTCACCCGATAGCCGCGCGCGAGCAACACGGTGACGGTTCGCCGTCCGATGCCGCTTGCACACCCGGTGACGAAGGCATGTCGCTTACGCTGCATGCGTGCCCCCGTCGACGCGTGTTGCGCTCCCATCCTCGATGCGGGTCTCGGTGCGATTGGACTCGAGCACAGGCACGCCAAACTCTAGCGTACCGACGGCGTGCGTGGGACGCAGCCCCGGTGCCAACCACGATTCCGCAAGCTCGCTGGAGGGCGCGACGTTGGGAAAACGCGGGTCTGCCTTGCTGGGGCCGGCCACGACGCGCTCTTGAACCATCGACAGATACTGATCGATCGAGCCCTCGAGCGTATTGCCATTGATGACGACGTCCATTCCCGTCGATGCTGCGTAGCTACGCACACCGGGGATCTCGGAATGCTCGGGCGCATAGCAGTCGGCGGCGATGCCGTTCTCGCTCGTGACCAGTGGTCCTTCTGGCGTCACGAGGACGATCGAGTGATTTCCCTCGGTATGGCCCGGCGTGCTCATCAAGAGCACGGAGGACCCGAGCATCATGTCGCCTTCAAACAACACGACGCGCTCGGGATCCACGCCCAGGGTGCCGTCGGGGCAGTACCAATCGCGCTGCGGCGGGAGCAGGCCATGCACGCTCTCCCACTCTTGGCGTCGCACCAGCAGCTTGGCGCGAGGGAAGTAGCCCTGAAGTTCGCCATCGCCGAGCCAGGGACGCAGGTCCTGGGTGTGGAGGTGGTCATAGGTGATGTAGTCGACCTCTGCCGGCGACATCCCGATGGACTTCAGACACTGTGCGACCGTCGCGGTGATCGGCGCGAGCATCGGCTCAGTCACGCTGGGGACGGGCAGGAGCTCTCTGAGTCGGCGAAAGAAGGGCGTCTTTGCGTTCGCCAGTGGATCGGTCGGCGACACGAGCAGGGTCCGCAACCCGAAAGGCGTGGCGAACTGGACGACGACGAGCCGATTGAGGATGTGAAGGAAGGGAAACGGCAGGGCGCAAGCCTCACGCAAACCGAAGCGCGTCGGGTACGGAGCTCGGACAAGATCGAAGCTCTTGCAGAAGGTGACCGGAGGGGCGCTGCTGAGCTCTTCGTGGAGTGCCTCGCCCGCGCGCGTGATCGCTGCGAGACGCTGCGTCGGCGCTGATTCGCCTCGTGCACCGTCGAAGTGCGAGAGAAATCGAGCTTCGGGCAGGTGCTGGGCGACGTGTGCCATAGAGAGTCCGCGCCCGCGCAGTCTATCGCCGATGCTGGCCGCTGCCAGCACGCGCAGGGCGAAATCTTCGCTCAACAGTGCGATGGTAGATGCGATGAGCAACCCAGCGGTGCATCCCCTGCGCTGCCGCAGCGCGCGGTCGGGAGTGCGTCAGGCTCAGGGAACCGCGAGCCGCGGGGCCTTGCGCGCTGTCAGCTCGCCTTCGCGCGCGCGCCGGCGTGACTTGAAGTCGCCGCACGCGGTGCAGATCATCTTCGTCGCCGCCTTAAGCCTCATCGCGATGGCGTGCGGGACCGGCGAGCCAGCCGCGCCTTCGGAGCGAGCTCGAGATGAGCGCCCGCAGCATGACTCGCGGCCTGACGACGGGCCGCGGATCCAGTCCAACGGAAAGGGTTCAGCGCGCGAGGGCGAGCGCCGTCAGGCGATCCAACGATGCCTCTCGGACGCTCGCGAGCAGGTCTCAGAATCTCTGTGGCTGCGGGCGTCCCCGGTGATCGCCGCCGCGTGCACAGAGTTCGTCGCGCACCGCGGCGTTGGATTTCAGCTCGCGCTCCACTATCCCGATGGTGCGCGCGTGTCGATCGCAATCGGCCGACGCTGCCGTGATCGGGACGATCCGCTGACCCCAGGCACCGCGATGCGCATCGGCTCGGTGTCCAAGCTGATCACGGCCTTGCTCGCGGTCGAGCTGATCCTCGACGGCCAGGTCGCCGTCGACGAGCCGGTCGAACTTCGCTTGAACGCGCTCGCAGGCACGCCTGCGGGCCGAGCCACGCTGCGTGAGCTCCTGAGTCATCGCGCGGGCCTTGCCGAGGTGTGGCCTGGCGACGTGTGGCGAGACCAGTCGCAGCATCCCGACAGCACCTGGCTTGATGTCGTGGCCCGCAAGAGCGCAGAGCAGGAACAGCGGCTGCCTCGTGACGCACTCGTCGGCGCTGCTCGCCACGACAGCTATCGCAACGTCCACTACGCGATCGCAGCGGCGTACCTTGAATCGAGCGTGGGCAGCTTTCAAGACGTCCTCGGTGACAAGCTCCTTGTTCGCAGGGGCTGGGATGCGGTGTGGCTCGATGCGTCCACGCTCGAGCCGAACGCTGCCGCCTGTGGTCACCTCGGCAATGCCTTGGTCCTCGATGCCGCGCATGCGCATTCGGTGCTGGAGCTCGGCGCAGATTGGGCACGCGCGGCGGGCGGGATGCTCTCGACGGCAGACCAGCTCGCCGCGATCGGGGCTGACCTTCCGATTCCCGTGGAGATGCCCAGCCCGATCTCCAACGAGATCTCCGACGAGGTACCCAACGAGATGCCCGACGGGCCGATTGAGTCCTCCGTCGTTCACTCGCAGCCTGGTCACGACCATCCAGGCGTGGCGCATCCTGATGGCTCGCCGAGCGATCGACAGCGAGCGCAACCGAGCCGTCGTGATGCCGCACGTATGGAGCTGTTGGCACCGGAGGGCGTCTGCGCGCCCAAGGACGCTGCCTGTCGCGCAGCGGTTCGCGACGGCATCAAGACGCTGATCGAGCAGAGCGCCCAAGGCCGTCTTGGGAGCCAGCCGACCGCTGCCACGCAAGGCGACATCTACACGCTGGCATGGGCGATCCGTGCGACAGCGGGATCGAATGTGCCTCGTGGCGCATCAGATCCCGGCGCCCCTCCCGTCCAGCCGAGCGACTCCGTGCAGATTCCGCTGAGCTATGGACTACGCGGCGCAACCGGGGACAGCGCTGCGGTCCTCCTCGTGCGGCCTGCGGTTTTGAGTTTCGCGCTCATCAGCAACGACGGATGGCCTTATCACGGGACGACGCTGCGCGCGGCAACCGTCGCTGCAACCGACCAAAGCCCTCGGCAACCGCCCCTGCGCTCGCCTTGGTAAATGTCGCCCGTGGCTCCGCCTTTCGCGCTTGGTCGGCTTTTCCGCGGGGACACGCAGGCCCACAACATCTGGCGATGCGAAGCCCCCAACAAGATCGCCTAGTTGCCTCATGCCTGCCGTCGTCGGCCGCGCTTGACCTATTTACCGACTTCACTCGAGCCTCATCGGCGGCGCCAAGCGGCAAAGAACCTGGTCGCACTGCAGTCCTCTCCGAAAGCGACCGCCGTACCGCGCCCGAATGGCGACTGGCGAACCCATTCGAGGGTGTCGTCCTGAGATGGTTGCCTACGGCGACCAGAAAGCCGACTATCTCGGCATGCGAAAACTTGCCCCCACCGCACTCCTGCTCGCCCTCGCGGCCGCTTCGGTCCTGACGCTCGCCTGCTTTGACAGCACGGGCGACGGCGATGCGGGCGGCACGGCGACCGGCGATGGCGATGGCGATGGCGATGGCGACGGCGATGGCGATGGCGATGGCGACGGTGATGGTGATGGCGACGGTGATGGCGATGGCGATGGCGATGGCGATGGTGATGGCGAGGGTG
>CAZVEM010000003.1:0-30592 GCA_964626165.1 uncultured Nannocystaceae bacterium
GTCGCCGTCGCCGTCGCCATCGCCGTCGCCGTCGCCGTCGCCGTCGCCGTCGCCGGCATCGGTCAGATCGTCGTTGCCTTCACTGTTGCAGCCCTCGATGAAATCGAGGCCGGCCATGAGGGGGAGAGTGAGGCACACAGAGAATAGAAGCTTGGTGTTCATGGGATTCCTTGACGTGGGTCGATACCAGTTGCGGGCCGATATATGCTCCCCATAGGTTTCGCCGAATCGCCAAGTTGGTAACGAATCCGTGACAAGTCAGGTGGATGTTTCGCGTGGTGCAACGAGCCTCACAGGTCCGCACCGCCCCTGAAGCGCTTGACACGTTGTCGAATCGCGGCCGTCACATCGCGCAATCCACGAGGTCCTCAGCCGAGATCCGCAATCGCTGACTGCTCGGCTGCCGTCGACGAGTGCCTCCGTTGAACTGCGGCCGCAGCAAAACAACCGGAGCGACACGCAATCGTTGCGCGGTCTCAAGCGAGCACGGTCAGCATCTGCACGAGCACGCGATGCACTCGCATTCGCGCCGAGCATGGAAAGCACGATGTCACTCTCTTCCGCAAGCGTGCCAAGTCAAGTTGGACGCTACCGACTCCTCGCGCCGATCGGACATGGAGGCATGGCCGACGTGTATCTCGCCGTCACGCAGGGGCCGGGTGGCTTCCACAAGCTACTCGTCGTCAAGCTTCTTCGTCGTGCACTCGTCAAAGAGCCCGACTTCCTCGCGATGTTCATGGATGAAGCTCGCCTCGCCGCCCGGCTGAGTCATCCCAACATCGTGCAGACCTACGAGGTTGGCCAGGATGGCGGCGTCTACTTCATCGCGATGGAGTATCTCGATGGCCAACCACTGCATCACGTACTAACGCGCTTCTCAAATATGGGAGGCCTGCCTGTACTCGCCCATCTGCGTGTGCTCGCCGAGCTCCTCAACGGCCTCCATCACGCCCATGAGCTCCGCGACTACGATGGTTCGCTGTTGCAGGTCGTCCACCGCGACATCACGCCGCAGAACGTCTTCCTCACCTACGACGGTCAGGTCAAGCTCGTTGACTTTGGGATCGCCAAGGCCATGGATAGCGTCGCCGAGACTCGCGTTGGTCTGCTGAAGGGCAAGCTACCCTATATGGCGCCCGAGCAGGTACGGGGGGAGAAGGTCGACCGGCGCGCCGACATCTTCTCTGCGGGCGTGATGTTGTGGGAAGCCGTCGCCGGTCGGCGGATGTGGAAGGGCCTAGGTTCGGACATCGAAATCGCCAAGCGACTCGCCGAGGGCGACATCCCCTCACTGCCCAGTGGCGCCCACGCCGACAATCCGCAGCTTCGCATGATCGTTGAGCACGCGCTTGCGCCTCGAGTGGATGAACGCTATCCGACCGCGGCTGCGTTTCATGCGGAGCTTGAGGACTGGATCGCGTTCGAGGGAGAACGCGTGGACCCGCGTGCGGTCGGTCGATTAGTGGCCAATGCGTTCAGCGAAGAGCGAGCCAGTGTGCGTGCGCTCATCGATGCCGAGCTCGGTGGCAACGCCTCAACTGGACGCAGCAGCGTGTCGGCGTCGCCGCTCGGGTTGGTGGGCGAGCTGAGTTCGCCGGGCAGCGCGAGCGGCTACTCGGCGATGCGCGGTTCGTCGTCGAGCCAGCAAGTACGAAGCACCGTAGTGGAACCCTACTCCGGTCCAGACGCCCCAACGGCGCCCTACCCCGCCGTACCTCCGCGATCGCGGATGCCGCTGATTCTCGTCGCAGCCACGCTCGGTGTCGCAGGACTCACTGCCGCAAGTCTGCGCGTCGCGGGGCTGCTCCGATTTGATGAGGCGAGCCCGGCGTTGGACCAGCGCCAGACAGGGGAGTCATCTTCCAGCGATGAGCCCGCGCTGAGTTCTGCAGGCGATCCTTCAAGCGGTTCATCTGTAGGTTCGTCGACCTCAAGCCCCGACTCGGCTGTGAGCCGTCCTCCACGAAGCAGCTCTCGCTGTGGCGAGGGCAACAAGCCGGTCGTCGAGCTGACCGGTGACATCGAAGATGACACCGTGCTGACCTGCGACCGCGACTACCTGCTCAAGTTTCAAACCGTCGTCCGCCGTGGCGCGACGCTCACGATTGAGCCTGGCACGACCCTACGAGGCGACCGCGACACAAAGGGACTCCTGCTGGTCCAGCCCGGCGCGCGCTTGATGGCGGTGGGCCGTGCGGACGCGCCAGTTGTGTTCACAAGCGAACTGCCGGAAGGAGAACGCCGCGCGGGCGACTGGGGCGGCGTGGTGATTCTAGGCAACGCGCCGATCAATCTTCGCGATGAGCATGGCCAACCCAAGCGAGGTCAGGTCGAGGGAATCATGCAGGGCGGTGAGTTTGGCGGTGAGGACGCGGACGACGACAGCGGTACGCTCCGCTACGTCCGTATCGAGTACTCCGGTATCGAGCTCGGCCCCAACAACGAGGTCAACGGGCTCACGCTCGCGGGCGTGGGACGCCGCACCAAGATCGACCACGTCATGGTGCGCTCGACCTCGGACGACTGCTTTGAGTTCTTTGGCGGCACCGTGGATGCCAAGCACCTGATCTGCGACCGACCCGGCGACGATGCCTTTGATTTCGACTTCGGCTACGCCGGAAGGCTCCAGTATCTGGTCGCTGTCGATGACTCGGCACACACCGAGGGCGGCAATGGGATCGAGGCCGACAACGACCCCGGCGGCTCTGACAACACGCCACGGACGGCGCCCAGGATCTACAACGCGACCCTGTGCGGACCTTTCGTCGAGAGCACCAAAGAGGGCTTTGGAATTCTGAGTCGGCGCGGGGCCAAGGTGTTCGTGAGTCACTCGCTGATCGGCGGCTTCGATGGGGGCGTCGACGTCCGTGACAAGCAATCGTCGATCGAGGTGGCCAGCACCTGGTTCTGGGGCAATCTTCGCTACCCCCTCGCGGACCAGGAGCAGCGCGGACACACCGACGGTGCGCACGCCGATGACGACTTTGGCTACGACGAGCTCGCCGTACTTCGCGAGTCAGGAGCAGACAACGCGGCGAAGGACCGACTACTCCAAGAGTGCCTCAGCACAAGTTCTGCGCGGCTGCAGCCCGAGTCAGAGCTCGCCATCGACGCGGCCCATGCACCGCCCGACGACGGATTCTTTGACGCACACGCTAAGTACCGAGGTGCCTTCAGGGACTCGAAGGATCGCTGGGACCTCGGCCGCTGGGTCAGCTACGGCGAGTAGACCGCCACTGCACGCGCCGAGCGGGACACCGACGGGAGGTTGTCCCGCTCGCGGCGCCTAGCAGGCTGTCGAAAACAACCTGCTAGAACTTGTACTCGAGGCCAAGCTCAAGCGTGACGCCGGGGTACCACGACTGCACGATGGTGTTGCTGCCGAGCTGAGGCTCACGCTGCACAAAACGGCGCTGCTGATTGAGAATGTTGTAGGCGCCGAAGTTGAGCATCAGCTCGTTGCGGGAGTTCGCGTCGAAGCTGTCCTTGTTGTCGACCGTCCGCAGCAAGCGCTGCGAGACCACCACATCGACGGAGTTAAAGGCGAGCTCGTAGATGTCGGGCAGACCCTGGGCGCCGACTTGGTCGATGCGCGGCCCGTAAACGTTGTAGAGAAGGCGGCCACCAAAGCCGACATCATCGTTCTCGTAGCCGAGGAACGCATTGACCACGTAGGGCGACTGCCCCTGCATCTCGCGGCGTCGACGCGTGAGTGAGTTGAAGGCAGCCTCAAACTGGCACTGGGCGTCGGTGGGATCACACTGTGCGGGGCTGGTGATCTCGTTGCCCATCGCGTCGCGTTGCGGCTCGATGACGACCCGGGACCAAACCAAGGCGAGGTTGGCACCGATGCTGAAGTCACTCAGCACGTCGCGCGCTCGCCCTGCGCGCGAGTTCGGGGCAGCGTCGATGCTCTTGCGCCCGGCGAGGAACGCGAGGTTCTTGCGCATCTCCAGCTCGCCACCTGCAAGGTCAGCTTGCTTGGCGTTCTTGAACGAGGCGTTGGCCGGGATACTGGAGTCGATGATGCGCTCGATCGGATCTTGGAAGCGCTTGTAAAAGCCCGAGACCGCGATGACCTCGTCGCCGCTTGGGAACCACTCCCAGCGAAGGTCGGCGTTCCAGATGTAGGTCGGTACCAGAAATGGATTACCCGTCACGGTCGCGCCGCCGATGAAGTCGACGAACTGGAACTGAACAAGCTCGCGGAACTCGGGACGCGCCGTGGTCCGGTAGCCGCTGAGTCGGACGTTCATGTCCGCCTCGGGCGCCTGCTTGCGCGCCTTCCACGAAAAGATGATCGACGCGGTGGGGAAGAGGTCGTTGCGGAGCAGGCGCGAGCGCAGGATCGGTGTCCCGTCGTCGGGGGCGTTGACGGGATTGAACGGTCGCACGTTCATGTCCGACCGCTCAAATCGTAGGCCGCCGACGAGCTTAAGCCAGCGCACCATGGGCAGTTCCATGCTGGCGTGCGCTGCACCGATGGTCTGCTGTGCCAAGTAGTTGTCGTTGAGACGCGTTGTCTCGTCGAGCACGAAGGGCTCCGTGCCACCTTGCGCCGCGGACAGACCGCCGCCGATCGTGCTTGGGTTGATGACCGAGCCGAACTCGTTGGGGATTGAGCCGGCCAGACCGCTCGCCGATCGATAGGCGAAGCGACGAGCAAGGAAGGTGCGCTGCTTGCCCTCCAGCCAACCACCGAACTTCACCTTCGCCTTGAGTCCGCCCCACTGCTTGAACGGCTGCGTCAGATCCAAGCCGCCGCTCTCGGTGTGGTCGACGAGGTTGAGGTAAAGCTGCTTGCCACCACCGTTGGTGAGGTCGAGCGAGGGATTCTGCGGATCTTCCAGCGACCAGACCATCTCACGGATCGCGGGGTCATCACGACGTGCCTGCGCGTAGCTGCCGAACCAATCGATGGTCAGCCCCTTGGCGGCCTTGATCTCGTGCGAGCCGCCGAGCTGTGTAAACAGCACGGAGCGCATGATGTAGCGGTGCCGTGAGCTGAGGATGTCGGCGCTGGTCGTCACGCCCAGCGAACGGCCACGCTGGAGGCGAACCTCGTTCTCGGCGTCGCGCGAGTAGAAGGTCGTAAAGCGAAGATTGCTGTGATCCTGGATCTTCCAGCGCAGCATGCCGATCGTCGACCATGCCACTTGCTGCGTGCTGCGACTTGTCACGAGGTCGACCTGGGGGACCAGCTTGGCGTCGGGATCTGCACCCGCGCCGCAGGCGTTGCCGCAGGCGAGATAGCGCTGGATCTCTTGGCCTCGAAACTCGCGGTTGTTCTTGTACGACGTGCCGATGTACCAGCCGAGCCGATGGCCATTGCCCAGGTCATGCCCCGAGCCGACGTTGGCCTTCGCGTTGAAGTTTGGCAGCGCGGAGGTCGAGTTAAACGGCGTCTGATTGCGCAGCGACTCGCCGAATCCCTCAAGCTGATCGGGCGACCAGAGCGGCAGACCGGTCGTCGGATCCGACTCTGCAAAGCCAGCGCGCTGATCCTTGGGCAGGCTGTCGGGTAGCCCACGCGTCAGGTTGCCAAAGCCAAGGCCATCGCCGGGGCCAAAGTTGTGATCTGGACGGAAGGTCTGACCGGTCGTGACCGTGTTGACCCCCATGCCGACCCCGACACCCCAAGTGAATCTGTCCGGGATATCGCGCGAGCGAAGCTGGGTACTCGCGCCTGCGAAGTCAGCCGGCGTATCGGCCTCCAGCGTCTTGACGACGTCGATGCTGGAGAGCGCGCCGGAGGGAAAGATGTCGAGCGGGATGGTGCGCTGCTCAGGCTCGGGCGATGGGAGTCGCGCGCCATCAAAGAGCGTGTTGCCATATCGGTTGCCCAGACCGCGAACGTAGAGGAAGCGGCCGCCGACGATGGTCGAGCCGACGATGCGCCGGGAGACGCCGGCGACCGAACCGCCACCGCCCTTGTTCGCCTCCTCGGCCGACATGCTGTCGCTGGCGGCGGCCTTGTTCTTTCGCTCGTCAAGAACGACGTTCGACAGACCCTTGGGAGCCTCGGCCTCGATCACGGTCTCGCTGACGAAGTCTTCATTGGGTACCAACGAGATGTTCTCGGTCCGAGCCTTGTCCTCGCGGACTTCGACGTTGGTGATCACCTTGAGCTTGTAGGCGTCGTAGTAGAACTGAATCTTGTAGGTGCCCGGCGGCAAGACGAGCTCAAAGCGACCTTCGGCATCCGTGCTGACCTGGAACTCAGTATCGAGCGCAGTGACAAGCGCGCCGCCGATCGGATCGCCGCTGACGTTGTCGGTCACGACACCGGCGACAGTTCCCTTGGCGCCTTTGACGTCGACCTGCTCGACCTTCTCGACCTCGTCGCCCTTGCCGGTTTCGTCGACGAACACAAGGTCGCCCGCCGGCTCGTCGTCGTCACCCCAATCATCATCGTCGTCTGCGGGCGGCGTCTCTGCCGGCGGCGCGGCGGCGCTATCCGAGCTACCCGCGTCGGCGTCCGTCGGAGGCGCCGCATGAGCTGCCCGCGGCACCAACATGCCGAGCGCCACCAGGACGCAAGAGACGGTCGAGATGCTTCGAATGCGGCGCGTCTGCATCGTCATGGCGAGACCTTCAGGGCGTGGCTTGGCACGGCGTGGGTTGGCGATCGAAGTCAGCGTCAGCATCGGCGGCACGACGCGGGCGAAGGATGCCGACAAGACGCCCGTTCGTCGCGGTCGCTCTGTCACATTTCTGCGAAGTTGTGAGCGCACCAATTGCGCCCTCACAACGTTTGTGGTTCGCGCAGCAGGGCCCACCACGCGCGAGTCCCACGCGCTCATCGAACCACGGAGATCACTCCGGCCCGCGCTAAAGCTTCATCGGCTCAGTGAGCAAGGTGATCGAATTTGGGTTCGCAGGCTTGGCGAGATCCATCGCACGAACGACTGCACCGTAGTCGACCTCGTCCTCCGCGTTGACGTAGAGCTTGCGGCTCGGCGTGTCGTTCAGCATGAGCTTGAGATCCTCGGCCAGAACCTCGCTGGCTGCATCGAGGCTCTCATACTCATGCTGCCGATTGAGCAACACTCGCCCATCGTTGGTGATCGTCATCGTCACCGTATTGGGCACCTGACTGCTCGGCGGCGGCTTGGCGTCCTCCTCCGGCTTGGGCGGCAAGATCACGTACATGCCCTTGGTGACCACCGGCGCGATCACCATGAAGATGATGAGGAGCACGAGCACGATGTCGACCAGCGGTGCGACATTCATCTCGGGCTTGACCTTGCCCTTACCTCCACCCGAGTCGAGATCCATTCCCATGACTTAGTTCCCGTCCTCTCGTGCGTTCGCGCCCTCGGCCGCAGGGGCATCGGCTGCGCCCTCCGCAGCACCGCCACCCTCGGCATCCTCGCTCCACTCCTCGGACTTTCCGCCGACTGCGAGGGAGAGCGCCTGCACGTCGACTTCGCGCAGGTCCTTAATCAGCGTGCGCACCACCCGATACTTCACCTTGCTGTCGACGCGCAGCAGGATCCGGGTGCTCGAGTCATTCTGCATCGCGCGACTGATGACCTCAATCGCTTGCTCGCGCGTGACATCCTTCTTGTCGATCGCGTAGACGTCCTTGCCGCCCTTTTCGGTAACCACGGTCAGCGCGATCGGCTCGGTCCCGTCATCCTTGGCGTCGCCCTCGGCCTTGACCTCGACCATGTCGATGGTCTTGTAGTCCTGCATCGAGGGCATCACGACCATAAAGATGATCAGCAGCACCAACACCACGTCGACAAGCGGCGTGACGTTGATCGCGGGATTGACCCCCTTTTTCGCGGAGGTCTTCGCGAATGGGTTAGGTCCGAGGCGCGCCACCCTTGTTCTCCAGGAAGTCGACCAGCTCGCTTGAGGCGTGCTGCATCTGCATGTCCATCTTCTCGAACATGCCGTTGAGGTAGTTGAAGATCCACACCGCCGCGATTGCGATGACGAGGCCAAGACCGGTCACGATCAGCGCCTCCGCGATACCGCCCGAGACCGTCGCAAAGCCACCGCCACCGTCCTTGGCCATCTGACCGAAGACGGTGATGATGCCGATGACGGTGCCGAAGAGACCGACGAAGGGCGCGGTCGAACCGGTGGTTGCCAGAATCGGCACGCCGCGGCGCGACTGCGCGGCCAGGTCCTCAAGCTTGCGGCTCAGCTCGCGGCTCGCCATTTCGACCGGTCCCAGGACGCCGTCCTGGTTCTCGGCAAAGGAGCGCAGACCAAAGCCCATCAGCTGCGCCAGCGGAGCGTTGGGGTACTTGGCCGCCAGCGTACGTACGGCCTCGAAGTTGCCCTCGGAGAGCAGCTTGCGGGCCTTGGCAGCGAACTCGGCCGAGGCGGCGCGCGCACGCATCAGCACGAGCACGCGCTCGATACCGACGACGGTGCTGGCGATTCCCATGATGAAGAGCGTCACCACGACGCCGACCTGGGCCGGGCCCATGTGGTTCCAAATTTCGACGAGATTGATGCCTTCCATGGTCTTCCTGGCTCCTTGACTACTTTTTGAGCTTGAACGGGAACGTTTTCTTCATCGTGCAGGTGAAGGCCTTCTTGCCGTCGCGCTTGCACGGCTCAAGGAACTTCCACTGCGCCATTGCCTTTTGCACGGCCTTCTTCATCGCCTCGTTGGCCTTCTCGATCTCTTCGGGCTTGGTCGCCGTATTCGAGACGGTGGTGAAGGCCACCTTGGTGAGCTTGCCGCTCTGGTGCACCGTGTACTTAACGGCGACCTTGCCCTCGATGCCGCGCTTTTGCATCGGCGGCGGATACTCGGGCGAGGGGTTGCTCGGGTCGGGCTTGGCCGGCGTGTCGTTGGGCGTGAGGACGTCCGACGCAACAACCTTCGGCGGCGGCTTCTTCTCTTCCGTCGGCGTCCCCTCGGGCTTGTCGCCCTCACCGTCACCGGTGCCATCGCCTTTGCCGCCGGGCTCGCCGGTGCCATAGCCAGATCCCTGCGGACCCACCGGGGCGTCCTTACCTATCTCCTTGTCGCTGACATCGACGGGAGGTGCGTCCTCGACCGGCGGCACTTCGTCGCTGGGCGGCGGCGGGGTGACGCCCGGCGGTGGCGGGGGTGCGGTCGGTGGCGGCGGCTCTTCGGGCTCGGGCTCTTCGGGCTCGGGCTCTTCTTCGGGCTCTTCGGGCTTGTCCTCTTCGGGCTCAGGCGCGAGGAGGACATCAATGACCTCTTCCTCCACAACCTCTTCCTTTGGAGGCGTGAGCGCTTGAATCCCGAAGTAAAGGCCGACGCAAAGCAAGTACGCGAAGATCGAGAGACCGATCGCCTGACCGCGACGGTTCTCGAAGAACTCGTTGTTGCGTTCGCCTGGGTCGAAGCCGCCGAACATGGACGGCCGGACTGTCACGCCAACGTGTTACGGCGGCGTGTCGAATCCGTGGAGCGTCGGCGACATTTTCTGAGCACGGCACACGATCGCGGATCGCGCGACACACTCCCGTGACCTCCACCCGATTTTCCTCCGCGCTAGCTCACGCAATCCCTGCACGCGGCCGCTTGGCTGTCGCAGACTTCACGGCCAGCCTACCTCCCATGCCGGCCCCCGTGCTGCTCTTGGACGTGCTCGACACCCTGGTGGTCGATCCCACGCTGGAGGTGGTTGGTCAGTGCTTTTCCTGCACTCTGGAAGAGCTTCGGACCCGCAAGAGTCAGGCCGCATGGGAGAGCTTCGAGCGCGGCGAGATCGACCGCGAAGAATTCGGCCGGACCTACTTCCGCGATGGTGAGCCGCTCGACATCGCCCGCCTCGAGTCCGAGCTGTCGGCCCGCTTCCGCTTCGTCGAGGGGATCGAAGACCTCCTACGAGATCTCCGGGCGCAGGGGACGGCCATGCACGCCCCCTCCAACTACCCGGTGTGGTCCGAACTCATCGAGGCCAAGCTCTCCCTCTCGGACTACGTGCCATGGACCTTTGTGTCGTGGAAGACCGGACTCCGAAAGCCCGACCCGCTCGCCTATCGCTATGCGGCGCGCTTCCTTGACGTACCGCCCTCGGAGCTGATCTTCGTCGATGATCGCAAGCGCAACTGCGACGCCGCGCGCGAGTGTGGCCTGACCGCGCTGCTCTTTCGCGATGCGAAGACCTTGCGGGATGAGCTGACGCAGCTTGGCGTGCTGCAAGTTACGGCGCGTTGACCGAGCGCGAGACTGCAGCCTGGGTGCCAATCGCCGCACCGGCCGGGACGCCCCACACAATGTTGCCGCGGAAGCCGACGAAGAACATGCCGGCCGAAGAGATCCGAACCTGTTCTGGCACATCCTCTTGGGCGAGCGGCGGATCGAACTGACCACCAAAGATGATCGCGCCCCAGCCACCAACGCCAAGCCCAAGATCTGCGGTGACGCCCGGGGGAGAGCGATAGGGTCGGACCTCGCCCGCTCGTTCGCCGCGAATGCGGAAGGTCAGCGCGGAGCTCAGCTCAACCGTCGGCGCCCATGAGCCACGGCCAAGCCAAGCACGCATCGCGAAGCCAACGTTGCCCCACATGTCGCTGGAGTCCGACGTGATGATGCCGCCCTTGGGGCCAAAGGTCACCGTCGTGTACTTCTTGCGGCCGATAATCTGATTGCCGACGCCGAAGTTGATCCACAGGTCGTACTGGGCGCGACCGCTGTTCCACGCCAGGGTCGAGCTGCCACCACTGACATCGCCCTGTCGGGCACGATACGCATAGGCCGAGGTCGCGTTGATCTCGACATTGAACGCGCAGATCGGATCGGCGACGAGGCATCGAAGCACGCGCTTGGCCTTGCTGGTGCGCGGCGGCTTGGCGTCGACCGAGGCGATCCCGTAACGGGCTCGCAACGCCCGCACATCGTCCTCCGAGTAGTACGGCGGACCGTCGTTCTCACGAGCGCCGCTCGGTTCGCTCTCCGCCGGTGCGGGTCCTTCCGCTTGAATCTGACTCTCGCTGAGCGAGACGAGCGAGGAAGGAGCCTGTGCCGCTGCGTTGTCCCCCGAGCGCTCGTCAGTGGCGCTCGAACGGGCAGCGGCCTGATCGACATCGCTCGCCCCGAGCTCAGCACCGGTCAGCTCCGTCGGCGGTGCTTCAAGCGCGACCGCCGTGAACAACACGAGGCCCGCCATGCTCATCGCACTCACGAGCCACCTGCGCTTCCCTGCGCGGCGATATTTACGCCGCCAGCGATGAGTCCCAGGATGACCAAGCCCGCGATCGGGGCGGCCGCGATTGCATGACCGCGGAAACCGAAGGTGACGCGCGTGTCCTCATCGAGAAAGTCGCCGCTGAGCACCAAGGCTCCCCAACCACCAAAGCCAACGGACGCGTCCACGTGCGTGCCCCAATAGCGATTGCGAGGATCGGCAAAGATGGTGCTGCGGATCGCTCCGATGCCAAAGTCTACGTGCGGCGCGAAGCGTCGATTCGCCAGCCAGATCTGATTGACCAGACCGATGCGCATCGCCGGCGTGCCGCCGCGCCGCTCCACGACCGAATCGTCCTCACCAACGTAGATGACCGCGTTTGAACCCAGCGAGCCATTGGCATAAAGACCAAGGCCCCAGGGATGCCAGCGGCCGCGTGCGAGGTAGATCGGTCGAACCGTGAATCCGCCGCCCGCTCGGACCTGGGTATAGGGAAGGTCCGGCGCGTCGTCACTTGAAATCACGCGCGTGCCTACACCGACGTCGGCGTAGGCCAAGAGCGACGATCGACAAACACTGTCCTCGACAAAGCAGAACGTGCCCTTGCCAACCGAGAGCACCGGTGCCTTGGGCACGGGCTGAGCGGGCTGCACTTCAGAGACCGGCTCGCTGACGTAGAAGGGACCCTCCGGCGTCGATGTGTTGCCCCACCGCTCGTATCGATTCACGCGGGCAGGCGGGGCGCGATTGGCCGCGGGGTCGAGCGCAAAGCCACCCTGTCCCGGCTCTGACGTGCTCGGCGAGGTGGCGGACGAATCTCCTCCGCCCTGCGCCTCGCCTTCCTCGGGCTCCGCCCACGGATCATTCACGGGTACTGGCCCGGGTGCTGCCCCGGGTCCTGGCCCGGGGGTCGGCGACTCCGTACGCTCCGGGGCAGAAGCCGCCGGACGCTCGGCCGAGTTCTCAGGCGCGCTCTCGGGCGGGGCACTCGAGCTGGGCCGTTGCACCTTCGGCCCTGAAGGCGGCGAGCTATCTCCGGAGCCCGATTCCGGTGGGGCGGATCCCCGCAACTGCTCAAGCCCTTGCTCGGCGGCCGAGCCGACACCGGACGGTGGCGGCGTCGCAGCGACAACCGCAAGGTTGGGCGGTCCTAGCAGGCTGATCCCAAGACTCGCGTGCCCCAGCCACGGCATGAGCGGCGACATCAACGTCGGCATCAGGCTCGTCGTCAGCGTGGGCGTCAGCAGGGGCATGCCAGTCGAGATCGGGGGTTGGGTTCGCGGGCGCGGTGAATCTCGCCGATCCTGTGCGGCCCGCGTGCCTGCAAGCAGCTGCCCGCGGAGCATACACGACCGCGCGGGTCGGGGCCCGCGGAGATCGTCGCGTTTGATCCTGATCAACCCAGCCCCCCGCCAGCCGATCACGCTCGCCGACTCCTCGGTCAGCCGGCGCCCTCAACATCCAGCGATCGCAGAGGGGCCGAGCCGCCGCACCACTTGGAACACGCTGCCCCACGGGCCCCTTCGCGTCCCCAGCGCCACGCTCCGACCCGCCCTCCGCATCACGAAGCGCCGCTGACGAAGCGGTGCAGCCGGAGACACCTTCGACCATGATGATCACTTCTCGCGGTCGACGGGTCCGTGCTCCAGACCCGGCAGCCACGGGAGCAAGAGCATCGCCGGCACGGTGGCCACGGTGCAGAGGGTGAAGTAGGCGGGAAAGCCAAGCCGTGCAGCGAGTGCTCCGCTCACAACGCCGGCGACGGTGAACGACACGCTCATGAGCGCGGTGAGGATCGCCATGTGCGCCGCACGATGGTGCTCATCGCAGCATCGCAGCATGTAGACCATGAAGACCGCTGTTCCCAGGCCGGCGCCGAACTGCTCGATGCAGACGACGACGGCGATCGTCGCCGTCCCCAACATACCGTCGACATGGAACACCGCGAGTCCGACGAACGCGAGGTTGATGACGTTCTGCGCCAAGACAAAGGGCCACAGCCAGCGGGCGAGACCGTGGCGGGCGATCAGCATGCCCCCCAGCATCGTGCCCGCGAACGAGAATGCCACGCCGAAGGTGCCGTTGATCAGACCGTAGGCGTCGAGCGTCAGGAGGTAGTCCGCCTTGAGGAAGGGGTACTTCATCTTCATCAGCAGGGACTCGCCTAGGCGAAACAACACCACAAAGGCCAAGATCCGCGCCACTTGGGGGCGATCGAGAAAATCCACCATGCTCTTACGCCAAGGCGTCGATGCGGCCGCACGCAGCCGCGCACGCAGCCGATTCATCCCCAGCGCCAATGCCAGCAGTGCGATGAGCATCACCATCGTGATCCACTCCGCGAGCGAGAACCACCCGAGCCAAGGCGCGTAGTAAAGCGCGCTCGACCTTACGCCATCTGCGATGCCCAGCTGCGTCGACGCGATCCAGATCGCGACCGCAAGCCCGCCGGTCACACCGATCAGGACAAGCACGCGAGGCGTCAACGCGTCGCGCCACGTGACGCGCACGGATTCGGGTTCGCGGAGCAGAGCCGCGTGCACGACCACGAGCACCACCATCATCAAGCTGACCGCGAGCAAGCCCACCGCCCATCCTGGCGCACCGAATCGGATCGCCAGTCCGATCGCGAGCACCAGCGGCCCGGTCACGAGCAGGCTCGCACCCTTGTAGGCCATCGCGCGGTGGCTCACGAGCTGCGCTTGTGCCCGAGGTGCCAGCGCGGTGAGGTAGTAGCCATCGATCGCGATGTCTTGCGTTGCCGCGACCACCGCCGCGATCAAAAAGCAGACTGCGACCGCGCCCATCTGCGAGAGCCCGGCGAGCAGCGCGGTCGCGGCGAAGATCAGCACCAAGGCGACCTGCATCGCGAGGACCCAGCGACGCTTGGTCTCGATGCGATCGACCGCGGGCGCCCACAAAAACTTGAGGTTCCAAGGCAGGTGGAACAGTGATGTCAGCCCGATCGCATCGAGCGAAGCGCCGGCCTGGGCCGCGAGGAGCTCGGGCAAGTTATTGACTACTGAATAGGGCAGACCCTGCGCGAAGTAGGCAGTTCCGACCCAGACATGGTCATTGGCGGCCGCCCCAGGGTCGAGCGCTTGCTCCGATGCTCCGGGGTCGGCGGAGCCTCTGGACTCGGCGGAACCGGCTGCCACAGGGTCGGCGGATCGTACCGCCTGCTGCTCTGCGCCCTCGATAGGGTCAGGTAACACGCCGATCCGTGGGGCCGAAATCCTCTGCAGCCGCTTGGGGGCTCGACCGCAAAACGAGCAACCAGCGCGTCTCGAGGAGCAATGCCGCGACAACGGCAACGCCGCCCACCCAAGGGGATGCGAAGGGCACGGCCTCCTGCCAGGCCCAGAAGTGCTGCCAGGTCCACCACGCCGAGAGCCCCGCGAGCGCGGCGCACCCCGCAACAATGACGCCCATCGGCGCAAGGCCGCCAAGCGGTTGGATCGCCGCATCCACGCGCGTGCCCTGCTTCGACGCCGCGCTCATGGGCAGCACCAAACCCAATGCGAGCACCGGAACAATCGGTACGAGATAGCGATAGTCGCTGCCCTCGCCGCCACCGGGGCTGGGCTGCAGCGCAACGAGCACGAGATAGGGGAGACAGGCCAATGCGAGCCGCATCGCGAGGGCGGCACTTGTCAACGCGATCGGCACGGATGCAGTCGCTGCGGAGCTCGACGATGTCGCTGCCGTCTGTCGCCAAGCGAAGGCGATGCCAACCCAGCCCACAAGCGCCAAGACCAAGATCGGAGACATCGCCAGCACGCCTGCGTTGGCGCCCGCTCCCCATTGCGTCCAAACACCTTGGACAAGGGAGCCCCCAAGCAAGCCGTGCGTGCTGTGGGTGAATTCAAAGTGGCCCTGGGCGCCGTATCCGGTGCGCCACGGCGCGCCAAAGGCAACCGTGTGATAGGTGCCCAGCGCGAGCGCGGGCGGCAATGCACCGCCAAGCGCGGCAGGCCAGAGCCGCCTCGGAATGCACAGTGCAGACCAGAGGCACACGGTGAAGACCAACGCATATTCGCACGCGACAGCAAGACCCAGCACGGTGCCCAACGCGAGCGCGTCCCGGTGCGGACGCTGTGGTCGTGCCTGCGCGGAGGACTCCTCGTGTAGCTTCACCGTAAAGAGCAGCGCGACCGCGATCAACGACGCCGTCGTGTTGTGAGAAAAGAGCGTTGTTGAGTAGCAAGACCAGAGCGTGCAAGTGCCCAGCACCAACGCAACGAAGGTTGCCCATCGAGACTCCACGCCCATCCGCACGACCGCCGCGCTCCAGGCATGCAGGCCGATCAGCAGCACGATCACCCCATGGATCGCGAGCGTCAGCGCCGTCCCGATCAGACGCGCGAGCGGACGTGCATCGGGTGAACGCGAGTTGTAGGTCTGCATGTACGGGAGCACGGCGGGCAGCGGCCGCGGCTCTCCGGCCTCCCGTGACCAGGCAATCGCCGCGGGTGCCAACGCTTCTCCCGCAAGAATCGCTGGTCCCGCGAGGAGTGCGGTGCCCGGTGGGCGATCCGAGTAACAAGCGCCGTCTCGCTCCGCAAAGTCGATCGCCAGCGTCAGCGAACAATCCTCGCCCAGTTGTGCCGTGCCACGCAGCCACAGCGCGCGGGCGAGCGCCACATGAGAGCCGTCGTTGCTGCTGATCAGTCCGCGAGCCTGCGAGCCGACGACGATCGCCACCAAGAGACTGAGGATCAGACTCGCGAAGACTTGGGGGTGGCGCGCGCCTCGGCGTGGTTCCGCCACACGCCCACGCTACGGACTGCCCCCCTCGCCGTCAACGCATCGGGCCTTGCGGCCACCCTCGCGCTCACATCCGATCTCGCGTCCGGTCTCGCATCTCAAGCCCCTCCCGACCCTTCGGGCTGCGGCGACTCACGCTACCCTTGCACGCGATGGCGCCCGACGATGCCCCCGCGATCCTGCGCCGCAGCCCGGCCGAGGAGCGGTTCGAACGCATTCGACGGGGCATCGGCGCTGCCCTGGCACCGACGGTCTTTCTCTATCTCCTCGCGTTCCCGCCCGCGCCGAGCTTGAGCATTGCCGGTCAGCGCTGTGCCGCGCTCGCTGCCGCGGTGGTGGTGCTCTGGATGACGGAGGCGATTCCGATCGCGGTCACTTCGCTCGCGATTCCGATCGCTGCGACGCTGCTTTCGATCTGCGACGCCAAGGTTGCGTTCGCTCCCTTCGCCAGTCCGCTGATCTTCTTGTTCATGGGCGGGTTCATGCTGGCGCAAGGGCTCAAAACCCAGGGTCTCGATCGTCGGGTCACACTCTGGCTGCTGTCACGGAACGCGGTCGGCGGCTCGCCGTGGCGCACCCTCGTGGCACTCGCGGTGCTCTCGTTTTCGCTGTCGATGTGGATGTCCAACGCCGCGACGGTCGCACTGCTGCTGCCGATCGTGCTCGGCGTGACCCAGTCGCAGACCAAGGACGCCAACCGCAACGTCTCCGATCGCGATCCGCCCTCGCTTGAAGTACCGCCAAGCGATCCGCAGGACACATCCGCCCCGCGCTTCGCAGAGTTGACCCTTCTCGCGGTGGCCTACGCCGCAAGTCTGGGCGGCATGGCCACGCCGGTCGGCACCGCTCCAAACTTGATCGCGCTCGATCAGCTCCAAGCGCGCACTGGCGAGAGCTTTGACTTCGTCGAGTGGATGGCCGTGGCGCTACCGACTGCCGCTGCGATCCTGGCGATTGTTTTGTTGATGATGCGATGGTCGGGCGCGGTCCCGCGCGTGGGCTCGCGCGATGCGGTCCGTGCCGTGGCCGAGCAGCATCGCGCGCTCGGACTCATGCGTCCCGGCGAACGACGCGTCGCTCTGGTGTTTGCGGGGGCCGCCGTGTGTTGGTTGGCGCCGACCTTGCTCAAGCTCACGCTTGGGAAGGGGCATCCTGCCGTCACGTGGACCAGCTCTACGCTCGATGAGGGCGTGGTCGCGCTGAGCGCCGCGTTGCTGCTCTGCGTCTTACCTTCGGGTGCGCGCGTCCGCCTCCCCGATGCGGAAGGGGATCCTCGCTCCGCGCCGCTGCTTCCGTGGTCAACCGCAACCGAGATCGACTGGGGCACGCTCTTTCTCCTTGGCGGCAGCTTCACCCTGAGCCAGCTCTGCTTTGCGACCGGTGTCGCGGATGCACTCACGGCAGCGCTGCTTCCTGCGAACGCAGGCGCGACGATCCTCCTGGTCGCGGGAACCGTGTTGGTCCTCTATCTCACGGAGGTCGTCAGCAACACCGCGATCACCGGCATGATGGTGCCGATCGTGCTGTCCATGGCGCTCCAGGCGGGACTTCCGCCCGCGCCGATCGTCATGTGCGTCACGCTCGCTGCGAGCTGCGCGTTCATGCTGCCAGTGGGTACACCGCCCAATGCGATGGTGTACGGCACTGGCCAGGTGCGGATCGCAACGATGGTGCGCTACGGCTTTTGGCTCGATCTTGGTGCGCTCGTCGTGCTGCTCGGGCTGGGCCTGACGTGGCTCGCGATCCGCTAGTGGACGGAGCGCGTGAGCACTCCTAACGTTGCGGGGTGAGGCAGGACTCCGACACGGGCGCAGCACCTCCCGGGGATAGCGACGTGCGCGCCACGGCGCGGGAGCCCGACGTTGTGCAAGCACCAGATGGAGCGTCGCTCCCTTCGCCCGCATCGGAGGGCGCCCGCTCGATCTGGTGGGGCTGGCCCCTGCGGATCTGCAGCCAGTTCCTCCCGCTGATCTACAGCCAGTGGGGTTACACCTGCATGCAGCTCGTTGAGTGCAGAGTACCCGCCAGCGCCGCGGAGCGCCGCACGGTGCATCTCGTGCTCGCGATCATGGTCGCGGTCGGCGTCGAGATCGTGCTGCTCTTTGCTCGGCTATTGGACGACCCGCCGCCCTCCGAGACCGGTCCCCGCCGCGATTGACCGCCGCCCTGCCGCGGCCGGCGACGTGTGCGGAGTGCTCAACCGTCGACGGACGGCTCGCCGAGTCCCGTGAGATCGATGTTGCGCCACGCGCCGCTGCGGAAGCGGAACGCGAGGGCCATCGCGAGCAGACCCAGGTAGCTCACAACGCACAGCATCGCTGCGACGTGGCCGCCTCCCATCACCTTGACGACGATCAGGCCCGCGGGCGTAAAGACGGCCCATGCGATGAAGAGCCGCGCACCCATCGTCCAGGTCGTGTCTCCCGCAGAGCGTAGGGCCTCGCCAAACGACATCGCGACCGCATCAAAGATCTGCCACGCGGCACTGATCGCGAGCAAGGTCGTGCCAACCGCGATCAGCTCGCTCGCGTCCTGGTCGGGCGGCGCAAAGAGCTGAATGAGCAGACCGGGTGCCGCGACATAGATGATGCCAACGGCACATTGCCAGGCGCCCGCGACCAACATCGTGGTCCGAAGGATCGGCCAGACCTCGTCCTTCTTGTCCGCACCGATGGCCTGTCCGGCCAAGATCGCACCCGCGGACGAGAGCCCGAACGCGGGCATGAAGGACACCGAGTTCACATTGAACACGACCATCATCGCCGCGAGCGTCGACGTGCCAAGATCTGCGACCACCACGTTGATGAAGATCAGGAAGGCCCCGAACTCCAAGAACCAGTTGATGCCGTTGGGCAGGCCAAAGCGCAGCATGCGAAGGAGCTCGTGGCCGCGCAGGCGAACCACGTCCGGATCCGCGTTGGTCGGGCGCGCTCGCAGGAAACGCATGACAAGGTAGGCGAGGCCAACCAGACTCGCGATCAAACTCGCGAGCGCGGCTCCCTTGACCCCAAGCGCGGGCGCCCCGAGGTTGCCGTGGATCAGCACCCAGTTGAGCACCACGTTGACGATCATCGAGATCAGGCCGGCAAACATGTGCGGATGGGTGTTGCCCAGCCCGCCAAACCAGTTGCCGAGCGCCTCAACGGCAACGACAGCTCCAACCGCGAGCAGGCGGATCTGAATGTAGTCGCGCATCGCCTCGTGCACGGCAGGCTCATAGGAGAAAAAGCCCAGTGCACTCCCGATCAGCGGCCAGGCACAGAGCGCCAATATCTGCACGACGCCCGCGAGGATCAGGCCGTACCAGGCGTAGCGGCGCGCGGCCGCCTCTTCACCGCGGCTGACAAGCTGCGCGGAGAAGCTCTGCACGATGAACACCAGGCCCATCGGCAAGATGATGAACGCGAAGACGTTCAGCGCGCCGGCTGTGACGGCCGCGAGCGCGCTCTCCCCAAGCGATGCGGACATGAGCGCATCGCAAAAGCCGATCACGGCCTGCGACGACCTCGCGACCACGACCGGCCAGGCCAGCGTGAGCAAGGTTCTCAGCCTCGACGGTTCGGGCTGTTGGGGGTTCGACATGGCGCGCGAGCCTACACATCTCGTGCCAACTTTGCGTCGACAAAGTCACCCCCAAGCACGCGATGCGGCACGCCCATGGACTGCCGGGCTGGCCACCCGCTGCTCCACGTCCAGGCAAACCATGACATTCGAGTCAGGGCCATGGTCGACATGTCGCGTTGCATGCCATGCACCCTCGCAGCGACGACAACGTCATGCCTTTCGAAGAAAATTCGCTTGACGCAATCAAGCGCTTGTATTAATACCAGCGCGTTCGCTTAGCCGGCGGTCGTTATCATGAAGTTCGCACTGATCGACACCTGATCCACCGTGAGAGAATCCTGCAGTGGAGACGCCTCTTGCGGCGCCTCCTCGCAGACGGTGCAGATTGCCGTGAAACGGCGCCCATAGCCCGCTGGGTGGCCGAGGATAGCTTCCTCGCCGCTTGCTGCGAGTCGCTGGCGCTTTGTTTCGGCAGCGCTGGACTGCCGCGCTGCTACATCGCTGCATCACGGTGCTGCTGCATCGCTGCATCACGGTGCCGTGGGATGGCTGCGTCTCTGCACTGTTCTGTGGCGCTGCATCGTTGCGCGTCGCTGCATCGCTGCGCGTCACTGCATCGTTGCGCGTCGCTGCATCGCTGCGTGTCGCCGCGTTGCTGCGCGCAGCTGCGTCGCCGCATTGCCGCGCGCGCCCAACCTCTTTGCCCTCATTCGGAGATGTATGCGATCTGATATGCACAAGGTCCTCGTCGAGCGACCACGAATCCACAGCCTTTGGACCAATACAAAGGGCCGTACGCGGGTCAACACCTGCACCGAGCTCGCCCCAACGCGAGAGCCGATGAGCCGCGGACGCGGCTCGAAGGTCCTGAATGAGAACCTCGCGCCGCTCGTTGCCTTCTTGCGGCGCCGTGTCGGCCGTCGCTGGGACAAGATCCACTCGGAGATCTGCGCCCAGCTCCGACCCAGCAGCGCGGTACAGCAGCACGTACTCGATCACCTGGCCGACATGGTCGCGGTGCGCGTGATCCGAGAGGACGGCAAGCTCTTGGAGTACGGGCGTTACGGCGTGCGCGAGCTCGGCGGGCGATGGCGGCGCTACTCGTTCTACGTCTGCCCCGAGTCGCGGCGACTGATGTTGATGCCGCCCTATCCGCGCATCGTGACGCCTCCGCGTCGGGACCGCGTCCTCGTGGATGAGTGCACGCAGCTCCACAAGATCGAAGGAGTGTGGTACCGCGTCGGCCTGGCACCTCGCCCGAGCTCAGTCTTTGACCTCGCGATGCTGCATGACGCCGTCCTCGGGCGTCTGGGCCTCAGACTCGGCTCGCGGGGCGGGCTCGACGCGGCGCTACGATTCGCCTACGGAACGGATCGACGCTACGGCGCGACAAAGAAGCAGCTCAGTAAGCGCGAACTTCGTGCGCTCCCGCCGGGCTTTGCGTAGGTCGGGTCACGAAGAGCCCAAATAAATGACCGCCGGGGGACCATTCCCCCGGCGGTCTGCCTCTGCTCATGCGTGGGGGACGGAGGATCCCACGCCCTCTTGTCCTGACGTACACGTGGAGCGTTTCGAAGCTCACGACGGGCCGCATTCACGTCCCGCTTGGTTCCGACACGCCCTTGTTCGCGTGCGTTTCGACAACAGCGATGCCCCCCTGGATATTTCACCCCCTCGCAAATTTGTCTTCTCACATTGAGCGGGTGAAACCCTTCGGTCAGCGCCTGGGTCGACGCCGCCTCTCGGAAGAGAGGGGCCAGGCGCTTCTGCGCTCTAAGTCTTGAAGATCACACCGATCTCGATGCAATCGAGGGGGTCGAAGCTCAGGGCAGGATCTGGTCTGCGCCGATCGGAGGCGGCTGGAGGAAGCACTGTCCGTCGTAGTCGAATCCAGGGGAGCTGAGATCCGTGCCCGCCTCGAAGGCCGGGCTGGTCGTCGAGCTCAGGTGATAGTCACCCCCTTGAGCGTCCACCAACAGCGGATCCATCCCGTAAATTCCCCCCGTCTCCATCACAGGAAGTCCGGAGTTGGGGTCTGAATTGCCAGGATCGTCGTGCGCGTACCACAGGTTCGTTGTGAACTCGAAGGAGTCCGGGTCGGTGTCGCCTCCGACGTTCGCAATCGTCGAGAGCGCGGATGCCTGGAAGTAGACCAGGTTGTTGATGAACACCCCGCCGCTGGCCGGCTCAAACTCAAAGGCGCCGCTGCTGGTCGTCTCCTGCAAGATCCGCAGGACCCAGTTCTCGGGGTCGATGATGGTGTTGTTGGCGACGAGGCAGTCGACACACCCAACGAATGCGACCGGAGCCGGGCTGCCCACGATCATGTTGGCGACGGCACGGATGTTGCGCGCCTCCGCATTGGGCTGCGAGTCCGAAAGCGGCGGACGGAAGAACTCAAAGTCGGTCGAGCCACCCATGTTCAGGCCGCGCGCGCCGGGATCCTGAAGCAGGTTCGCGCGGATCTCGATGTCCTCGCTGCCGCCCTTGGTCTGCACCGCATTGCCCGCAGCCGCATTGTCGATAAAGGAGTTGCGCGCGATCAGACCTTGATGGCAGCCGACCGCATCGATGGCCGAGCCGGCCGAGGCTCCCCCGCAAGCCGAGAAGGTCGAGTTGAGGATCCAGAAGTCATCTAGGCCCGAGATCTTGACGCAGTCGTTGTTGCCACTGCCGATCTGGTGCACGTAGAGATCCCGCAACACAACGTAGCGCGCGACCTCAGGGTCATCGTAGCTGCCACCGTCGTCGATGTTGATGCCGTTTGCGCTCTGGCCGGTGACCTCCAGATCGTGGATGACGACGTAGCGCGCCCCGGAAAGCTGAAGTGCCTGACCACCGCCCTGAATCACCGGCCGTGCCATCCCAGGCACGCCGCCGATCCAGATCGGTGCCGCTGCCGTGCCGTTGAGATTCGATGCGAAGGCATCGCCCGCGTAGGTGCCGGGGTGAAGGATGATCGAGGTTCCGGGCGTCGCGAGCGTCAGCGCGTGATCGAGGCTTGCGCACGGCGAGGCCATCGAGCCGCAGCTTCCGTTGTCGCTGCCACCCTCGTCGACGTGGACCTCGACCGTTGGGCTGAGCCCCGCTTCAAAGGTCACGAGCGCTGCGTTGCAGTCCCCGTCGCCGTCCCCATCACCGTCTCCGTCCCCGTCGCCGTCCCCATCGCCGTCGCCGTCTCCGTCTCCGTCGCCATCTCCGTCGCCATCTCCGTCGCCGTCTCCATCGCCATCGCCATCTCCGTCCCCATCTCCGTCTCCGTCTCCATCTCCGTCGCCGTCTCCGTCCCCGTCTCCCGCGTCGACGCTGCCGTCGTCGCCCGCATCACCACCGCAGGCGAGCAGTCCACCGGAAGAAAGCAGGGCCAACAGGACGAAGAGTGAGCGCGAGCAGGCATTCCAGCGATGGGCACGTGTCATTGCAGCAACGTGCCCGTGGAACCGTGGTGATGTCAATCTCACAATCTCCTCGGCCTTCGCAGAGGGACTCTCGGTCGCGCAGTCCGTCGCCCGAAACGGGGTCGGAAAGGGTGATCGCGGGCGCGACTACATCTCGACGGCGACGACACGGAGGAGTCGCTCGCGGTCGATCGCATTGTCGCGCAGATCAAGATGTGCTGCGACATACCAGTCATTCTCGTCCTGCCGATCGCACAGCGTCTGTTGCACCAGATACAGGCCCGGCTCGAGCTCACGGAGATCGGTCTTGTCGGCCAAGCGCGAAAAGGCGTCGAAGCGCGGCGGACCATGCTTGGTGAAGAACTCGCGGAAGAGTGCCTCCAGGCTCGCGCTGGCGGTGGTCTCGTCGAACTCTCCGTCGCCGACGTCGACACAGACCGCGGCCTCGTCCCACTCGGACCGAGCGACACAGGCCAAGAACTTGTGCATCTCGGCACGGGCGCGAGCGCTGCGGGCCTTGGGATCCGAACGCAGCCGACGAAGCGCAGCGCGGCGCGCATTGGCGGCGCGCTCCTCCTCATCGAGCGGGGAGAGGTCGCTTGCCTTCGCCTGCTCTGCCGGGTCGGCGTGCATCGCCTCCCATTCTTCAAGGAGTGATGAGTCGGTGTGCTCGATGGTGGTGCGGAGCCACTCGATCAGATCGACGACGCCGTCGGTCTTCCAGCGCTCTGGCACGGTCTGGACCAGCGTCTTGTAGGCCTCGTTGAGGTAGCGGAGCAGCACGCCCTCGCCGCGCGCCAGGCCGTAGTCCTTTACATAATCATTGAAGGTCGCCCAGCGCTCTCGCATGTCTCGCGCGATGCTCTTGGGGCGCACGTTGTCGCCAACCCAAGGATGGTGTCTGCGAAACTCGTTGAAGGTGTCGTAGATCTCGGTCGCAAGCGGTCGCGGCCAGCTGATCTCCTCAAGCCGGCGCATTCGCTCCTCGTACTCCACACCATCGGCCTTCATCTGCTCGATTGCCGCGGTCTTGGCTGCCGAAGCCTGCCGCTCAAGAATAATGCCGGGGTTTTCCAAGACCGCCTCGACCAGACTGAGCACATCAAGGGCAAAGCTCTCGCTCTCGACATCAAGCTGCTCAAGCGCGGACAAGATCCACAGCGAGAGCGCGTGGTAGAGCGAAAAGTCCCGCTCGAGTCCCTCCGCGAGCACGACGTCCCGCCCGACGTCCCACGCCCGCGGCGCAAGCACCACCACCCCTGCGGTCTTGAGACCGCGAAAGAGCGCGGCCGCCTCACGACGCAATGCGGCCTTGCGATGGGGCCGCTCGTAGCTGTCATCGATGAGCCGAAGGAGCTCACGATAGCCGTGGACCCGGCCGCCCTTGCTGCCGGCAGGCACTTCCCGCTGAAGCAGGTTGAGCATCATGTCGTGACTGAGCCGGAAGCTTGATTGCAGCGTCTCGGGTGGGGCAGTCCGCAGCCGAACAAAGGTCTGCTCGTCATAGGGGACATAGCCGCGATCGGGCGGCTTTTTCTTGACGAGCTTCTTCTTGAGGGCTGGATTGCCCGCGATCTTCGCGTCGATCTTCTTGTTTTCGATCACGTGCTCGGGCGCCATCGCGACGACCCAGCCTTGGTCGTCAAAGCCCTTGCGTCCGGCACGTCCCGCAATCTGCAAGAAGTCGCGCACCGATAGCAAGGTCGTCTGCGTGCCGTCGTACTTGCACAGCTTGGTCAGCAGCACGGTTCGGATCGGCACGTTGATGCCGACCCCAAGCGTATCGGTGCCGGAGATGACCCGGAGCAGCCCCTGTTGGGCCAAGCGCTCGACCAAGCGGCGGTAGCGAGGCAGCAGACCCGCATGGTGCACGCCGATCCCCGCCCGCAAGAAGCGTTGCATGTCCTTGCCGTACACGGACGAGAAGCGGACGCCATGAAGCTGCTGGGAAATCTCCTGACGCTGGGCCTTGGTGCCCGGCGTCATGCTGACCAGGTTCTGCGCAGTCTCTGCCGCTTCTCGCTGCGAGAAGCTCACCAGATAGATCGGCGCGCGGTCCTGGTCCAAGAGGCGCTCGACCATGTCGTGCAGCGGGTCGTCGCACCACTGAAACTCAAGCGGTACCGGCCTCGTCATGGAGTGCACCTGGCAGACGCTCCGCCCCGTGCGCTCCTGAATGGTCTTCTCAAAGGCCGAGACGTCGCCCAGCGTGGCGGACATCAGCACAAAGGTCGCACGCGTCAGTCCCAGTAGCGGGAGCTGCCATGCGACGCCGCGGTCCTTGTCGGCGAAGAAATGGAACTCATCCATCACGACAAAGTCGACGTCGGCTTGGGAGCCTTGCGCCAACACCATGTTGGACAGAATCTCCGCGGTGCAGCAGATCACGCTCGCACCCGGATGGATGCTGGCGTCGCCCGTGATCATGCCGACGTTCTCGGGCCCGAGGATCTTGCACAGCTCAAAAAACTTCTCGGAGACCAACGCCTTGATCGGCGACGTGTAATAGGAGCGCTTGCCTTGGCAAAGCGCCCGATAATGGACGGCGACCGCGACCAGCGACTTCCCCGAACCGGTCGGCGTCGTCAAGATCAAGTGGTTCCCCGCCATGATCTCGAGGATCGCCTCCTCCTGCGCGGGGTAGAGGGAGATCCCCAGTCCCTCGACCCATGCCAGGAAGCTCGCGAGCATCTCGTCATCCGTCGCGCGGCGACCAAGTGGAATGCTTTGTGTCAGCGTCGCGGCGCCAGAGGTCTCGACTCGTGCGGTGGTCATGGTTGGTACGTCGTAAGGGCGGCGCGTCGGGCGAGCAGTTCGAGCATACGCTCACGCGAGTCGGGCTTGGGCGTAGCGGGTCGGATCGGCGACGCCCGCCGCACGAAAGCCTTCGGCACGCAGGTGGCAGCTCTCGCACCGACCACATGCCAACGCCGTCCCGTCCCTCTGCAGTGGGTCGTAACAGCTCAGCGTCTGCGCATAGTCAACGCCAAGCTCAGTGCCACGCCCAATGATATCGGCCTTGGTGAGATGCAAAAGCGGGGCGACCAGCTCGATGGAATCGCCCTCCACGGTCTGCTTGGTCGCAACCTTGATCAACGCCGCAAAGGCATCGATGAAGGCGGGGCGGCAGTCAGGATAGCCGCTGTAATCCAACGCGTTGACACCGATCCAGATCGAGCCCGCCGCGAGCGCCTCGGCCCAAGCGAGCGCGTATGACAGAAACACGGTGTTGCGCGCCGGCACGTAGGTCGAGGGGATCTGGTCGGGCCGTGCGTCCGCCGCCGCGGGTACAGAAAGCGCGCTGCTCTGAATCAACGAGCTCTGGTCCGACCAGCGCGTCGCGAGCGACTCCAGGTCGACGACATCGTGGCTCAGAGCACCGACCCGCTGCACCTGAAGTCGTGCACACTCAAGCTCCGCCTCATGTCGTTGGCCATAGCGAAAGCTCAGCGCATGCACCTGCGGATGAACACGCGCCGCCATCGCAAGCACGGTGGCCGAGTCCAGCCCCCCGCTCAGCAGGACAATTGCAGGTCGCGTCTTGTGGGCGCTCACGGGTGGCAAGCTAACAGGGACGCGGCGCGACTTCTGCACGCAAGTGCGCCCAGACGGCCGAGCGCAGTCAGCGACGCTCTGCGCTCGACGCGGACGGATTGGGTTGCGGTCCTGGCAAGGCCATCGGCAGCGATACGGATACTACGGGCACGCCGCCTCGCGCGGGGCGAGGTCGAAGATCCATAGGTGCATCGTGTCGGAGTACTCCCCGGCAAAGCCGTGGGTCATGATCGCGAGCTTGTGGCCATCGGGGCTGGGCACGATGACTTCCACGTGCACCTCGCCAAACTCGTGAATCTGATTCTCCACGAGCAGGATCTCTTTGGCGCGTCGATCTGTCTCGGAAAGCTTGAGGTCCGATCGAGCGAGCATCGAGATGCGCACCGTGGCCGGCTCTGACTCCCAGTCGCCGTCCTTTTGCTCCCAGACGATCACGTCATGTCCCCCGCGGGCCCAGCGAGTGTTGTGCTTCCCCAGCTTTGCTTCTGCGAGTCTGTCGTCGAGGATCTTCTGATTGGCCTGCGAGCATTCACTGTCATCTTCGGCGGCGGGGCCACCTGATGCCGCACCCTCCGTGCTCTCCCCGTCGGTATCTGTTGGCGACGGAAGCGGGGAGTGCTCGGCACTGACGAGTTCTCGCGTGCCATCCAGCGACGCGAACATGCAGGAGGGACAACCCAGACCCGCGACCGGCTGACAGTAGACAAAGTATAGGCCGTCCTTGCTCCAGCCAAAGCGCTCGATATGGTCCATGTTGCTGCCCTGATCCGAGTCGGTGCGCGGGACGAAGGGCAGCTCACCCTCACCAGACTCCTTAGGCCGTACCTCAAGCTTTCCCGGCTTGATCTCGCAGGTCGTCCCGAGCAGCTCGGGCGTGAGCGCGGCAACGCTCGTCGTCACCTTGGGCCAGGGCTCGGGCGCCGCGAGCTGCGGATCGACCGCCGGCACGGCCTCACCATCGCCGTTGGATGGCTGGGCTACGATCGGCGCGGGCTGGTTGTCGTGAGCTTCGGTTGCTGCGGCGTCCACGGGTGCACTGGGCTCGCGGGGTGCTGCACCGTCCACCCTCGGGGCCGCGTCCTCGCCCGCTGGCGCTTGCTTCTCCTCCGCGCCGGGTAGTCCGCGGGCCGTGGGCGTGCAGGCGACGACAAGGACGAGGAGCGCAAGCGAGGCCCGGTGCATGGCCTGTTGTACGCCCATCCGTTCCGTCTCATGCCCAGTCCCGCCAAATTGAGTCCACAAGATCGACAGGAGGCTCGGCGGGGCGCGTGCGGTGGTCTGAGTGCGCGACCCTCCGATGCTCGTCCGCAATCCGCTACCGTGCCTGAATGAAGCTTCAAAGCATTCCCGCGGCGCTCGTGTCGATGTTGCTCATGGCAGGCGCGTGCACGGGAGGCGGCGACGCGGCGCGCACTGCTTCGCAGCCGGTGGAGGGCGAAAAACCGCGCAATCCGACTGCAGATCCCGCCGTCAAACCAGACCCAGAGCCGGCCCCAGACGGGTCAGCCTCCGACGCCAAGTCGGTCCAGCTCGACGGAATTCGACTAGGCACGTCGCTCGCCACGTTGATGGATCGCGCTCCCTACGACAAGCCCTGCGATCTCGATGCGCTGCCCCAGCTTGCTCGTAGTGCGGTGGTCTACGCTGGTAAGCCCTGCCACGAGCAGACCTTCCCCGAGGGTACGACGGTGTTGTTTCTGCTGACCTATGCAGAAGGCGACTCTGCGACCCAACTTGCACAGCCCATCGAGGCGATGGCGTGGCTCGGCGGTACCTACTTTGATGCGCGGTCCAACCTCCCCGTGAAGATCGGAGCCAAGCAGCCCGAGCTAGATGCTGCGCTCGGAGCACCTGCGGTCTCTTTTCAGATCGGCACAGAGTTCGAGACTGTCACGGACACTCCCGATCCCAAGCCCGTCGGTGATCCGCTCTTGGCCCATCATCACGGCAAGGACCTCTGGTCCCTCACCCGCTCCGGCGTCGCCGTAGGCTTTGTTGTGGGACCCATGCCCCAGGATGCCGAAAACGAACAGTGGAGATCGATCTCTCGATTGTTCTTTCACTACGCCACCTGAGCGAGGCAAGGCCGTCGGGCTTGATCGACGACGAACTTGGCTCACCGTCTGTAGGAGCGCACGATCATCGCGGCAAAAGACGAGCAGCGGCGGAGGCGGTCGGTTTCGACCGAGAGCTGAAGGCCAATACAAGCAAGAAGCGCGCCCCCGTCCGGCTGAGGAGTGCAGGTCGAGTTGGCCTCGCGGCGGGGAGCGGCGCGTACTGCTCGTCATCGCGCGTTTCGCATCGTGCCAAGCGACCTTCTTTTGACGAATTTGTGCGAAATCGAGACCAATCTGAAAGCTGGCGGCGAGATGTCGCATGCAAGGTGGCGAGATCGAGGATGTGGGTCGGGTCGATCTCCAATGTCAGGTGGCGCCGCGGCGCAAGCAAGCTGCGCCGTTTCCCAAACGAGCGCGCCGATGTTCGATACAGGGTGCCTTGAGAGTCGATGTGAGGTGCCTCGATCTGCGATGCATGGTTACCCCGACGCGCGATCGAGGTAGCTCCACTCGCGATTCATGGCAGGTCCAAGCGCGCACAGAGCTTCGAGGTGCGGAGATCGTGGTTGCCCCGATTCAAAAACGAGCTCGCGCAACTTGAAAACAAGCGACGCCGATCGATGTGCCGGGTCGCTCGATCCGACATGCCACGGTCGTCGAAGTCCGATGCAAGGTTGCCTGATCCCCGATGCAGGGTTGCTCGAAGTCGGTTGCGAGGGCGCGCCACAGCCGATGGCAGGTAGGTCGATCTGACGATGCAGGTACCCCCGCGGCGCAACCAAGCTCGGTGATCGGAGTGCGGAGTTGCCCGTCGGGAGTCCGGGGTTGCGCGTCCGGAGTCCGGGGTTGCGCGTCCGGAGTCGCAAGATCGCCCGTGTTGACTGCATTACGTGGGGAATTTGGAGCCCGATCGACCGCGTGATGGCCGCGAACACGGCTGACGTCCGCCATTCGCGCGGGCACGGCGCTCTGTCCATGGCCGGCCAGCCCACGGGACACGCACGCTTCGAGTCCAGGCAAAGCCTCCGTGATCACGTCGATCCCGACTTGGCTCGCCTCCCGCAGTCGCGCCTGGGCTGGCCGCTTGCTTTAGCTGTCCTTCCAACGCCCGATGGCAGTCTGCCTCGGCTACGACACCCAGCTCTTGACGCTCGTCTGTCGACGCTTCGCCAAGCACGTCATGCAGACGATGCGACGCGCCGCCAAGAATGCGCATCGACTACGCTCGAGTGCGGAGCTGCACGCAGGGATCTTGATTGTCGCCCAGCGCTTTCGTTCCGACTTGGGCTTGTACGTCCACCCGCACGCGCTGGTGCCGGATGGCTGCTTTGTGGGCGATGGTTCATCGGCCGAGTTTCTCACTGTGCGCGACCTGAGCTCTGTGCAGCTCGTCCGCGTTCTCGATCGCCTTGAGCATGAACAGGACGGCGCGTCGCAGCACGACGCAGAGCCTGAGGAGGGACTCGTCGCGTGCATCCGGCGCCTTGTTCCTAAGCGCCGAGCCTAGTCCGCGGGTGGCGTGTAGAGGCCGAATGGGTCACTCGCGCCGGCCGGGTGCCAACAGACGACCCTGGAGTCCAATTCGCGGATGGCACAGCCGCCGGCCGATAAACCGATCACCTGCGAGTAGGTACCTTCCAGGACGAGCGCTCCTTCATCCTCGCGCAGTTCCCCGATCTGGGTTACCGCGACATCGGAGCCTACATCAAAGTCTTTGATCTTGAGGCCTACGAAATCGAGGCTGTTCACCACCTCACCAGTCTGAGGTCGAACGATTACGAGCGTGCCGTCTGGTAGTAATTGCTTTGCCTCGGGGCCAGCGACGATCCCAACCGCCATGAACGGACCATCGACGCTGGAGACAGCCGGCTCTGGCCCTCCGCAGCTCTCAGAGAACTCGAACTGCCGCCAACACGTTATCGATCCTCCCGGTCGTAGGCCGCACATCCAGCAGTTCTCCCCCCACCCGCGCGCCGGGGGTACCAGCGACGTGAACGGACCTGCCGGTGGCACTCCATCCAGCGGCGGATCCAGGAAGGTGCAATCCAGTTCGCCATCGCTCCGTAGACCGCAGTAAATGTGGTTGACCCCCGAGGCGGCGTCGATGAATTCAGCTCCCGCC
>CAZVEM010000003.1:30602-63555 GCA_964626165.1 uncultured Nannocystaceae bacterium
GCAGCATCTCTTGCTCCCACATCATCATTGCGTGGAGCGTTCCATCTGCGAGGACGACGACATCGCACATTTTCGGGGCCTTGAGCACCGGCCCCGCTGGGATCACAAAATCGCTCGGGAACCGTAGGCCTCCCCCCCAGCACACCATCGTGTTGTCCGGCCGCACGCCGCAATACGTCGTGTAGTTCCCCGACTGTGTGCTGCACAGGCTCTTTACGGCCGGCCCGACGTTGAGCACGAGCTCTTCGCCGTCCCCGTCGCCGTCCCCATCTCCATCGCCGTCTCCATCTCCATCGCCATCGCCGTCTCCATCGCCGTCTCCGTCTCCATCTCCATCGCCGTCTCCGTCGCCGGAGGTCTGAAGCTCATCGTCGGCGTCGGCGTCAGCGCTGCCGTCATCCTCAGGACGATTGGCACAGGCGATGTCCAGCGACCCAAGTATCGACATTGCCAGAGCGCAAAGCAGTCGAGCGCAACGCGGCGAGTCCCGCTGCTCGGCATGTCGCTTTCGATTCACTTGATTGGTCTCCGCGGCGTTCTTCATGGATTGTCCGTCTTGAGTCCCATGGTCTGCCCAACCAGCTCCCATCGGTCTTTGCGGGCGGTCGTAGGGATTGCTGCCATGATCGCACCGAAGCAGCGATCGACCGCGAAAATCGTACCCAAAGAAGGATGTCCGCAAGGACAACTGCAGACGAGTGCCCGAACCTCTGTGCTGAAGCTGAGCCCTGGCGCCGCCGTGCCTCACGGCTAGATCCCGCATGGCTTCCAACGCCCTGCCTTCGGCCGACCCCGCTCCGTGGCCGTCTCTCGACCAATCAAACGCCCTCGCCTCGATTCCCGGCGCGCTCTGACCACCTCGCATGCGATTGGGGTGTAGGGTCCACGCTGCGCCGGACACTGTCTCCACTCATGCCACCGACGACCCCATCCCGCTGGACCGCGCTCACGACATCGGGACCAGAGGAGGCCCCCGTATGCGCGAACCCGCGCCCCGACCGGTGGGGACTGCTGGGCGTCGCGGCGCCGCTGACCTTGGTCGTGGCCGCGATCGTCTTCGGCGGGCTGCAGCCTCGCTACTCGCACGTGAGCCAGGCCGTCAGTGAACTCGCGGCTTGCGGGGCGAGCTACCAGCTTCCAGCCCAGGTCCTGATGCTCGGGGTGTACGGCGCGACCATGGCCGCCTTCGCGTGGCCCTTGCACCGCGCCTTTGCTTCGATCGCCGGCTGGAAGCCCGCCGTACTGGTCGCCCTCGCGGGCCTTTTGATCGTCGTCGCCGCCGCCTTCCCCTGCGACCCGGGCTGCGGGATGACACGCATGTCAACGGCGGCGAGCGTTCACATGATCAGCGCCATGCTCGCCTTCGGCTGCATGATCGCGGCGCCCTTGGTCCTCGGCGCGAGCTTCACCGAGTCTCCCGCCGAGCGAATACTCTTGCGCTTCAGTCGGGTGATGGCGGCCCTCACCATCCTCGCCTACCTCGCCTTGATGATCGGCGGCCCCCAATCGCCGTGGATGGGTGCCTATCAACGCTGCTTCCTGCTCGCCAACGGGATCTGGATGGCGGGAGTTGGCATCTTCATCTGGCGGGCGCCAAAGCTCGACGACGCTCGTCCCCTCGGGGTCGAGGCGTAGCGGCGCACGAAGACGACGGCGCTACCGACGGATGACAGCGACCTTCGAATTGCCCGTGGGCTCGAGCGACTATGCCGGTATCCTTTCCGTCCCGCGTTCGCGCGAGCGCCTCGTCGCCCAGCGAACCGACGCGCTCGCGCGACTCGTGTCGACGCACGGCCCCACGGCCACCCGCGAGCTATCGGCGAATCGTGTTCCGCTCCACGAGGCTCAGCTTCGCGACCGCCCGCTCTCGCGTCCCTCGTGGCTCAAGCTCCTTGCACGAGACTTTCGCAGCGACCTCATCTGCGGGCACTGCAGCGTCACACCAAATATCTTCGGGGTTGTTGCAGCACCGAACCTCCGCGGCGAACCGCGTTCATGGCGGGGACCACCGGCCTTAAGACGCCTGTCACCACATCAGCTTTCGCTGGGGTTCGTGCACGCTTCAACACGCCGCAGCGCCTCGTCTGTCAGCGGCGGTGTTGGAGGGTCACGGCCCGAGTTCGCTGGGCCTCTGCGACTCGCTAGGCCGGCGCACCGCGATGGGAGCATGTGTTCGGTAACGTCAGCGTCAGGAGCTTCGAGTTCCGCCCAGCCGGCCGCGTGCTCGCGACGCTTCGGGCCGCTGACGCCCGCACGCTACTACCTCGACGCTTCGAATCCGCGGATGCTTTCTCCTAAGTGCGCCAACCTCGCAGGAGAGTGTACTCGCCGACACGGCCCTCGGTCCCCTCATTCGCTCCATCATTCGCCGCTTCAATCCATTTGCGCACTGTTTGTTGTTCCCCTTCTTCGACCAGACCTTCCCGCGGGTTCACGTGTCCAGCGCGCCTCACGCGCGAGGACAACTTCCCTGAAATCGGGGGCATTGCCGTGCGTAGCAACGTGGAGGCCGGCTGCCCGAGCGCGCGGTCTCACCTAGCTCTTGCCCCACCCATGGAAGGAGCGGCGCGCGGGCGAGCTTGCCACGGTCCCGCCAGACACCGTATGGGGCTGCGCGTCAAAGGCTCATGTAATCGCTCCATATGGAGTGCGTACCCTTGGTGAAACCAGCGGATACGTTCTAAACTAGCCATCAATGAATGGCCAGAGAAAATCAGAACACGTTTCCGCGAAGAGAGTTTCTTCATCACGCATCGTGAAGAAAGTACGAACCTCGCAAGCCGCGACCTACACAGGCCCCGCCTCGGAAGGCGCAACCTCGAAGGCCACAACCTCGAAGGCCGCAACCTCAAAAGCGACAACCTCGAAAGGCACAACCTCAAAAGCGACGACCGCAAAAGGAGTAGCCCCAAGAGAGGCGGCCCCAAAAGCCGCCAACTCGAAAGGCGCGACCGAAAGACGAGTTACCATGAATGGAACGAACTCGAAAGGCACGGGGCCAAAAAGCACAACCTCCGAATTCTCGACCTCAGAGAACGCAACCACGAAAGGCACCATAAAAAACGGCACCGTCGCAAAAAGCACAAACGACACTCAAAGCGAGTCCCCAGCAGAGGCGGAATTCCATACTTCAATCGAATTCATTACCAGCACATTTTTCTCCAATCTCGACGTAGCGTACGAAACCTTCGAGACCATCGCACCGATAATTCGCGAACAGGATCGACGAGACCGCGCTCATTTTACTGAGATTGTTCAACGAGCGAAGCGCCTCGCCGCGAACTTGCGCAAAGCAAAGCGAGCGTCGACACGGACACGAACTGTCACTGACATCCTGGAATGCGCCAAACAGTTAATGGAACTGACGGATAAAGGCAATCGCCTTAGCGGCTTTTATCTCCCTAGCTTATTATTATTCCTGGTGGCCGAGTCGGATAGCCTGACATATAGCGTTATTCGTACCGCCCTAAAATATTCACCTCAGCACGCGCACTCAGAGAGCCACCTCAAGTTCTCGGAGATCCTCAACGCCGCGTCAATAGAAGACCTCAAAGAGCAGATAATTGAGACGAAAGTCGAGGGCATACTACGCGGAGATCGCGAGCACCAGTTAAGCGAGATCGATAAATGCTTCAAGATCGGCCTTAGAGAATATTTTGACAAGCGGCCCGAATTCTTCGAGATCTTTCTCCGTCGGAATCTCATCGCTCACACCGGCGGCGCGATATCTTCGATATTTTTGGCCAAGATCAAGAAAATTGGAATTCCCGACGAAGGAATGATTGTCAACCGGACAATTTCGGTAACAGAGGATTACATCTCAGCTGCAATTCGCGTACTATTCGACTACGGCCTCCGGCTCAGTTACGGAATTGTGCGACGCCTCGTGAGCAGAGAGGTGGCCGAGTCCTCGATAACTGAGATGGGGGTTCGCCTTCTGAAGCAAGAGCGTTGGGAACGCGCCGCGCAGGTTTTCGACTTCGGCCTTGAACTGGGACAGAAGAATATTTCAAACGACTCCACGTACCGCATTTTTCTTGTTAACCGGGCCATTTCATACGCGGAGTTAGGAAAGCTAAGTGAAGCCAAAGTCCTCCTTAATAGAGCAGACTGGTCGTCATGCCATCCACGTTTCTTGATCGCCAAGGCCGCTCTTGTTCAAGATTACAAACAAGCAGCAGAATTGATGAAGCGCTATGGCGCTGGGCCGATCTCCAAGGAGGACTACCAAAAATGGCCAGTATTTAGACAATTCCGTCAGACAGAACATTTCCTGACCGCCTATAGGCGCATCTTTCGCACCTCATACGCGCCGCTGTTGCCCATCCTTCCCGTTGAGTCTGAATAGGCGTTCCGCGGCATTCTCAGGCGCTTGAGGAATTCGTTGGACCGTGGCGTGATCCAGCTGCGTGCGCAACCGTGAACTCTACGCCCGAATTCTTGGTGTTAAAACGCCCCGGAGCTTCGTTGGACTGTACTCCGCAAACTGGTCCAGCATGATGTGACGAACGTCGCGCATCGGAAGATCGCCATGCGAGAGAGCGAGTTCCGCGATCAGCAAATCGTCGACATCCTGACGGAAAGCGACGGCGGCGTCCCACGTGGTGACGTTGGCTTCACAGCATACTCTGTGTGACCGCATCCGACCGAGCACTTCGTCACCGAGTGAGCCAAGAGTGCTTGCGCCCCTCGTGCCACCTCACGGCTGTCGCGGCCCCACGGCCACCCGCGAGCTCCGCGCGAATCGCGGTCCGCTTCACGAGGCGCAGCTTCGCGACCGTCCTCCGTCGCGCCTCCCGTGGCTCTGGCTCCTTGCACGAGTGTTTCGGATCGATCTCGTTTGCGTGCACTGCAACGTCACACTCAAGATCGCCCAGGTCGTTGCAGCGCAGGACATCCACGGCGATCCGTATCGTTCACGGGGGCCGCCGGCCTTGAGACGCCTGTCTCCGCAGCAGCTTTCGCTCGGGTTTGTGCCCGCTTGAACACGCCGCAGCGCCTCGTCTGTCGGCGTTGGTGTTGGAGAGTCATGGCCAGAGTTTGCTCGGCCTCTGCGACTTGGTACGCCGGCGCACGGCGATGTGAGCATGTGTTCGGTAACGTCAGCGTCTCGAGATCCCCACTCCCGGCCTTTGCCTCCCGCCCGCAACTGGCTCGACGATCGGAATTCGCAGAAGCTCTTTCTCAATCGCGCGCGTCGGATAGCGCTAGCCCAAGCTCAATACCCCGTCGCGCAGCGATCAGGCCCGTAGCGCAGACATTGTCCGTTACCGTTGCGCCACTCGCAGTCGGGGGCGCAGGTGGCTCGAGTGCCGCAGTAGTCCTCGGCATAGCGGGCACAATCGCCTCCGGGGTTTCGCCATTCGCAGCGGGGCACGCAGCGGACTTGGGTGCCGCAGGCATCTTCGCCGTAGCGGCTGCACTGGCCAAACTCATCGCGCCACTCGCAGAAGGCCGAGCACGAGATTGAACGGCCGCATTGGTCGGCGTCGTAGCGCAAGCACTCGCCGCTGGCGGAGCGATTCTCACAGCGCTTTGCACAGGTGCCAAGCGCCTCGCAGTGGTCGGGGCCAAAGCTCAGGCATTCGTTCGCGGAGACTCTTGAGTTGCAGCGGGCATTGCAGGTCAGCGCGGGACCACAGATGTCTTCGGACTCGGGCGTCATGCAGCGACCACTGCCGACACGGGACGCGCAGGGCGTGATGCATTTCATTGCGGGGCCGCAGGCATCGTCGCCATAGCGCAGACATTGGCCGTCGTTGCTTCGCCACTCGCAACGTGGCTGACACCGGATCGGTTCGGCGATGCAGCCACTGGGAGTACATGCAAATCCATCGGGACAGTCGGCCGCGCTCGCGCAGGTCAGCGAGGCGTAACTCAGCGGCGCAAAGGTGATCTCAAGGATGATTCCCAGAACCGACACCAATGCGAGTGCGAGGAATCGACCGAGATCCGGCGCACGCGCGGGATCCGAGCCCCGCCCTCGCGATCGAAATGGGTTGCGCTGACTGATCGAGCCGATCGCAGAGAGCACCCGCTCAGCTTAGCGAGCCGGTCAACCGGGGCCACGACGCACCGTCGCGCCAAGACGCCGCCTTGAACCACGCAGCTCCCTTGGCCCCGCAACAGGTCGGGCGGAACTGAGCACCCGTGGCTGTGTCGCCGCCTTCGCCCACGCCAGCTCAGACTCGGCGACGGAGAACGTGACAACAGAGGAGACGCAGCGAGTACGGACATGCCGCGCTCATTCAGCGTATGATCTGCAATGGTCAATACGTTCAATGCCGTAAACCACCCCGTGACTCGTAGGTCTTGTTAGTGTTGATGGTTTTCAGTAAGGTGGCCGGGTATGGTTCGGCGTACATCGAAGTGCTCGCTGTCTCGCCATCGCTCGCCCCGGGCAGGTGGGTCCCGCGATGCCAGGGCTCGAGCAATCGCAGCCGTGCTGAGCTCGGTCGCGTTCGGCTTTCCGGCCGTGGCCGCTGCGAACCCCAAGTCCGTGCCCACGCAGGTGGTCACGCCGCAGAGCGCCGGCACGGCACGCAGCCAGATCTTGGAGGGCGCGAGCTCGCTGTCGGCCGATCGCGCCGCCCGCATCCTTCGGGATCGCGGCGCGGAAATGAGCGACCCCATTTTGCTGCTGGAGGCGGCCGACGCTTACCTCCGCTCGGCCACCGAGCAGCAACTGGTTGAAGAGGCGCAGGCCGCGATCAACACCGCGGAGGTTGCCCAGGACCTTCTCTATTTCCTCGGGAGCGACCAGGCATCCCCGGACTGGCAGCCGGTCGACGCCTCGCAGCGAGCCGCGGCGCTCACTCGAAGTGATGAGATCATCGCCCGCGCCCATCAGATCGAGCGTGACATCGAAGATGAGAGGAATCGACCGCCGCCGGTGCAGGTGCAGGCGCAGCGAAAGCAAGCGCCTGGCACGGCAATGATCGCCTCCGGCTCGGCGCTCTTGGTGCTTGGCGTCGCCGGCACTGCGCTTGGAACTGCGGGCGTCGTTCTCGGCAACGGCTACCAGAAAGATGTCGAGGCCGTGGGCGTGCCCGGCCCGGAGGCAAGCGAACTGGACCGCAAAGGTGCGAGCGCAAACACCATGGCGATCGCGGGCTTTGCCGTCGGTGGCGTGGGCCTGATCGCCGGCACCGCGCTGCTCGTCGTCGGGAGTCAGAAGCGGAAGAAAGCGCAGGCGACCTCAAGCGCATCCTTGATGGTTGTCCCAGCGATCGGCGCAGGCAGCCAGGGCTTGGTCCTCACGGGTCGCTTCTGATCATGTCGATGTCAACACGCCAAGGAGATTGACCATGACATCACCCAGCACTCCTCAAGCAAGCTCGACGATCCAAATCAGCGACTGCAGGCGCGCACCCGCTGCGGTGCACGTCGCGTCTCGTCGGACAAGCAGAGTCCTGACATGCTGCTCCCTGCTCGCGTGTCTGCTCGCCGCACCGACCCTCACGCGAGCCGATGGACCGCCCAAGGCCACCGCGCCTTGCGACACCGCAAAGCAGCTCTGCGTAACTGGGGATGGCAAGGCCACCTTTGAGCCGGACAAATCGATCAACTTTGACGCGCTTGCCAAAGAGGACAAGAAGTTCGCCAAGAAGGCGCCGGTGACCGTGCGCATCGAGGTGCTCGATGGCCGCGCGAGTCTCTTCGTAGATGGGAGATGGATGGGACTCGCCGGCACGGAGATGTCCCTGCGCCCCGGCCGACATGTCATCACGCTGCAGGACAAGTCACGCGTGCTTGCTCGCGGCGTGTTGACGATCAAGGACCGATCGCCGCCGATCGAGCTTGAGCTTCGCCATCCGGATGGCGACGCGTCAAATGACTCGGCCTTGGACGATCTCTAGGCGCGTCAGCTACGCAACGCTGAGACGCGCCGAGGCTTTGCCGTCTTGCTCGGCGATCGCGTCCACCTGGGTCGCCACCTCGCCAGCCCGTGGAGCAGCAACGTCATGGCGCGATACGGCGCCAGCAACGAAGCACACGATCAGATCGCGCTGAACTTGGCGTCGAAGCTGATGATCTGCTCGATCGAGAACTGATCCGAGCCAAAGCCGACCGTCTGGCGAGCGGTCCACGAGACGGGCACGCCGCGATCGAGATCGAAGATCAGCGTGCCTTCGGCTTCCTCATCCATCGAGATCATCATCGTCTGGCCCTGTCCGGAGATCTCGGTGGCGCCCGAGCCCGTGGAGTTGATCTTGATCGTGGCGACGCGTGAGCCACCCGACTCGTCGATGGACTCGAGGGTATAGGTGGAGTCGGACTCCACGGGGATCTTCATCGGGCCCAGGGTGCGGTCCTTGGTCTCGCTGTGCTTGACGGGCTTGCCGAGCACCAGGCCGACCGGAGGCAGCTCTGGAAGCGCGACCATGCCCTCTGCGAACTGACGGACCATCTTGTCGGCGTCCGACGCGTTCTCGTCCTTGTCGTTCTCCGGAAGGTCCTTGGACGCGTCCTCGTCGACCTCGCCATTGACCGCCATGATGCGACCGGCCTTGGTGCCCACGGCGCGCTGCGGATCGGGCTGCGGATCGCCCTCCTTGGGCTTGAGATCGCCGCCGACTTCAAACTTCTCGATCGCCGTCACCTCGCCGGTGAGCTTGATCTTGCCGCCGCCCGCGGAGGTCGTGGCGATCGTGCTCGTGCCGCTGACCATCACATTGCCCGTCTGTGAGCCGCTGAGCTCCATGCCGAGCGTGATCGCGGCCTGGAGCTTGAAGGGCTGGTTCGAATACTCGAGCTTGATGCCGCCGCCCTTGACGTCGCCCGGGTTGTTGCTCGGACCCGGCTTTTCGCAGCCCATGGGCAGCGCCACGGCGAGCAGAAGGGCAGGGATCCACGCCAGAGTGAGCTTGCGGGTCGACATCCGCGCGAAGGTATCCCCACCCCTGGGCACTCGCAAGCGGACGACACAGGGGCGGGCGCGACGCGCGGCTGACCGCTCGCTCCGTGCTACAAGCCCTCCGATCATGGGCCTGCTCGACGTGTTCCTCGGTCCGACGCTCCCTCGCGACCAGACGACCCGAATCCCACTGGCGGCGCGCCGGGCCGGTAAGGCGCACGTCAAGGCGATGAAGGAGCGCCTCGTCGCGATCGCAGCGCTGCCTGGTGTCGCTGACATCGCGCAAGCCAAGCGCGTGCCGAAGGGCTTCTTCCAGCTCGCCGATGAGTTTCTTCGGCAGTACGAGCAGTACAACACCTCCGTCGCCCATGCGACCACGTGGTCCAGCCTCCCCAAGCCCGGGACGCCTGAGGGCGTCGCGGCCTGCTACACGACGCCGATGCCGGTCAGTGCACTTGAGGCGCTGACCATCTATCGCAAGATTCGGCTGTGGCGTGACTTTCCCCAAGTTGTCGAGGCGCTGCAAAAGGCCGCCGACCAGCAGATCAAGGAGATCCAGTCGCGACACCGAGGCAAGGATCCCGAGCGCATTCCGATGGTCGGCCGCGCGATCCGGGACGGTCGGCTTGCCTTCGCGAAGCGTGGCGTTCCCTGCCCCTTCCTCGACAAAGACACGCGCCGCTGCCGAATCTGGGAGGTGCGCCCGATCAACTGCCGGCAACATCACATCGCAGGTGATGTCGAGCTCGCCAATCCGCAGCACCCCAAACACCTTACTGCCAAGGCCAAGAACATTCGCCTGCCCGTACTCGCGCAGGTCGAGCTCGCGACCTTGGATAAGCGCATGGCGCTGTCGCTGAGTCCCTTCCTGTACGTTGGGCTGCTCCAGCTCGCAGTGCTAGCGGAGGGACAACCGATCCAAGAGGTCGGTGAACTCCCTCAGCGCGTCGGTCTTGACGGCCGACTCCCCGAGCGCGCGAACCGAGACGTCGCCCACGCCAAGAAGAACCAGAAGGCGAAGAAGAAGGGCAAGTCTCGCTAAGGGGCGTCACTCTTTCTGCAAGCGCGACGAGGGGCCGCACCTTGCGTGCGGAGCCTTACGCCGGACTCAGCGCCGCGCGTGATTCGTCGGCACCCTGCTAGATCGAGCGAACACATCGCGCTGCGAGCGGGTCGGTCTCGTCGGTGTCCTCGGCGGGTTCCCAGATCGGATTGCCAGGCACGCCCTCGACGCTCGGCAAGCTACGCGAGCTATAAACCGGGCCGTCCTGTGTGTGGAAGGGGCCGGGCCCGCGAAATGCGAGCCCGAGCAGCTCGATCTCGGCGATGGTCGGAAGCCGCCATGCGGCGCGGCCCGTCACGCTGTTGGGGATCTCAAGGTTCGCGCAGAAGTTCTCTGCCTCCTGCAGATTCACTCCCTCAACAACGCCGCCGAACATCTCGATGCTGCCAAACTCGCGCGTCAGCGGCACCGCAGGCGCCGGCAAGGCGAGCCGCAGATCCGGATCGGTCTCGCTGCGATCCATCGCGCAGCGGAAGCCAACACGGGGATCCCGATCGCTGAAAAGAATCGGCGAGACCTCGGCAAGCGCGACGTCGCCTGCCTCTCGATAGCGGCCCGCGAAGCGCCGCCCGGCCTCCCCGCCCTTGATCACGCGACGCTCGCCCATTGCCTCATAGCCGAGCTCCACGGATCGTTCGCGAAGACGTCGCAAGAAGGGGCCGTCGGCAAGGCGAAATGGGCCGCGGATCAGAGGCATGAGCGCGGCGTCAGGCTCATATACCTCGTTGACCCACTCAAAGGCGGAGATGCCCATGCCAAGCGCGCCAAAGTAGCTCGGCTCTGCCTTGGACCACTCCGCGGGGATGAGGCCGAGCGGAATGGCATCGATAGGATTTTCACCCCAGGGATAGCGAGCGCCTTGCGGCCCGCGTGACGCAAGCTCCCATTCGGACTCGGTGGGGAGGCGCTGGCCACGAAACTCGCAGTAGCGCTCCGCCTGCTGAAATGTGACGCAGGTCTGCGGCAGCGAAGAGACGAGCTCATCGGGGATCGTGGCGTGGTTGCGAGCGTCGTCGATCGCCGAACCCGGCGCGCAGCGAGCAGCGCTGCAGACGCCGGCATCGACACACTCGGCGTAGGCGCTGCGCGTCACTTCGATGACATCGATCCAAAACGACGCGAGCTCTTGTCGCCTCGGCGGCGTGCCGGACCACACGATCGCCGGGTCTTTTCGCGCGGCTTGAGCGTCGAAGTTGCTCGGGATGTAACCGATGATGGCTTGGCCACGTGGGATCAACACCAGCTGCGTGTGGTCTCGTTCCTGCGTCGGTACAAGGACACATTGACCATCTCCGTCGAGGCCTCGACCGCGACCGCACACTTCATCGTCGCCCGTCGGCAGCGAACGCTGCAGATCGGTCGCGCTGACGGAACCAACGCTTTGTGGGCTCGGGATCGGGCCGTCGAGGAAGGCATAGGGGCCTCGCCCTTCGCTCGCGCCACACGAGGCCAGACCCAGGCCGAACGCCAGTACGGCCCACTGCGACCGCGCCGAGACTTTCGCGGGGCTAAGACCGACGCAACTGCGAATCTGGGTCAGAGTCATGGGGGCCTCGGCGATGCAGTTCACACTAGGTCAGTTCCTGTCCGAACTGAGAGATGGCGCGCAGACAAGATCGCGGGTCGATGAGCAGTACCGGCGTGAACTCCCACGTAGCGCGGATTCTTGGGGAAACGCGAGGGGGCGATCCCGCCCGTCGAAATGCATGAGGGGCCATATCGCACTGCAACATTCACATCAAGTGTGTCGTTGCACTGGCACCTCGGGCTTTTGCGTCCATGCTGCCCAGGTGGGGAGCGTTGTGCGCACCCAACGGTTGAGGAGACACCATGAGTCTGCATCAGAACATCGAGCACCTCGCGACCGCCCCTGGCATCGCCGCTGTGTTGATCGACAACGGTCAGCAACAAGCCGCGACCCGCGGGACGGAGCGCTGGGCGGACGTCCTTCGATCCTGCCTCTCTCTCTTTCGCTTGACGGACGAGACCTCGCTCCGTCTGGTGATCGCGAAGCACACGGTCGTTGTGCAAAAAGAGGGCAGTGAAGTCGCCGTCGTAGCGCTGGAAACCGGTCACCCGACCGCCAAGAGCCTCCGTCGGATGATTCGCCGCACCGCCAAGCGCCGAGCGACCACCGCTCGCCCGCCCAGCGAGCGCGAGTCCGTGGCCACGGCGCAGGTCTGAGCGATCGCCGGCCACCCTACGGCTTACCAACACGCGACCCCGCTGTCGCTGGGCGGCGCGTAGGACCTGCGAGGTCGCTGTACATCGCGGCCCGGCTGCCCGTGGGTTCGCTCGCCTCGTCTGGATCTCACGAAGGGCGGAAGAACCACATGGCCTCGCACGATGCCTACATTGTGCGGCGATGCTGGCTGAGCGTGAAACGGTGGAGTTGCCGCTCTGATCTTCCGTGCTCGCACAGATCTGCCGCCATCTCGCCGATCTCAGGCGCGAACTTAAAGCCGTGGCCGGAAAAGCCGCCCACGAGCACGACTCTTGGATCGTAGTCCCAGGTATCGACCACGAAGTCTCCGCTTGGCGTGGTGGTGTAGAGGCAGCTACGACCGGCCTGCTGTTGCGAGACGAGCTCTGGCATGAGGCGCCTGGCAAATGCCTCGACGGCCTGCCCCTCGTGAGCCTCGACATCTCGCCGCACGGTCTCGGGATCGACGTCGTCATCCTGATCCCCGCCGAGTGCGGTCGAGCCAAAGGTATGCGCCGCGACCTTGAGTCCACCAACACTCGCAACGCCCTCACGATGATCGCGAAACGGGAAGCCGTAGTAAAACTCGTCGCCGTGAAATGCCCCCCAACAGGGAAGTTGGGCCGCGTGCTGTTCTCGCCCCTGTGTCGGCACGAACCAGTGCAGCGTCCGACGCTGCACCCGAGCGAGTCGCCCACCCGATCGCCAGACCTGGGGTAGCAAGGCGGGAGCATAGGCTCCTGCCGCGACCACAACCCGGTCCGCACGTTCGATGGCACCGCCGTCGAGCAAGACGCCGACGTGATCCCCAGATCGTCCGCGTTGGCCGGCGAGGATCTCACGAACGCGGACGGGTGCGAGCACCGTCGCGCCGTGTCGCAGCGCATCCTCCCGCAACGCGTTCATGCAAGGCGCAACCCAGAGAAATCCGTCGCGCGGCGAGAAATAGCCGCGCCAGTCCTGCGCAAGCTCAAAGGGCCATCGCGCACGCACTTCGTGACTGTCGAGCGTTTCGTGCGGCAGTCCGCCGGTCTCAAGCGCGGACAGGGTCTTGGCCATCTCAGGATGATCCTGCGCACCCACGCAGAGGAGGCCGACGCGTTCCATCAAGGGCTCATCCGAGGTCCGCGCTGGATCGGACTGCAGCTCTTGCCACGCGGCGTCTGCTGCAGCCATCAGGCGCACGTACTGCGCGCCCTCGAAGTAGCCGTAGCGAAAGATTCTTGTGTCGCCGCTGTGCGAGCCACGGTCATGAACGTGACCAAAGCGCTCGATGAGCAGGACTTCGTGACCCCGCCGCGCAAGCGCACGCGACGTGGCCAGGCCCATGGTGCCTCCACCTACGACAACGACGCGCACGTCTCAGCTCCTCTCAAGTGCCCTCGCCAGAGACGGTGTCGTGAAACTCGTACGCCTTGGCGTTGGCCAAGGGTGGCAACGCGGATTCGCGGATCAGCAAGGTCCGGACCGCCCAGACATCGCGAAAGATGCGATAGCGAAGTGCGGTCTGGTCAAGATACTCGACACCGGCCGACCCGCCCGTGCCCGTCCGACGTCCAATGACGCGTTCGACCATGCGCGCGTGCCGTTGGCGGAAGATCGTGAAGGCCTGCTCAAGCAACACAATCCCATCGACAACTTCGCGCGGCCAGGCCAGGAGCGGCAGCTCACGGTAGCTCTCGATGAAGGTCAGTGCCGCACGCACGCGGGAGCGGCGGGCTCGCTCTTGGGGATCCTCGATCTCTTCCGCCTTGAGATAGGCCCGAGCGTCCCGAGACGCGCGATCGTAGCGTTCTGTGAGTCGCTGCGCGTCGGCGTCGGTCAGCGCGAACTGCTGTGCGGCCTTGCGCTGTCCTTCAAGCTCGCGATCCATCGCGCCGCAGTAGGCCTCCACCCAAGCCGCGACGCGCTCAGCGTCCCCTACCTGGTCGGGCCGACTGCCTTCGATCGGGGTTCGGAAGAGCCACGCCTCGATGGCGTCTCGAATGCACGGACGATCGGCAAGACGCCGCTCGACACGCTCGGACGCCGGCGACGCGCTGCCATCGGCGTTGCGCAGCGCCGCAAGGTAGCTCTCGTGGCCCAGCGGAATCCGCTCGTCCTCACGAAGGCCCATCAGGATTTCGATCTCCCGCATCTGCGCCGACTGAAAGCCACTTGCCGGCGAGAGCTTGTCGCGAAACGCGAGGTAGTCGCGGGTGGTCAGCGTCTCCATCAGGGCAAAGTGGTTGGTCGCGTGGCCAAGAATGCTCGCGGCGCGCCGGATCCCTCGGACCGCGCTTGACAGCGACTGCTCGTGCACGTGGCTTGCCGCGAAGAGATCGCGAATCGACACCAACTCACGCAGAACGAGCTTGAACCACAGCTCGTCGATCTGGTGCACGACGATGAAGACCACCTCGTCGTTGGCGAGTTCGCCTTCGGACTGCGCCAGCCCCCGCTGGAGGGCGAGGAGCTCTTCGACCTTGATGTAGTCCCAATAGCTCGTCGGTTGCGTCACGCGGCGACGTTGCCAGGAAGCGCCGCGACGCGCAAACCCAAGCGGCCCAAGCTCGAGGGCCCTGACCTTGCGATCAGAGTGATGTGGGCAATCAGGCTGATGTGGACGATCGAGGCGATGTGGGCAACCAGGGCAACTTGGGCAATCAGGCCAATCAGGCCGATCAGGCCGATCAGGCCGAGTCGATCCAACGCGGCGCAGGGTGGAGATGAAGCTCTGCGAGCTCTTCCCGGGACACCACAAGTACAAAGCCCGCGCAGCGTTCAAGCACGCGCGCGACGCTCGGACGCGCCTCGCTTGAAGTCACGAGTACGCCGCCCTTCTCACCAAGGGCATCGAGCACCGGCGTGAGCAGACGCTCATAGCTGGCCTTGCTCGCCGTGAGCTCGACCCCCAGGGCACTGCGTCGACACAGGTCGAGAGCCAGTTCATTCGCGTCGGGCGTCAGGGTCGGCCAGGCCAAGTCGCCCTCGGGTGAGCGACCGGCGAGGCGACTCGGCAGCCAGCTCAGCACCGTGGCGCGTCGGATCCGCTCGATTGCGCGAGGCACATCGAAGCTCGCGCTCTTGTCGAGCGCAGGATCGTCGATCGCGAGGGAGAGCAGCGTCTCCCACGACGGGAGCGGCACCCGCTCCCGCACCAGCCCACGGGCGACCGCGGTCAGTTCACGCACCCCCGCGCGAGCGAGAAACTCCCGCACCAGCGCGGGATGGTCTGAGCGCAGATGCTCAAGCTGATTTTCGACCTGCTGCAGCGTGATGAACTGATGCGACTGGCGCACCAGTGTGCGCGCCAACTCGACGACAAGCTGATCGAGGCTCGCGCGCGCCGTGCCGTGGAGTTCGCCGGTCGCGAGAGCGCGCTGCTCAAGTCGCAAGGTCCACGTCGTCCCTCCGATCGCTTCCACGCGCGGCCGAGGCAACATGAGTCCGAGCTCGTCGCTCACGCCGACCGCAGCCGCCGTCAGTTCTCGTCGCGCCCGCGCCGCGTTGCTGCCCACCACGCTGCGCGGCACCTCCAACACCAGCGCATCCGCAGCTACGCCGCGCACTCGCTCCTGCGTCGCGGTCGCGGCGAGAAAGGCAATGAGGAGCGCGAGCACGGCGATGCTGGCAAAGGCCATGGTCGGCATGCCAGGTACGATCGCCAAGACGCTGAGCAGCGTCGCGGGAACCAGCAGCATGGAGGGATCGAGCCAGGTCGGCACCCAGTTGTCCGCTTGCGCCCCACCGAGAGCTTGGTTCAAGGTTCCCTCGCCTCCCCGCTCGACCCGCGCGACCAAGATGCCGGCGGCGAGGCTCAGCAACATCGCCGGAATCTGCGAGACAAGCCCATCACCGACCGTTAAGCGGCCGTAGAGATCGAGGCTGTCCGCAACCCCGATCCCATTTCGCGTCACTCCAATCGCGACACCTGCGATCAGATTGACGCAGGTAATCACGATCCCCGCGATCGCGTCACCTTTGACGAGTCGCAGCGCACCATCCATGGCGCCAAAGAACCGTGCCCGCTCATCGAGCGCTGCTCGCCGCTGCGCGGCCTGTCGCGGCGATGCGGCGCCGGAACGAAGATCGGCCTCAATGGAGGCCTGCTGCCCGGGCATCGCATCGAGCGTGAACCGAGCCGCGACCTCGGCGACGCGCTCGGTCCCCCGAGCGATCACGACGAACTGGACGACCGTGACAACCGTAAAGATCACCGCGCCGACGATGAGGTCACCCCGCACGACGAGCTCGGAGAACGCGAGCACCACCTTGCCCGCATCCGCCTGCGTGAGAATCAGCCGCGTCGTCGAGACGTTGAGCGCGAGGCGAAACAGGGTCGCAACCAACAGCAAGACGGGAAAGCTCAAGAACTCGCTGGGCCGCTGAACTCGAAGGCTGACGACCAAAAGCAGCGCCGCGACGCCGATGCTCACCGACAGCAACAGATCGACAAGCGGCGTCGGCAAGGGAAGCAACAGCAGGGCCAGCATGACCACGACCGCGAAGGCCGGCGCGAGCGCGGGCAGACCCTCATAGAGTCGCCGGACCGCCGCGCGGGAATCGGACAGAGGCCACCACGTTGTCGAGGCACGGCTCACTGCCGCACGCTAGACAGCCTCGGGCGTTTCCCAAAGGAAATGGCAGAAATTGGGCATTCGATCGGGCGGTCAGTCCCGCTCAACCGTCGCAGGAGCCTCCGTGGAGCCATCCCACGGGCCGCAGCGGGCAAGGGTCGGAGCAGACAAGGGTCGGAGTCGACAATGCGCCCTCCGCCGTCCGACGACGCATTCAGCCGGGATGGGACCTCACCTTGAGCCTGTCTTGCGCCGGCGACGGACCCGAGCGGCCCCCCCGACTGGGATCATTAACAGCCCTGCGAGCCAAGCAGCTCCGCGCCGTGAGCCGCTGCCGGTTGCCTCGCACGAACAGCCCCCGTCATCGGTGCTGCCCGAGCCATCGGCTCCCGCATCCGTTCCGTCCCCGTCCCCATCCCCGTCCCCGTCCCCATCTCCGTCCCCATCGCCGTCTCCATCGCCGTCCCCATCGCCGTCTCCGTCCCCATCGCCGTCTCCGTCCCCATCACCGTCTCCGTCGCCATCACCGTCTCCGTCGCCGTCTCCATCACCATCACCGTCACCATCGCCATCTCCGTCGCCGTCTCCACTTGGCTCGGTGGTATCGCAGACCAAGTCGCCGTCATATTCGACCGCACCAAAATCGGGGTTGGCGTCGTTGCGGTCATTGCCGCAAAAGTCGTTGAACACGGCTGGATCAGCAGTGCCTCCGTCGACAAAGGCAGTGCCGTCGAGCAAGGTGAAATCGGCCGCCGCCGGATCGACGAACCACGTGGCAAAGTCGGCGCCAGACACCATCTCGAGGTTGCCGCTTAGGTCCGCGGTCGCGCCGTCGCGATTGCGGATCTCACCGTCGAGCAAGTTGCCAAAGACACGCCCGGTGCTCTCGACAAAGCGCATGTCGATGCCGGTCGTGTTGTAGAGCGTGTTGTGGGCGATCGTGCTGTTGGCGCCCGCGTTGACGTAAATGCCAACGTCGGCCGGGCACGCGACGATCACGTTGTTCCTGATCGTACCGTTTTGGTGCTCAGGTTTGCAGGTTTGGTCTTCGCAGATCGAGTCTGGCGAGGTGCCACCTCCACCCAGCGAGAGTCCCAGGCGAATCTGCCCGGAATGAAGTGACTCGCAACGCACGAGGTTGCGTTCAAGTACGCCGTCGCGTGAGTTCCCCTTGAGGAAGGCGGCGTAGCTGATCTGGTTGCCCTGCGCCTTGGCAAAGTCGTGCAGATAATTGCGCGAGATTCTCCAGCGCCTGCCACCGACAACGTCGATCTTCGTGACCGGATTGCTCGTCTCCCGCGGCGCGGAGTCGTAGAACTCGCAGCCGTCGATCACGACATCGTCGGGCCACACGTAGGCGCCGTTCATGCCGACTGGTTCGCCGTTGCCCTTCACCTGCGCGTTAAAGTCGACCGCGACGACGCGGAGCAGTTGCGTGTTGTCTGCGTTGCCGACGATGTGGAACGCATGCTCGCAGCTACTGTCGTCGGTGCAGACGCCCTCGATCCGGAGATCCTCAAAGCGCCAATAGGGCGCCGAGACCTTAAAGCCCTCCACGGCGTCAAAGCGAATCGTGACGCTGCCTGGCTGCTCGGCGCGTACCACGATCGGCTCGCTCCGTGTGCCCGCGGCCGTGCACGACAGATTGTTCGCGATGTCGTAGGTGCCAGGGGCGAGGACGATCTCGTCGCCGGGAGCGGCGTCGGCGATGGCAGCGGCGAGCTCTGCAGCGTTGCTGACCGGCACCACGGCGGCCTGGGCCGTGCCCAGCGGCACGAGGCTGGCAAGGGACGTTACGGCGAGGATGAGGGGAAGCCGACGCCGCGCGCCACCACCACCAACAAGATCACGAGCACGAGGTGAGCCAACCATGGCGCAACTCTACCAGCCCGGCGGCGAGCCTGCGGCGCGGCGCAGCTCCGCGAGCACGCGCGGCTTGGCGTTTGCCGTCAGTGGCTCGCCATGCGCCGGGATGAGCTGATCGAACTGCCACTCGCCGATCATCTGCAGACTCCGCTGAAATGCCGGACGATCCCGGGCGAGCCACCACCACTCGACACCGTGACCGGGGCTCCCGTGTGCCCGAACGGCTCGCAACACCAGCCCGGTCAATAGCCCTCGTGGCTGCCGTACATTGAAGAGCAGGTCGGTCGCGATCAGTGCAGACGACGGACGATGCAGAAAGAGCGTCTCATCGATGAAGGGCGTGCCTTCAATGGGCAGCGCCGCGACGTCGTCGCTGTCGATCTCGCGTGGCTCGCCCGCGATCTTCACACTCGGCTGCTTGCGACGGAGCGCCGTGGGGGCAAGGCAACGGGCGCCTGGCCAGCGCTCAAGCGCGCGGGCCAGGAAGAGGTGGTGCAGCAGGTTCGGGGCGATGACCGTGGTCACGTCTCCCAGTTCATCGATCTGGGCCGCGACGTGCTCCTGGAACTCGATCGGGGAGATCAACACCAGGCCGTCCCGCGTCCGCAGGAGCGTCGCCCGAATCGGCAAGATGAAGCCGGGCGCGACGCGGAGCTCGGACGTAACCGACCACAATCCGGCGCCATGCGCGACAAGCTCCTGCGTCGTTGATGGCAGTGTGGGCCCCCTCACGCATGCTTAGGGTAGCGCGAGGTATGTCGTGTTCCGCCCACTGCGACGGGATGCCGCAGGGCCGCTCGACGCGGGCGCCGTCGCGGTGCAGTCGGGCGCAATCGGCCGTCCAATCGCGGATCTGGGCGTCGCCGGTTCGATCCGCGGGCACTCGTGCTCACCGACGGCGTTCCCCCCCACCCGATAGGGCAAGCGTCGGGGCGAGCGCGACGAAGACAGCCGTAGACCGAACCGCGACACGCAGGGTGCGCGGGACTGTGCTTCCATATCGATCACTGACCCCGGAAGGCAGCATGAGCGATCCCTCGGCCATCTCGCACGGCTCCCAAGACGTCCCAGGTGCACACGGTCCCCCGATTCCACGGTGGATCGAGTTCAGCGCGGTCAGCAGCGTGCTGCTTCTCGCTGCGTACTTCCTCGTGCGACTGATCCTCGTGATCGACGGATGGTCCGCCGCCGCGTTCGCGATCGGTGGGGCGCTGATCGCCTACGTCGCTGCCGACTTCGTCTCGGGCGTGATCCACTGGGCCTTTGATCGGCTTGGATCTCGCGAGACACCGATCATCGGCGAGTCGTTCATTCAGCCCTTCCGCTATCACCACATCGACCCAAAGGACATGATGAACGGCGACTTCATCAACACCAACGGGAAAAACAGCCTCGCGATCTTGCCGATCTTGTTCCTCGGCTTCCTGATCCCGATCAGCAGTGACGCGTCGTGGAGCATCTTTGCCCTCGGCTTTCTCAACTTCTTCGCACTCGGGATCTGGATGACCAACCAGTTCCACAAGTGGGCGCATCTCGATCATCCCGGGCCCGTGATCCACTGGCTGCAGCGGATGCACCTCGTGCTGGGACCCGAGCACCACGCCAAGCACCACGTTTGGCCGCACGCCTGCAACTACTGCATCACGTCGGGCTGGTGTAATCCGATCTGTGAGGCGCTGGGAATCTTCCGCGTCGCCGAGCGCATCTTGGTACGCATCGGCATCACGCCGGCTTCGGGCTGATCGGAATCGGGACCACCGCGTCCCAAGCGGCCTGCTCGTCGAGCGGCGTTGGTTTTGCAGCCTTTGTGCGAGTTGAGCCCTGCGCTACCGCTCTCGCAGGCGGGTGAAGGCGTAAGTCAGCGGAGATATTGTATCCATCGCGGTGCGGTCGTGATGTAGCCTTTCAAAGTGGCACCAAATCGGCCCCCGTCTCGTGGCAATGATCGCGATGCCGCGGCAGCGCCTGCACGCCGACCTTCGGCAGGACGGATTGTCATTGCACTGATCGCAGTCACGTTGTTGGCGCTTTTCGGATGGTTCTCAACGCGGCCCGCGCCGGGCCCAGACGGGCCCGAGTCCGCCGCCAACACGTCGCGCCTAAAAAAGCGTGGCCTCTCGAGCGGCGACGACGGATCACCGGAGGGCAAGCCCCGATGGGACGAGTCGCCGCGTGCAAGCGTCAGCGGCAGCGTCCGCGATGAGCAAGGAGCCGCCATCGCCCGTGCCCAGGTCTGCGTTAAGCCGCTGGCCAATGCCCTCAAAGGCCGTGGCTCCACACGCCCGGTCTGCGCCGAGACGGATGCGCAAGGCAAGTACCGCGTCGACGGGATCTTGCCCGTTCGTAGTACGGTCGTCGCGAGCGCTTCAGAGCACATCCCGAGCGGCTGGAGCGTGAAGGTCGATGGCCAGCGCCGCGACTGGCTGCCACTGCAGAGCGGCGAGCATCGGGAAGGCATCGATCTGACGCTTCCGGGTGGAGGTGTGCTGGTGCAGGGCGTGGTGCGTGACTTGACTGGCGGCGAGGTTGAAGGTGCACTGGTGAGCTTCCGTTCGGACTTCATGGCGGGCGATCGTCGGTCTGAGTCTTTCGCGAACTCGGACGCCGAGGGCGTCTACAAAGCCTGGGTCGCGCCCGGCCCCGTGTGGATCTTCGCCGAGGCGGAGGGCTACGCCGCATCGCGACTTCGCGGGGTCGCGCCCGGAAACGACAATCAGATCTTCCTGACACCAGAGTCCGTGCTTCGGGGGCGGGTCGTGCACGCCGAGACGGGAGCACCGGTCGCCGATGCTTGGGTCCGGGCTGAGTCGAACGAACTTCGGATGCTCGGACCGGGACACCAGTTTGACGCCCGTACCGAGGACGACGGCACCTACCGTATCGGCGGCTTGATGCCGGGGGACTACGCCGCGACCGCGAGCACCGACGAACTCTACGGAGTCAGCGCACCCAAGACCCTGCTTGGACTCGCGGAGACCTCCGATGATGTCGAGATTCGGGCCTATCCAACCGCCAGCGTGTCGGGACGTATCGTCGTGGATGAGGCCGGAACGGGGTGTGACGAAGGCAGCGTGACGATCGTGGAGGAGTCCTTGGGGCAGCGCCACACGGGCGCGACCGATGATTTTGGCGAGCTTGTTGTCATGGGCATCCGCCCGGGGACCTATTCGCTCACGGCAGCTTGCCGCGGTTATTTGCGAACAGACCCTATCGCGCTTGAGGTCGGCGAGACGCCGATTGCCGAGCAGCGCTGGCAGGTCAAGCGCGGTCTGAGCGTGCGCGGTGTGGTTGTCGATGCGCAAGACCGTCCGGTTGCTGGCGTGACCGTCTCGGCGCGCGAGACAACGGTCTCCAAAGATCCTCGTGCGTCCGTCTCCAGTGGGGGCAGCACGGCAACGGAGGCTGACGGCATCTTCGAGATCCCCGCGCTCGTTGCAGTTACCTACGAGCTGTCATGCTACGGCCAAGTCGTTCCTCCCGCGGAGCCGACCGAGGTCGATCTGACGGGCGGCACGGACAAGGACGGCGTTCGCATCAAGCTGCGCGCAGGCGGTCGTATCGAAGGACGCGTCGTCGACGAGAAGGGCAATCCGCAGCCAAAGGTGCACATCAGCGCGAGCTCGGTCGAGGCAATGAGGAACTCGACACAAACGACGACCGCCGATGACGGAAGCTTTACCCTGGAAAATCTCGCCACGGGCGGCGTGCGCATCTCCATGGGCATCGGTGGGAGCTTCTTTGGAGTATCGCTACGCCCGCTCGCGGCGGGTCCAGAGGATCCGGATTGGGAACTTGTGCAGGTGGAAGAAGGGAAGACGACGCGAGTCGAGCTTCGAGTCGCGGCACGCTCCGGAAAGATCACGGGCAAGGTCGTCGATAGCGAAGGCCAGCCGATCGCAGACGCGTTTGTGAGCGCATCCAGGCTGTCTGAAAGTGCCGCCACCGGTCGCAACGAGGGCATCTATCGCGCGCGATGGGACGGAGAGGAGCAGCAACCGCACCTCTCGGACCAAGATGGCGAGTTCACGGTGGAGGGACTGGAGCCTGGCACCTACGTCGTCTTCGCGAATCGGCGGGGAGGGGGCGAGGGCTATGTGGAGGGCGTCGCCGCGGGAAGTCGAGTGGAGGTTCGGATCAACGAGACCGGCGAGATGTCGGGCACGCTCGTTGGCGCCGACGGCAGTACGCCCAGCGAGTTCACCATTACGGCGATGTCCAAGGGTGCGGGACGCCAGTATTCGGAGAGCTTCTTCCGCTCCGAGGGACGGTGGAGCATCCCCAATATGAGGGAGGGCACCTACACACTTGTCGCTTCCTCGCTCCAGGGGAGCGCCAGGCTTGAAGATGTAGGGCTCGGCGCCGGCGAACGAAAGTCGGGCGTCGAACTCACGCTTGAGCCGCGCGTCACACTCAAGGGTCGCGTCGTGGACCTCGAGACCGGAGAGGGCATCCCGGGCATTCAGGTCGCGGTCATGGGGCCCGGCGGCGGGCGGTTCTTTGCCAGCCAGAGCGTTGGCGAACGTAAAGAGATCAGCGACGCCGATGGCTACTTCGAAGTCGCGGACGTCGCCGTCGGCAAGGGTCAACTCTTCGCACTGGCGAAGACACCGGAAGTCCGCAAATCCTATTCGTATCAGACGCGGCTGGTCGATATTGCCAAGGACCCTACGGTGCAAACGGTCAAGGACATTCGCATGCCAAAGACCCGGGTCGCACCTGGCGAATCTGAGGGTGATCTGGGATACGCACTCAAGGGGCAAGATGGCGACGAGGAAGAGGGTGCGAAGCGAGAGTTCAGTGTCGCGGTCGTACGCCCAGGCGGACCCGCAGCCTCTGCGGGACTGCACGTGGGCGATGTCATCGTCTCGGTTGACGGCCACTCGGTCGTTGGAGACGACGAGGGTCTCTATCTCTCGCTCGCGCGGGTGAAGGCAGGCACCTCGATCACGCTCGGTGTCACGCGCGATGGCAAGCCACTCACGCTCACGCTGGTCGCAGGCCAGCCGCGCTGATTTGTACAGCGGTGGGGCACACGCTGAGCTTCGCGAGCCGGAACACCAGTCTCGCGCGTCGGAACACTCGCGCCAACGGGCCGCAGACGTCTCGCGCCGTAAAGGATCTCAGGAGGCCGAACGCTTGCGCTCGGCCAGCGCGCTGCTTTGAACCGCACGCGCGAGGAGTCGATCAAACGCACGATCGGGCAGCCACCTTCGGACTCGCGCCCCGACCTTGGCCATCGAGCCAACAAGATAGCGGGTCCGGGGTCGGGAGCTCGTCAGCGCGTGACGGATCGCGTCGTTGGTCGCGGACACCGGAACGGCCTGTCGCCTCGACGACCTGACCTGCGCCTTCACAAACGCGAAGAGAGGCTGGTAGTCACGCAAGGTCTCGGGCGGGAAGTCCCGCTCCGCCTGCCCGAGATCGACATCGGCCTTGTCCCAGATCGCGGTATCGACGGGTCCGGGTTCGAGCAAGGAGACCTCGATGCCAAAGGGGCGCAGCTCGATGCGAAAGGTGTCGGCGATCGCCTCGATGGCGTGTTTGGAGGCCGCATATGGACCCAGGCCGGGACTCGCAACGATGCCGCCAACCGAACCGACGAACACGACGCGTGACCGCGGCGACCGCCGCAACAGAGGTAACAAGGCCTGGGTCACCGCGATCGGAGCCACGACATTGACCTCGAGTTGCTCGCGGAGGCGAGCGACCGGGACATACTCAAGCGGGCCGCCCACGGCGATGCCCGCGTTGTTGACCAGTCCCGCGAGTCCCTGGTCACCCACGATCGCTCGTACCTCTTGGGCGAGACGTGCGACGTCCTCGGCCCGGGTCAGCTCGGCGACAACGGCATGTGCCTGCGGTCCCAAGGCACGCAGCCGCTGCGCATCAGCCTCCTTGCGCACGGTCCCGATGACTCGGTGGCCTCGGGCGACCAGGTCCTCCATCGCGCCCCGGCCAATTCCCGTCGACGCGCCCGTAATGACAAAGGTCAGCATGACGCAGGATAGCCCCACCCTGCCGGCAGCGCGGACGCTGCGGTGCTTCGCGACCCAGCGCGAATGTGCTGTCGACGCGCCCGTGTTGCCCGCGAAGGCACCATGAACACGCAGAGGGATGCCTCCCCGCCTCCGCGCCAGTCACGGCGCACACGGTCGATCCAGGGCCTGGGAGTGCCTGGGCATCCTCGGCTGCCTGCTTGGGCGGCCGGGGCCTCTCTGCTAGTGTCGGCCGCCGAGCGTACGCGCCGTTCCTCCCATGCAAGACCGCAAGCCGTCCCCGTCCCGTCTGTCCACTTCGATGCGTCGTGCCAGCGTGCTGGCTGTCGCCGCTTTCTCGCTGGCAGTGGTTGCTTGCGGCGGTGGCGGACCGATCGGCCGCAAGCAGTCCGAGCGCGCCAATTGGGTCGACAAGCCGACCCAGGGCACGCAGAAGGGCAAGCTGATCAAGATCCCAGGTCTGCAGATCTCCTTCGAGCAGCCCGATGTGCTCTACGTCTACAAGAACTGCACCGAGGTCGAGCATCGCAAGGGCAGCGTGGAGGGGCCCCTGATCGAGTCGGATTGGATTCCACTGGTGCGCTGCGAGTCGCAGGGTGAGGGAGAGTCGCTTGCGTTGACCTTCTTTGTGAGCAAGGACGATCGCGTCATCAACGAGCGCGCCGTGCCGACCTACAAGAACGAGCTCAAGGCTGCCGGCTTCGACATCGACTCCGTCGAGTTCTACGACGCCTACAACAACAAGCCCGGCCGCCGCGGCATCGAGGTGAAGGTGCGCAAGGTCAGCGAGGAGAACCAGTATGAGGGTCGCGAGATCCAGCAGCTGATCTTCCCCAAGGGCGACGTCCACTTCATCGCGCACATCGACGTCGCGATGGGTGCCAACCGAGCCGGCATCAACGGCGACTGGGGCCGCATCCTGTGGAACTTCCAGCTCGATGAGGACGGTCCGCTCCACGAGGGCCAGACCGCCACCGAGGACGAAGAAGGTGACTCGGACAGCGAGTCCTAACTCGCCGCGAGACTCTCTGCGGCCCGCTGACGTGCGGGGCGCGGGCGCGTTCCCAATGGCTGTCACCGCGCTCGCGGTGGCGGCCATCGTCGTCTGTACCGCCGCAGGCGGTTGCCAAGGCGCACAAGATCGACGCGACGACGCCCCCTCGTCCACGCCGACGAGCAAGGCGAGCCCCGGCGACGAAGGCCGGGCGAATGCGAATGAGGAATCGGGCGGCGAGCCGAGCGAGGGCGCCAAGCGAGACGTTCAAGGCGAGGACGGCTCGCGGGAAGGCACGAACAAGACCGGGGCGGGCGAAGGCGCGGACTCGGGTGCTTCGCCGCCGAGCCAGCGTAATCCATCGCAATCTGAACTCGATCGAGCGCTTCGCGATCCCGTAACCCAGCTCGGACTCGGGAGCGACGAGCTCAACACCATCGCCGTGTACGAGCGCGTCGCTCCAGCCACGGTGTACGTGAGTCAGACGCAGCTCGTCCGCGACACCTGGTCAATGGAAACCGTGGCGGTGCCGGCAGGCAGCGGCACTGGCTTTGTCTGGGACTCCGACGGGCACATCGTCACCAACTTCCACGTCGTGGCCGGTGCGCGCGGCCTGACGGTGACGACGCATGACGGCACCACTCGAGATGCGGCATTTGTGGGCGGCGATCCCTACAAGGACATCGCCGTGCTCAAGATCGCGTTACGAGAGGGCGAGCAGCTGACGACCGTGACGCTGCCTGGAGAGGACGAAGCGCTGCGCGTCGGACAAAAGGCGTTGGCGATCGGAAATCCATTCGGCTTGGACCACACCCTGACTGTCGGCGTGGTCTCTGCGATCGGCCGAGAGGTGCGCGGCTTTGGCGGTATCACCATCACCGGGATGATTCAGACCGACGCTGACATCAATCCGGGCAACTCTGGGGGTCCGCTGCTGGATTCCTCGGGCCGCGTGATCGGGATGAACACCATGATCTTCTCGCAGAGCGGTGGATCAGCGGGCATCGGCTTCGCCGTTCCAAGCTCGACCATTCGTCGGTTGGTGCCTGAGCTTATCCAGTACGGTCAACCGGTCCGCGCAGGCATCGGCATCACGATCGTGGACGACCAGGTCGCACGCGCAAACCGGATCGATGGCGCGATCATTGACCGAGTCGAGGAAAAGTCGCCCGCCGCTGCTGCCGGGCTGCGTGGACTTTCGCGGGAACGCGGCGCGATCAAGCTCGGCGACATCATCATTGGTGTCGACGACGCGGTCGTGCACTCCTGGGCGGACCTAATCGCTGAGCTGCAAGACAAGCGGCCAGGGGATGCCGCCCGCTTCACGCTTCGACGCGGCGAGCTGATCTTTGAGCGTGAGATCGTCTTGTCGCAGGTGCAGTAGCTCGCGAGAAACCGCGAATACGCCAGCGACACAGGGGCGCGCTTGAAATGCGCTTGCCATCCCGTACTCGCTCGCACCGCGCTGCCACAGGCCTGCCTGTGGCCTGCCAGCTTGCTCCCAGCGGCCTCTCAGACGCCTCTCAGCCGACAGACAACTTACTCCGCGGCACTCGCCTGTGCCCACTCGGGGCGCCACGCTGTCTCGCGATCGGTGAGCACCTCGTAGCCGGTCTCGGTGACCAGGATCGTGTGCTCGGTCTGCGCGCTGAGCTTGCGGTCGCGCGTCACAGCCGTCCAGCCGTCTGCAAGGACCTCGCATGACGCCGTGCCGATGTTGATCATCGGCTCAATCGTGAAGGTCATGCCTGCGCGCAGGCGGGGACCGTGACCACGTCGGCCCACGTGTTCAATCGTCGGCGGCATGTGAAATGAACGCCCAATCCCGTGGCCGCAGAACTGGGTGACGACACCGTAGCCAAGCTCCTTGTGCGCGAACTCGTAGATCGCAGCGCCAATATCACCCACGCGCTTGTTGGGCGCCACTTCGCGGATGCCCAACCACATCGCCTCGCGGGTCGCGTCCACGAGCTTCTTCGCCTCCTCGCTGACCTCGCCGACGAGAAACATCTCTGATGTGTCACCAAAGTAGCCGTCGAGGATGGTCGTCACATCGACGTTGATGATGTCGCCGTCCTTGAGGACTTGCTTGCCGGGGATGCCGTGGCAGACGACTTCGTTGATCGACGTACAGATCGACTTGGGAAAGCCCTTGTAGTTCAGCGGCGCCGGGATGGCACCGTGATCCAGAATGTACTCGTGGCAGATTCGATCGAGACGCTCCGTGCTGACCCCGGCGACGACATGCGGTCGGATGAAATCGAGGAGATCGGCCGCCAGACGGCAGGTCCGACGCATCAACTCGATCTCGCGTGCACTCTTGATCTCGATCATTCCTTGCTCTCTTCCGGCGGCCTGTAGCACGCCACGCACCGACTGTCGCGCCAGCTGCGCCCATTCCCCGAGTTGCCGACGAATCATGTTGCGTCCGCTCAGGAGGCATCGCCGCGCTCGTGCGACGGGCGACCTTGGCCGGGAAAATACACCACGATGTGTATACAGGACGCGCGCCGATTGGGCCCGCCTTGCGCCCACTTCGCGCTTGCGCGCAGCTGCGCGAAGCCCCAGGCCCAGTCCTCGATCCGAATCGTGCTCGACACCGTGTCCGGATGCCGCGTTCGGCGGCGGCGTGCTCGATGATCGCAGGGTTTCCGAGCCTGCTCGCTCAGTCCGCTTGGCGCTGCCAGGGCCAGACGCCGCCCCCGCGGCACAGACCCACGGGCATGAGACTTGGCAGCACCCGGTCCGCGTGCCAGTGTGCGCGGGCGTGGCCGCGGACATAGAGAGCTCGCTTGCGGCCACGATCGACCGCCTGGCCGCGCGACGCCTTCTGATCTTCAGCGGCAAGGGCGGCGTCGGCCGTACGACGGTGGCTGCGATGCTCGCGGTCGCGCTCACGCGCCGCGGGCGGAAGGTCTTGCTCGCAACGACCGCGACCGACGATCGCCTCGCATGGCTCACCGGTCTGGATCGCCTTCAGCCCACGGTGCAGCGCTCTGCGGCCGGCTTTGATGTCCAGCGACTTGCGCCGAGTCAGTGCCTGCAGGAGTACGGCACACTCATTCTCCACAGTGAGCGCATCTCCCGCGCGGTCTTCGACAACACGATCACGCGCAAGCTCTTTGAGGCATTGCCCGGGCTCGATGACTTCACCGTGCTCGGCAAGGTCTGGCACGAGTCCTGCCGGGCGAAAAGCTACGACACGATCCTCTTCGATGGCCCGGCATCGGGGCACATCCGGCTCACGCTCGGCATTCCGCGCGCGATCATGGGCACCCTGCCCTCAGGTCCCCTGGTGAGTGAGGCGGCGCGTATGGACGCCGATCTCACCAACTCGTCCCTGTGTGCCGCAGTCCTCGTCGGCTTGCCCGAGCTATGGCCCCTCACCGAGCTCGCCGAGCTCGCCCATGCACTGCACGCCGAGTGCAAGACGACGATCGGCGCGATGGTGCTCAATGGTATGCCGGACGGCGAGCGCGCGCGCGCGCCGGCACTCGCATTGCCTCCGCCGCAAGATCCAACCTACGAGTTCGTGCAAGACCTCATGCGCCTGCGTGAGCGAGCGGCCCGGCAACAGCGCGAAGTCGACGAGTGGCGAGCCAGTGCTGTGCTCGCGGGTGCAGCGCCGCAGAGCATGCTCGAGGTGCCTCACCTGTCCCAAGGTGTGCACGATCTTGACGCACTTGGTGCGTTGCTCGATGCGGCCGAGGAGCGCTCCCACTCCGCTCGGTAGCATGCCAGCGACACGACGCCATGCCGGCCGCTCCTGAGCCTCGGCTGCGAGAGTACGCGACCATCGCGGTCGTGAGTCTCACGGTCGTCGCTCAGGCCTCGACTGCGGCGCCGAGTTCGATCAAAAGCGCTGCGTTCTCGACCACGTCGCCCGCCGCCACTGCGATCCGTGTGACCACGCCATTGCTCGGCGCGTGCACCTCGTTCTCCATCTTCATGGCCTCGAGGATGACGAGCGGCGCGCCCCTCTCGACAGCCTGGCCAAGCTCGACGAGCACCTTCACGACACGCCCCGGCATCGGGCTCTTGACCGAGCCCCCGCCCCCCGCGTCCTTGAGCTTTCGATCGCGACTCGCTGCGCGCGCGCGCTCTTGCGGGGTGAGCAACTCGAGCGCAACCACGTGGCCATCGATGCTCGCAGCTCGCGCGCGGCGCTGCTCGTCGTAGTGACCCAGCGTAACTCGCGTCTGCCGCGAGGTCCCGATCTCGCGGACCAGCACGCAACCGTCACCCCCGTGCACGACCTCGAAGCGCTCATCGCCGATGCGTGCCGTCACGCGACCCGCGGCGTCGGTTTCCAACTGCACCGCGTAGGAAGAGCTACCCTCCGTGGACACGGCATGCTCCGAGGGCGAAGTACCCGCAGGCGCTGTGTGGACCACCCAGTTCTTGTGCAGCACCCGCGCAGCCTAAGCGATGCCAACCGCGACGTCCATGTCGAAGCTCCGGTCACGGAGCGTCTTGCTCGTCGTCGGACCGGGAGGGGTCGGCAAGACGACGAGCTGCGCCGCGCTCGCGCTGGCCTTTGCGGCGCAGGGCAAGCGCGTGTTGGTCGTCACGATTGACCCGTCGCGACGTCTCGCGCAGGCACTCGGCCTCGACGAAGACGATTCCGCCCGCGCCGGAAAGATCGTCCGAGTCTCGCTGCCTGATCCAGCCGACGGCCCGGTCGACGACGGACCGCGCCCGACGTCCGCTTCCGAGCATCCCCATGCGACCGGATCGCTCGACGCACTCTTGCTCGATACCGGCGAAGTGTTCGATGAGATCGTGCGGGCCTGCGCGCGCGATGCTGAGGCCGCGCAGTCCCTACTTGAGAACCGCATCTATCGGGCGACCACTCAGCGCCTTGGCGGTGCATTGGAGTACGCCGCCATGGCGCGGCTCCAAATTCTGCATCAACAGGGCAGCTACGACCTCATCATCCTCGACACGCCGCCGACTGCGAATGCGGTCGACTTTCTTTCGGCACCACGACGCATCAAGGAGTTGATCGACAACCCTGCCAGCAAACTGCTGCTGTCGACCGGACGGATCGGCGGGTCCTTGCTTGGATTTGGCTCACGGCTGGTGATGCGCTCGCTGTCGGCGATGAGCGGTGGCGCCGTCCTCGACGAGCTCGGCACCTTCCTCCGCGATTTCAGTGAGGTGGTCGCGGAGTTCCAGCGGCGAGGCGGCGACTTTGAGCGGCTCCTTCGCTCGGAGCAAACGGGAGTGGTGCTCGCGACAGCAACCGAAGACTTCACGATGCGCGAGAGCGAGGCATTCCTTGCCGCACTTGAGGACGACGGCTTTTTTGTCGATGCCTGCGTCATCAATCGCGTCGATCGTGCACTGCGCGCCCCGCCCTCGCTCGCGGATCTGCGCGAGCTGGCTGCGCGCGTGAGCGTCAACCCACCGTCGACCACGGCGACGCCGTCGACGGACGATGCGCGTGCGATCGACGAAACCGCCCGTCGTTGGCTGCGCCACTACGAACGAGCGCGCGCGGCCGGTGAGCATGCACTTGAGGTCATCGCGCAGATGCAGCAACGCCATCCAGCGCTGGTCGTGCGCGCCATTCCGCGGCAAGAGCCGGTGCCCGAGTCCTTGGCCCAGCTCGGCGCGCTCGGACGTGATCTGCTCGCGTCCTAGCAAATCAGGTGCGCCTGCGAGGTCAGCACCCGTGTGCGCGGTCAGCCCTGCGTGTCGAGACGGACGTCGAGCCAGACGGCGCGATGATCCGACGCTTCGATCAGGTCGGCGTTGGGACTCCCCATCGTCGGCCAGAACACGCCACCATCGAGGACCTGGAGCGAGGTGGACGGCAGAACGTAGTCGAGCCGAAGGTTGCCGACACCGCCATCGCTGAAGTCGCTGGTATCGGCCGCTGGATCGCCTCGGTGCGTCGCGTTCGCGCCACCGTCGAGCATCGCCTTCTCAACGCCACCCTCACTGGTGGGCACGAAGGATGCGTTGATTCGCGGGTGGTTGAGGAGCTGCTCGATGGCGCCTTCGTAGCTGTCTCCGTCGAACGGATCCGCGTTGTGGTCGCCGAAAATCGCGAACGCCTCGTTCGCTGCTAGCCCGCCGCTCTGGCCGAAGTCATCGACGACGTAGGCAGCGGCGGGGGTCGTCAGATAGTCCGCCCAGAACCGGATCTCATCGTGGTTCCTGCGTCCGTTGCGGTCTTCCGCGCCGTCAAAGGTCGGCGGCGTTGGATGGTGCGCGAGCACGTGCAGCACCTGCCCATCGAGGAGGATGGGCACGTCGACGTGGTTTTTCGAAGAGAGCCGGAGTGCGGCCTCGATCTCCGGCGTGTAGTAGTCCGGGGGTATGACGTTATCGGGCATCGATGCCCACTGCAGCGTCTGGAAAGTGCGGATATTGTCGAAGTCGATCGGGAAGCGCGAGAACACCACGAAGCAGTACTGACCGGGGAACTCGCCAAAGCCCCAGGCGTCCGCGGCCATCGTCGTCACGCCGTTGCCGTCGAGGTCGAAACCCGAGAGAACGCCCGTGTTGCACGGCGGCTGGTAGGCGAAGCCGTAATCGATCGCAAACGCATCACCGTGATCCACGCCGAGGTACTGCGTCCGGAACAGCTCCACCGCCATCGCGTCCTCGTCGAACTCGTTGAGCACGACCACGTCCGCGGAGACTCGCTGAAGGATCTCGGCGACCTGATGGGCCTGCGCGTCTCCTCCCTGCAGATCCGCGAGCAGGTCCCCCTGATCTGCGCGAAACAGCGAGCCGTTGTAGGTCGCGATGCGCAGCTCGATCGGGCAGCGCCCCCCACAGCCGTCGCCATCGCCGTCCCCATCACCATCACCGTCGCCGTCGCCATCGCCGTCGCCGTCGCCGTCTCCGTCGCCGTCGCCGTCACCGTCTCCATCCCCGGTCTGCGTCGATGCATCCGCTCCGTCATCCGCGGGCCCACTGGAACCGCAAGCAACGACAAGAGCGGCCGTGAGGCCGAGCAGCAGTGAGCTCCGAATGAGTGGGCGCATCGGGGCCGAGGTTGACGAGCCTCGGCTGGCTGAGGATGACAATTGCGTTACGACCACGCCACGTTCGATCTGAGCGCGACGTTGACGCCGCAGGAATTGCTGCGAGACGTCGATCTGCGACCCCGGTTCTCCGAGGCGTCACCGAAGCGCTACCTCAGTGTGAAGAGAGCTGGCGACAAGGCGGGATGCTCCGACAACAGCTCTTGATTCCAAGCACCGTCGCGGTTTGCCTCGCTTCCGCGCTCGTTCTCCTCCCCGCCTGCTCCGACGACGGCGACGACGGTAGTGACGCGTCCGACGCGACTGGCGACGGCGATGGTGACGGCGACGGTGACGGCGACGGCGACGGCGATGGTGACGGCGACGGCGACGGTGATGGCGACGGCGACGGCGACGGCGACGGCGACGGCGACG
>CAZVEM010000004.1:0-54930 GCA_964626165.1 uncultured Nannocystaceae bacterium
GCGACGGCGACGGCGACGGCGACGGCGACGGCGACGGCGACGGCGACGGTGATGGAGACGGCGATGGCGACGGCGATGGCGACGGCGACGGCGACGGCGACGGCGACGGCGACGGTGATGGAGACGGCGACGGCGATGGCGACGGCGATGGCGACGGCGACGGCGACGGCGACGGCGACAGCTGTGGCTGGGCCGACATCGGCGGCGGCGAGTTCGCCTACGCCTGCGGTGGCACCGGCGAAGATCCGGAGATGTCCTTCCCCTACGACTGCCCGGCGGACCTGGTCGAGGGCGACCCCTGTGACGCCAGCGGCGCTCGCGGTATCGGTGGCATTGGTTGCTGCGACGCCGAAGGCAACAACTGGTACTGCACGCAAGACGGTACGCTCTTCATGGATAACTGCGCGAACTAGTCGCAGCGACGCCTGACAACATTGCCGTCCGGGTCTTCACTCGGACGGCAATGTTTATTTCGGCCCTAACCCTCCTCGGCGCGACGTGAGGAGCAGAGCTCCGATTCTACTGATCCGCACGCAGGGTCGCGCCTGCTCGCAGTTTGTCGAAGAACCCGCGTGGAGTGCATGGACGTGCAGTCGCCGTGCTCACCGAGGGGCGAGGAGGCAGCGTACAGGTCGTACGTGATCGACGAGCAACAACGGGCTGTAGGTTGAGTGCGCGGCCCCGCGCCGCGCGGGGTTCTTCGACAGCCTGCTAGTGGTGGATGACCACGGTCGTGCCCGGGTTCGCATCACTTCCGTTCACGCCGTGCCAGGTCTCGGGCATGAACGGGGTCGTCCAGAAGAAGAGCCAGCGTGCGTCGGTCGGCCCTAGGTTCACGCAGCCATGGCTGCGCACGTAACCAAAGCTCTCGTGCCAGAACGCTCCATGCAGCGCGTAGCTGCCGTGGAAGTACATGACCCAAGGGACATCCTGCAGCGCGTAGTTGCCGTCAGCAGCGGTCGCGCCGTCCATGTTCGACGTGACCTGCTTGCTGTAGATCCGCCAGCGGCCTGTTGGCGTGTCGAAGGGCTCGTCTTTGGTGCCCTTGCGGCCGGTGCTGACGAGCGTGACGTAGACCGGGCGTTGTCCCTCGTACGCGACGAGGATCTGCTGGTCGATGCTGACGTCGATCCAGCGCTCCCAGGGCTTGAGGCCCTTGGGTAGCGGCGCGATCTCGGGGATTCGCAGCGTGTCTTTCCGGATCAGCTGGCCGTCCTCAGTCACCATATAGGTCTTGCCACCGATCTCAGTTTCCTCGCGGAGGTCCACAAAGCTCCGCTTGGGGAGGGTCTTTGCGCGCCGCAGCTTGCCGTTGTCATCGAGGTCGAAGAGCACCGCCTCCTTCGACATCACAAAGCCCACGGGAAAGGTCATGGTATCGGTGAGCTCGTGCCCCGCGAAGTCCTTGGGCTCGTAGCGGTACGCGTCGCTCTGATTCACAAACGCGCCGCGTGCCGTCTGCCAGTAGGATCGACTCTCGTCGCGTGTTGAACCACTCACCGAGACGAAAAAGCCCCGCTCAAGCCACGGATGTGACGGATTGAGTGGCAGCTTGCTCGTCGGCGCAGGTGGTGGCTCGCTTCCGTCTGTCGCCGCCTTCGCATCCGTCTTTGGGTCCGGATTGGGATCCGGCTTGGGATCCGGCTTGGGATCTGGCTTGGGATCTGGATTTGAATCGGGGGTCAGGTTCTCCGCGGATCCGTCGTCGCCTCCCGGATCACCGTCACCAGATCCGCCCGCCGCCCCGCCACTGGCCGCCGCGTCTTCAGAGCCAGGCGGAGGAAGACCAAGTCGCGCCGCCTCCAGCGTCGCGCGTTCTGTTTCCGCGAGGGCCAGCTCGCTTGCCGTCGGAAGCCGCCACCAGTGGGGACTGTTCCAACGACGCACGTACGCCCAGTCGTAGGGAAAGGATTGGTCCTTTTTCGGTGGTTGCGGCTCGACGGCGAGAAAGGGAGGCTTGGCCGCGTCGACCAGCAATCCCTTGCTCGCGCACGCAAAGCCTCCATCGGGTAGGCCGTACCAACCCTTTGGACAGTCCCCGCCCTCGACCTTCTTGGTGACCTTCATGCGTGTCCCCAAGCGAACAAAGCCAAGCTTGGGCGACTCAAGATCGGGCTTGCTGTAGATCGCGACGATCTCGTATCCCGCCACTGCATGAATCACCGTGTCGGTGGGTTCCGGCACCGGCAGCGGCGTTTTGAGCAGGCCGTAATCTGGGGGCGGCACGGGTCGCGGAACCGCACTGGGATCGTCGGGCAGGGTGCCGTCAGCCCCGTCGAGCGCACCGGTGGTGTTGCTGACCTCCTCCTCCGCCCCGTCCGCAGCCGCAGCATCTTCACCTGCCGAGTCGGCGGGAGACCCATCCGCCGGGGTTCCGGTGTCGGCGCCCTGACCCGATTCCAGCTCGTGTCCAATCGGCGGCGTGTCGGCCTTCGTTCTGCCGTTTTCGGCAACCTGCCCCGCCTGCTCCACGTCGCTCGAGGGCGCAGGCGGTGCCAGTCCCACGCCCTCACAACCAAGCGTCCAGGCGAGCGCGATGGCGGTGAGCGCCGCGGGAGAACCGCGAAAGACGCTCCCCCACGCGGCGGCATGCTCTGGCGGGCCGGCGATCTTCGCGACTCGTTCGCGACGATCCGGATCTCCGGCCTGTGCCCGCGGTCGCGGCGGGGTGGCATCCCGAGCCGGAGAAAGAAGCTTGGCGTCGCGGCGCATACGGTCTGCGGTCATGGTGTTGGCGTCAGCGGCCTGCCGATGGTGGCCAGGTACCGCAAGATCGACCGGAACGAAACTTCTGCGGTCCTCTGGCGGCGATCCGGGTGCCCCGGCGTCGGCGGCCAGCAGCGCTCGGGACGCACCAGATCTCCAGAAGATTCCGAAAGGGAAGCCCCTCATCGCGGAGCGGAACTAGCACGATTCGCCGACTGGGGACTGCAGGCGCAGTTCGTGGGCCGCGCCGGCCATGAGTAGGTTGATCCGCCGTTCCCGGGGTGGCGCCGCCAATCATGTACACGGACGGCGTGCGGCTGGCCCACCCCTACAGGCGCTGCCTCGACGTCGGTGTGCTCACGTGCGCGTGATAAGCGCATTTATGTAGTTCGCGCATATTTCGCACCTGACGCGCTCACTTCGGAAGACCCGCGAAGGGGCTGTGGAGCGGTCCGCCGAGCCCCAACTCGTCATTTTTTTGGCGCGTCGGACGTGGTGTCCCGAAAAAAACTCAAGCGCGAAATCGCGTCAAAACGACCCACTATTTCTCGACGATTCAGTTTCTTCTCGGCGATCGACCATGGCGGGATTCCGCGTTGCGATCTTCAAAAGTCCCGCTTACGGCAATGTCCGGGTTGATCTTCCGGATTTCATCGGACGCACAACTCGACGTGATGTCTATGCGCACATCCGAGCAAACTCGCCACAGGTTCCCCGAGCGCACGTGGATAATCAACACACTCCGTGTTAGCGTCACAGCGATGGCACTGACCAACTCGCAAGAAATCCAGCGACGAATATTTGTCGACATGATCCGCGCGCTTCCCGAGCTGACGCTCTCGGGTTTCTCGCGGCTGTTGACCGAGCGGTTCTCGGACATCGCCAGCACGGTCACCGTGGGCGACCTCATCGGGGCTGCATCGTCCAAGCGCTCGACATCCGCCCCGGCGGCCGCATCCGCGGAGGCTCCGGTCAAGCGCGGGCCCGGTCGTCCCAAGGGTTCCAAGACCAAGAATCGCAAGGCGGCCACCGCCGCTCCGGCAGAGGCGCCGCGGGGACCTGGCCGCCCGCCGGGCAAGGCTGCTGGCAAGCCACCGGCCGTCGACACTCGCACCCGCGCCGGCCGTGATCGCTACGAAGCTGCGATCCGGGCGTTCATCATTGGCGCAGGCCGCCCTGTCAGTGCGCCCGAAGTTCGGGCGAGCGCGGGTGGTGACGATGTTCAAGCCCGCCGGGCGCTGAACCGCCTCATCGATCGCGGCGAGGTTGGCTATCAGGGCAAGGCTCGTGGCACCCGCTACGTCGCACCGTAGCGACGAGGGCGTGCACGCCCGCCGCCGGATGTGAGACCCGCCTTTCCCACCCCACAAGGCGAGCCACACATCCGGTCCGGGCGGCCATCCGCAGATCCTCAGGAGAGTCGTGCCAATGCGTGCCGGTCGACCGAGCCCCTCTCGCTGGAGACATGGTGCCCGATCGACGCCCACGAGCGGGTCTGCGTGGTTGCGCCGACGCGCCTCGCTCCGGCGCGGGTTTGCACAAGTACTGACTCGTATGCACGGTCGTTGAAGGGTCTCTTCGGTCGCGCGCCCTTGATCGCCGCCTTGATCGCGCTACGAATCGCAGCGTGACGCGATCAAAGCAGAGCCACGTAGCTCACGGACGTCGCGCGGGTCCCGACGCGAGGACGAGTGGGCGTGCGTCTGCGCTCGCGGCTCTGCTACTTGTCGGTATCGCGTGCGGATCAGAGGGGTCGGTCGAACCTACGGCGGATGCAGCCGCCCGGCGCGACGGCGCGGCGATCGATGCAACGCAAGATCCAAGCGAGCTGGTTGCCTACGACATTCGCTCGCTTCGCCCAACGGAAGAAAGGCTCGGCGAACGCTTCGATCGCCTGCTCGCGCAGGCAAACAAAGACAACAAACGCGTCGCGGTGCTGTTCTCCGCCGATTGGTGCGAGTCGTGCCGGGTCCTCACGCATGAGCTTGGCGCCATGCATCCACGCAGCATGATCGGCGATGTCCGGATCTTCGAGCTCAAAGAAGAAGACTGGGAAGCCGAGATGCGTGGCGATGAACTGACCGGCCTGCGAGTCCGTTTTCATCCCGCGATTGGTACCTATCCGCTCTTTGTGCTTCTCGATCGAGAGGGCAAGGTCCTCGAAGAGATGAAGGTCGGTGCTACCCGTCTCCAGGACAACGGTCTCACGCCGACGCTCGCCCTCTGGTTTGAGTCGGCTCGCGGCCTTGCGAGCTCGTAGCGCCGCATTGGGCCTTCACCTCCACGACAATGTGCCACGACGAGCCCTGGCCCTTGACTCCCGACGCACAGATCCAGCTGCGCGAACTCATCACGACGCGCCGTGGCGCGCGTCGGTTGACTCAAAGATCTTGTCGGCACTCGCCTCGAGAAAGCCGCGATAGAGCTGACCAGACGCTGGGTCGGCATAGCGCTTTGCAAACTCCACGTAACTGCCGGGTATCACCAGCTCGCCATCGGCAAAGCGCCAGGGAATTTGCGCCGCGAGGGTCGAGCACTGTTCAAGGCCTTGGCCTTCGCTCCCCATCACTACGTTAGGCTCGCCATTGAGTCGCAAGTCCTGCCCACGCAACCAATCACAGATCGCGCGCATGTCCGGAAACGAACGAAGGTGGTTGCAAGACACCGTGATGTGATTCACGCGAATGCCGAAGGCCGCCACCCAGGAGGCGTACTCTGACACCTCACGCAGCGCGAGGTAGTCGGCGGTCGTGACTGCTGGCCAGCTCGGATGAACGAGCAGATCACCAAGCGCCTGGACGTCCACCGGCTCCGCAACGCTGCTCGCGGCGCCTGCCACTGCGGCGGTCGCAGCGTCACGAGCGCCGCTCGACGCCACGATCCGACCAATGAGCTCCTGTGCGCCGATCGGCAGCTCGTCGACGAGGAGTTCGCTCGCGAAGACGAGGGGCAAGGCGTGATCATCGTGACTCAGACTGACGGCGCGCAGCGACTTGTCGGGGAAGCGATAGCGACTGTGGAGCTGATAACCGCGCTGCACGAAGGGGGCAATCAGTCGCTCCAATCCCAGCGGCGCGCAGCCAAAGGTGCGCAGCGCGATATGGTCATTGACGAGATCCTCGCCTCGTTCGCGCAAGCGCTCACGAATGTGCGCGACGTGTGGCGCCGTCGTTTCATAGTCACGCTCAAGTCGCTGGTGCAGCTCGTGGATCTTCATGTCGCTCTCCCATTCCGAGAATGTGACGGGCTTAGGCTCTTGCTGGCGGCTTGGCATCGGCGACCGCGGAGCAACGGCAGCAGCGGCCTGTGCTCCGTGCCGGACGCTTCACAGACTGTGATCGCCGCACTAGATCATAATCGGTGTGGCAGGTCCAAGCGGTAGTCCCAGTAGATACCAACCAATCAGCATCAAGACCCAGCCGACGAAGAGCACGACGGCGTAGGGGATGAGGAACGAAAGCACCGTTCCAACCTGAGCCGACTCTGGTTCCTCGGCGGCGATCCAACCGAGAAGCAAGGGAAAGTAGGGGTAAAGCGGGCTGACGCAGTTCGTGATCGAGTCGCCGACGCGATAAAGCAGCTGGGTGAAGCCTGGATGGACGCCAAGTTCGAGCATGATTGGAACGAAGATTGGAGCAAAGATCGCCCACTTGGCGGAGGCGCTGCCAATGAAGAGGTTTGCGATCGCGACCACGACGATGAACGCGACAAAGAAGGGGAGCGGCGCCTGGGAAAATCCCAGAGCGCTGAGCGCTGCCGCACCGCTCGATGCCAGCAACACGTCTAGGCGTGACCACTGAAAAGCGGCAATGAACTGCGCGATCACGAGCACGAGCACGATGTACGGGCCCATCCGCTTCATCGCCTCGCTCATGAAACCCAGCACATCGTCTGCCTTGCGGACCGTCTGGGCGACCACGCCGTAGGCGATGCCGGCGACCGCGAAGAGCGTGAACAGAATTGGGATCAGGCCGCGGAAGAACGGTGAGCGCCAGAACTGATCGGGCTCTGGACTGCGCAGTGGCCCAAAGCTGGGGACGATTGTCAGTGACCAGAGCACCGCGACCAGCAGCGTGGCGAGCAGCGCGACACGCAATGCACGGCGCTCGACGTCGCTGAGTCCAGCCGCGCGCGCCGTGGTCTCCGTTTGAGCCGGCGACGGGAGTCGTGGCTCGATGAAACGGCGGGTCACGACCGTTCCGAGCACGGCAAGGAACGGCACCGAGACGACCATGAAGTACCAGTTCGACAGCACGTTGACCGGTGCAACGCCGTGCGATGCTGCGTTGGTGAGGCTGGCCGCAATCACGTCGGTGCCGGCGGGAAATACGTTGGCGGTAAAGCCGGCGGTTGCTCCGACGTAGCCGACGAGGAGACCAGCGACCGGATTGCGACCGAGCTGGCGAAACACCACCGCGGCGAGCGGCGGCACAACGACGACGCCCGCGTCGCTTCCAATGTTGCCGCAGGCGGCGGCAGCAAAGAGGACGGGCACCACAAGTGTGTCGGGCACGGCGAGCGCGACCGCCCGCATGCTCACGGCGATCAGTCCAGAGCCCTCCGCAATCGCGACCCCCATCAACATCACCAAGACCAGACCCAGCGGCTCAAAGTGCGCAAAGTTTTCGACCATGTGGAGGACGAACCAACTCAGGCCCTCTGCACTGATCAAGCTGCGTACCGGGACGAGCTCTGGACTGTCACGCTGTGGCACGAGAGCCCCGTAGCGCGCGGCCACATCCGAGAGGATGACCACGAGCACACACAGGCCGCAAAACAGCCAGAAGGGATGAGGGAGGCGGTTGCCTGCGCGCTCGATCCAATCGAGGAGACCCGCGCGTTTTTTCCCATTGCTCTGCGCCGACTGCATCGCGACACTCCAGCACGCATGCGCCCTTGTTCACAAGACCGCGATCCCGATCGCGTCGCCGTCGTACGGCCCGATGCCGGCTTGGGCCGAGGCGCGGCATACCACGCGTCGCAGTCCCCAGCTGCTCGAACCGCGACTCGGCTCGCGATGCAAACCTGGGCCACGCTCGCGCTGCTTGCCGGCTGCGGCACGAGCCCCGACGCCGGTCGCCCCGGGGACCAGGCCCCGCAGACAGCTCGCGACGTGAGCCCATCACCCCGCAGCGGATCTACGCCGACGAGCACTGCGGGTCCCGACCAGCCGACGGATATCCGACCTACCTCCGGCTGCCCCCGCTATCAGCTCGCGACCAACACGGCCCACGTCGACGACGCCGCACTTGTTGAGCTTTCGGGGGCCGTTGCCTCGCGGTCGACACCTGGCTCGTTCTGGGTGCATCAGGATTCGGGCGCAGGACCGCAGGTTCATCTTCTCGACGCGGCAGGCAAGACCACGCGGACCGTCAGTCTCAAGGACGTTCACGCCGTGGATTGGGAAGACATCGCGATGCTTGATCCAAGTCGCGATCCCGGATCAAAGGACGGCCCCAGTCGACTGATCGCGGCGGATATCGGGGACAATCTTTCAAAACGAGATGACATCGCGCTGTACGTGTTTGACGAGCCGAGCAGAGACGCACCCCCAGCGCTTGAGGTCGCCGCACACCGGGTTGGCCTTCGCTACCCCGACCGACCGCACAACGCCGAGGCCTTGCTGATCGATGTTCACGCAGATCAGCTTGTCATCATCACCAAAGTGGAGACCGCAAACGCGCAGCTCTTTACGGCTCCGCTCAAGGAACTGATCGAGGAAGAGATCACGTTGCACGCGGCGGGCCAGCTCACCTTGCCGGCGACGCCGATTCCCGGCGGGCTGCGGATCACCGCCGCCGATCAACGTGGGGACGGTGCGGCCGTGCTCGTTCGAACCTACGTCAACGCCTACGAATGGTCGGTGGCGCCCGGCCAATCGGCGGTCGAGGCGTTTGCGGGGCGCCGCTGCCCCGCATCACTCGCACTCGAGACCCAGGGCGAAGCGATCGCCTACACGCTCGACGGCAGCGGCTACATCACGCTCAGCGAGGGCACCAATCCTTCGATCTGGCACTTTCAACGCGAGCGTGATGCGGGCGGGACGGAGAGCTTGGGAGCGTCGGACGCACCCTGAGCCGCGCGGCTGAGTCCGCATCGGAAGAGGCGACGCGGGCAGCCCCGTCCGATCACAGGAGCGAGGGTCCTGGGTGCTGGGGCTCGCGCAGCGTCGTCTCAGGCCGCACCGATCGGCAATCGGAGCGCAGCGACGTTGCGGTGAGGACCTCGCAGGCTGTCGAAAAACCCCGCGTGGCGCCTGGCCGCGCACTGACCATGCGGCCCCGTCGTTGCTCGTCTTGTTGCTCGTCGGTCACGTACGCCCGGTACGCTCCCTCCTCGCGCCTCGGTCTGCATGGCGATTGCACCCCCATGCACTCCACGGGGGTTCTTCGACAACCTGCTAGAAGATCGGAGGCCCCGTGATGGCGGTGGCTCGGCACGATGTACCGACTTCACGGCGGCTTGTGCGTCGGGCGCCCGTGCTCGGGGTCGTCGCGCGCGGGCCCGCGGGCGCGGGAATGCGCGCCCCGCAATGGCGGACCACAGCACCGGCTCTTCGCACGTCCACCGTCGACGAGCTGAGGTCCGCCCCGCGCCTGGTATCGTTTGCGCGAGATGGCCGAGGTCAGCGCAGGATTGCTGGTCGTGCGCCTGACCTCAGGCACGCCGCACTTCCTGCTGGGTCATCCGGGGGGCCCCTATTTTGCCCGGAAGGACGAGGGCGTTTGGACGATTCCCAAGGGTGGAATTCAAGCGGGCGAGACTCCCCTTGAAGCAGCCCTACGTGAGTTCGCCGAGGAGTTGGGATTTCCGCCGCCTCCCGGGGATCGTGTCCCGCTCGGCAAAGTTCGACAGCGCAGTGGCAAGCTCGTCCACGCCTGGGCCGTGCTCGGCGACGTGGATCCCAGAGAGATCGCGAGCGCCACGGTCGAGATCGAATGGCCCAAGCGCTCTGGCGTGTTACGTCGTTATCCCGAGCTCGATCGCGCGGACTTTTTCGACTTCGACAATGCGTGGCGCAAGCTGATTCCCGCACAGCGTCCCCTCCTTGAGCGCGCGCTCGCATCAATTGGGCGCTAGCGCTCGGATCAATGTCTCGCCCGGGTTCCCGCACGCGCGAACCGGGACGCGTGAACGAAGTACCTGCGTGTGGCGCCGCGTGCACAGGCGGCTTGCTCGACGCCCGCAGTCGCGCCTACCTTTGCCGCGATCACGTCGCTCACGGGACGCGCGTGCTCAGGCTCCCCAATGTTCGTCACGTACAAAGGCAGCGTTCTTGGCATCCTTCAATGGCAGTGGCGATGGGTCCTGATCTTCGCAGGCATCGCGGTTGTCGTCACGGCGCTCGACATCCTGGGTCTCGCTCAGATGCTACGACTGCCTACGGCACCGCTCGGCGTGCTTGGAGCCGCCGTCGGCATCTTCGTCTCATTTCGAACCAACGCTGGATATGAGCGCTGGTGGGAGGGACGAAGGATCTGGGGACAGCTCGTCAACTCGTCGCGCATGCTCTGCTCGCAGGTCATCACCTATATCCCCGGCGAGAGCCCCGAGGCACAGGCGCTCCGCGAACGGATGGTACTTCGCCACCTCGCGTGGGTGCATGCGCTCCGCGTCTCCTTGCGCGGTGAAAATCTCATGGACGACGTCGCGCTCTCGCGCTGCAGTACCTTGAGCCAGCGAGAGGCGATGTCCAAGGCGCCCAACGTATGCTACTGGCTGCTCGACGAGCAGCTCAAGGATCTCCGAGCGGCGGAGGCATTTGGCCTGACCGAGCTCAAGCAGCAGTCCATCGACCGCACGATCACCACGCTCCTGGATGTGCAGGGCGGTTGCGAGCGGATCCGCAACACCCCGCTGCCAGGTGGCTATGGCTTCATTGCCGAGCGGCTGACCGCGCTCTTTGCATTCATGCTGCCGCTCGCGATCGTCGAGAGCATTGGATGGTTCTCGATCCCGATCACCGTGATCGTGTGTCTATCCTTCCTGCTCATCGGTGAGGTCGGGCGCGTGCTGGAGAATCCCTTCTCATTGTTCTGGCCGGCGCTCCCCTTGGGGCAGCTCTCGACGATGATCGAGATCAACCTCAAGACCACGGCCGGACTTTCAGAAGTGCCGGCGCCGGTTCAGCCCAACGAGCTTGGGATCATGATGTAGAGACGCCGGCCGCGGCCGCGGACCTGACCGACGAGCCACAACGGGCTGCAGGGTGAATGCGCCTCCGGGCTCTGCCCAGGGTTTTGCAACAACCTGCTAAGGCGCGAGCTTGCCCTTGGCCGAAGCGCCGTTCTTTTTGGGCTTGTCGCTCGCCGAAGCGCCACCAAGCGCGTCGCCCTTCGAGACATCAAACTTGGGCGCGCGATTTGGGTCGCAGTCAGGTCCAAAGCCAGTGGCATCGAACTCGATTTCAGTCTTGCCGCTGCTCTTCTTCTTGCCCTTCTCGTCTTTCTCCACCGCCTCGATGGTCACGGTGTGCGTGCCCTTGCGCGAAGGCGAGCAGTAGCTCAGCAGGTAGTAGCTCTTGGTCGACGCTTCGATCTTCTTGGCCACTGACTGGAACGCGGCGACCACCTTCTCGCGGTCGGACGCGAGCGCAGTGCCGTCCTTACCGATCGTCTTGAGATAGTCCTCGCTGATCTCTCCGCCGAGGCCGATCGCGAAGACGCCGTGCTCGCTACCGGTGACTGCTGACTTCATCTCGTCGGTGGTCACCAGCGACGCGCGATCGGTTCCGTCCGTGAAGACCACGAGCGTCCCCACACGCAACGGAGCCTTGGCTTCCTTGAGTGCCTCATCGAGCTTGGCAAGTCCCGCGACCACGGCACCGTTGAGGTTGGTGCTGTTGTCTTTGGGGCGAAAGGCCAGCACTTTGTCGATGCGGCTGCTGCCATCCGTCGGGGCGACAAAGCCGGAGATCTCGTAGATCTCTGGCGAGCCATCGAACGCATAGATCGCCACCTTGTTGTTGCTTTCAACCGTGGAGCTAAAGATGTCGGCAGCCTCGGCGATTCGCTCAAGCTCGCCGGACTCGGTCACCGAGCCGCTCATGTCGACGAGCAACAGCGTGTAGTGAGCAGAGGTAATCTCGGGGTTGAGGATGGTCTGCTTGCTTTCGAAGGTCGAGACGAGCCGCTCGTCCTCGTAGATATTGAACTGCTCGGCAGTCATGCCTGGGACGGGCTCGCCCTTGCTGTCGGCAACCTTGAAGTAGACGGCGATGTTGCTGGGCTTCTCGCTGGTATGCGTGATCTGAGTGACCTGCAACGACGAGCACGCGCTGAGAAGCACCCCCCCCGTCGCGACGACACCGGTCACCCAGGAGCGCAAGAGACCCCGCGGGATATCAGCGTGCGCGAACTCGCCCGCTCCTCCGTGGATCCGGCGGCGAGGAGAGAGCGTGCGCAGGAATGGACGAGGCTTCGCTTGGATCATTGGTTCGCCTAGAGCTTGTAAGATTGCCTGCAATTTTCGACGGCGTGTACGGCCGCGCCCGCGACAAGATCCGCGGAAATGCCGCAGTTTCAGCACCGGCGCCCGCATCTGCGTTGTCTCCGCATTCGACCAGAGCGGGCGCGGTGCGGCGCGCTCGCGCATCCACGGTGGCTGCTGGCGGCTCATGCATGGGCTACCACGGTCCGAGTGACGCATCGCAGGTTCCTGCGTCCCGTATCTCCAATCGTGTATCGTAATGACTCAACGTGTCAGAACGCAACGAGCGAGAATCGCGTCCATCGCGCAGTCAGAGTTCGAGGAACATATTGCGCACCCGCAGCATGATCGCGCAGGCGCCAGGATCGCTCGCGGCGGATCTGCGCGCGGGCCTGGTGGTCTTCCTCGTCGCCCTGCCGCTGTGCCTCGGAATCGCGAACGCGTCGGGTGCGCCGCCGATCGCGGGAATCATCGCCGGCGTTCTCGGCGGCCTCATCGTGGGCATCGTGAGCAAGAGCGAGCTGAGCATCGCCGGCCCTGCCGCCGGACTCACAGTGGTCGTGCTCGACGGCGTCAATGAGTTGGGCTGGACGCACGTCCTGACCGCAACGGTCCTCGCAGGCGCGTTTCAGGTTCTGTTTGGCGCGCTGCGACTTGGTCGATTCGCACACTTCGTGCCCAACGCTGTCCTCAAGGGCATGCTCGCGGCGATCGGGTTGCTGTTGATCCTCAAGCAAGTTCCTCACGCGGTCGGTTGGGACTTTGACTATGAGGGTGACTTTGGCTTTTTCCAAAGAGATGGACGCAACACCTTCACCGAGCTGATCGAGGCACTCGAGCACCTTCATCCAGGCGCCTGCCTGATCGCCGTTCTCTGCACGGTCGCGATCTTGGCCTGGCGAGATTGGCCGAAGGTCGCCCTCAACTCGATCGTGCCGGCGCCACTGATTGTGGTCGTGCTTGGCAGTGTCTCCGTGCTGTTGCTCGGAAACTCGGGCCTGTTCATGTCCGAGCTTGAGATCGCCCCGTCGCATCGCGTCGATCTTCCGTCATTGCGTGGCTTCCTCGACGGCGCCGACACCTGGTCGTTGCCGGCGATCGACGCGCTGGGCGATCTCGCGACTTACAAGCTGGCGATCGTCCTTTCCTTGGTCGCGAGTCTGGAGTCGCTCTTGAGTGTCGAGGCAACGGACCAGCTCGACCCGCACAAGCGGGTCACGCCTCCCGATCGGGAGCTCGCGGCGCAAGGCCTAGGCAACATCGCGAGCGGTCTTGCGGGCGGCCTGCCGGTCACCGCGGTAATCGTTCGCAGCTTTACCAACATCGCCGCCGGCGGACGCACGCGTCGCTCCGGCCTGACGCATGCGGTCCTGCTGTGCGTATGTGTCGTGCTCGCGGGACGCTTTCTGGAGTACATCCCACTCGCGGCCCTCGCGGTGATTCTGATTCACGTCGGCTCGAAGTTGACTCGTCCTGAGCTCTATCGCGAGCTGTGGCGCAAAGGGGTCAACCAGTTCGCGCCTTTTCTCTGCACGATCATCGCGATCCTGGCCACCGACCTTCTGATTGGCACGGCGGTTGGCATTGTCGTCGGCCTTGCGTTTGTGATCCGCGCGAACTTCGAATCCGCGATTCTCGTGACCGAGGACGGACTCAACCGCTTCGTGAAGTTCACGGGCAACGTCTCGTTCCTCAACAAAGGCAAGCTCAAGTCGATCTTCCAAGAGATGGAAGAGGGCAGCGTCGTGGTCGTTGACGGCACGCGATCACGAGTCATCGATCCCGACATTCTTGAGACCATTCAGGAGTTCCAGGCGGTCTCGAATACGCGCGGCATCTCCGTCCACATTTGGCGCTCCAGCAGCGCCGCCCATCCGTTCTTCCGTTCCATCGCCGACGAGGCCACATGAAGCGCACGGACAGACTATTGCTCGCCAACAAGGCTTGGGCACATGAGCGCCGCATCATGGACCCGGAGTTCTTCGCACGACTGAGCCGCCAGCAGCGACCTAAGTTCCTCTGGATCGGATGCTCGGACAGTCGTGTGCCCGCCAACCAGGTCACCGGGACCGATCCGGGGGAGGTCTTCGTGCATCGCAATGTCGCGAACCTCGTGGTGCAAGACGACCCGAATCTGCTCAGCGTTGTGCAGTACGGCGTCGACGTCCTGAAGGTCGAACACATCATCGTCTGTGGGCACTACGGCTGCGGTGGCGTGCTCGCGTCGATGGGACCTCGACTGACGGGTCCCATCGAGCGCTGGCTCGAGACCATTCGCCAAGTTGGCACCAAGCACGCCAGTGAGCTCGAGCCGCTCGATGAGACGTCCCGCGGCGATCGCCTCGTGGAGCTCAATGTTGTTCGACAGGTCGAGGTCCTCTCGACACTAGACACCATCACCCAAGCCGCGGCGGAAGGACGGTCACCGACCCTGCACGGCTGGGTGTATCGGCTGACCGATGGCATCCTCAACGAACTGATCCGACGCGACCCCAATCGCCCGGAAGGCTCGCTCAGCGCGTGAATCGGCCGGGGGCACACGCGACCGGTCCGGCCGCAACAACCTGCTAGCACTCGATGACGTTGACACCGATCACCTGAAGGGCGAGGCCTCCCTGCGAGGTCTCCTTGTACTTGCGACGCATGTCCTTGCCGGTATCGCGCATCGCCTTGATGACCTTGTCGAGCGAGACGTGATGCCGACCATCGCCTCGCATCGCCATCCGCTGCGCGTTGATTGCCTTCACGGCGCCCATCGCATTGCGCTCGATGCAGGGAATCTGCACAAGGCCGCCGATCGGGTCGCACGTCAGGCCGAGGTTGTGTTCCATGCCGATCTCGGCGGCATACTCGATCTGCAGCGGCGTGGCCCCGAGCGCGGCGGCGAGCCCTGCCGCGGCCATCGAGCACGCAACCCCGACCTCACCTTGGCATCCGACTTCCGCACCCGAGATCGATGCGTTGCGCTTGTAGAGGCCGCCGATCGCTGCGGCTGTGAGCAAGAAGTCCTCGATACCTCGCTCGTGGACGGCGCAAAAGCGAGTGTAGTAATGCAGCACGGCGGGAACGATTCCAGCGGCACCGTTGGTGGGCGCAGTGACCACCCGCCCTCCTGCTGCGTTCTCCTCATTGACTGCCAGCGCGTAGAGATTCACCCAATCCATCACCGTGAGTGGGTCGCGGAGTCCAGCCTCGGGTCGTTCCGAGAGTTCTCGGTAGAGCGCCGCCGCGCGGCGCCGTACTCGTAGACCTCCTGGCAGCTCGCCTTGTGCTGCGAGCCCCCGCTGGACGGAGCGCTGCATCGCGCTCCATACGGCTTGAAGTCCCTCCGTCGTCTGTGCGCGAGGCCGAAGCGCGTCCTCGTTGCAGCGCATCAGTTCCGCGATGCTCAGCGAGGTCCGCTCGCACTGCTCTAAAAGCTCCGCGCCGCTGTGGAAAGGGTAGGGATAGCTCGGGCCTTGGGCCTGGCCGTCGGTGGCAGCCCTGTTGTGGCTCGCACCACTCGCGAGTTGCTGCTCGGCCTCCTGATCGTCGAGGACAAAGCCACCACCCACCGAGTAGTAGTCCCGCGTCAAAAGTACGTGCGCCTGATCGTCCAAGGCCGTCACACGCAGCGCATTGGTGTGATGCGGGAGGAGGCGGCGCTTGTGCCAGATCACGTCCCGCGCCGGGTCGAGCTCGATGAGGTGCTGGCCGGCGAGTCGAAGGGTCAGCGCCCGCCGCGTCGTGGCGATCTCCTGTTCGGCGTGATCGAGGTCGACGGACTCGGGGCGCTCTCCCATCAATCCGAGCAACACGGCGCGATCGGTCGCATGACCTTTTCCCGTGAGCGCCAGCGAGCCAAAGAGCTCAACGGTGACGCGTTTGACGGCCACCAGTTCAACGACTTGGGCGAGCTGTTGCACGAAGCGACGCGTCGCAACCATGGGTCCGACCGTGTGTGAACTCGAAGGTCCGATGCCGATTTTGAAGAGGTCGAGAGCGCTGGTCATGGGGACTTTCGGTTGTCTTGGCTGCCAGTGGCCCGCATTGCTCGACCTTAGGATGCGCGACCCCCATCCGACGTGCGGCGGCAGCTCAACAGCGGTCGCCGGTCCTGGCTGTCGTCGGGGTCGTGGGTAAACTTGGCGATCGTCGCGACACTTCTACTGCGGGGTCGCAAAGCCGATCGTGGCCGTCAGATCGATCTTCATGTTCTTGCCTCGCGGATCGGAGGGGGTCGCGTACACGGTGGTGCTTGTCCACTTAAGCTCCGCCTCGCGCAACCAGGGCTCGCCGACTTCAAGTTCACCCGTGCCCTCCAGCTGACCTTCAAGCGACACCAGCTTGCGACTCTTGCCGTCCCCCAATGCCTCTTCTTCCTGGTCGGGCACGGCGCTTTGGGTCCCGGAGAGAGTGACCGAGCAGCGCGTGCCACTGCACGATGTCACGAGGACCTCCATGGCGATGGTCTGTGTGACACCACGAACGGTGAAGTCTTGCGCGTAGCTCCATCTCTGTCCGGCATGAAGCTCTGGCCCGGGGACCACAATCATACCCGGCCGCAGATAGAGCATCACGCTGTTGATGAAGTCCTGCACTTGTGGCGTCACGCCGGGGGCTGGCGTGATGGCGAACGTTTGCAGATCACCGTATGCGTGGCGCCGGGCACTTCCTTGGGCGTTGCTGAGTTCTTTGAGCGCGAACTCGAGGAGCTTGCCAATCACGCTTGCATGCGCGGCCTGCTGATCCCAGCGGCTCTGACCGAATGTCATCGTGGAGTCGACCGTGCCGTCCTCGCCGACACTGGAGACGGTGTCGACAAATACAATCGTCGTTTTCGGCAAGCTCAAAGACGCCAGCGGCGTCTGATCGACGTTGACCGACGAGGTCAGCGCCATCGACATCTCCCGCGAGTAGGTCGCACCGACGGCAATCGGTGCAGCCGCGACAATTGCGGGACCAGCTCCCTCCTCGAGGCTCTCCAGCTTGGCAGTTCGTTCACCGACCGCGGCATGACCCGGGCCTGCACCTGCCGCGCTGCGCTTGCCACAGGCGGGGCCCAGGCACAGCGTGGCGAGGACCAGCGATGCCGCCACCATCCAGCGCCTCGTCGACGCGGGCGGGGCGTCGATGGGAGCGACCGCCGCGTCCGAGGCGATCGTCGCCGCGCTGGCCGAGACGTTGGGGCATGTGACCAGTGCGTCCATCGGGCGGAGCATCGCGGTCGCCCCGCGGAACTGCAAGATGGCGAGGCGACTGGCCAGCGCGCCGCGCACGTGAGCCCGGCAAGCCAAGGGTGACCTCAAGCGTCGCTCGGGACCTCGGTGTCGGCAGCAGACTCGTAGAGTTCGACGGGAAAATCGCGCGAGGTCACCCGATAGCGCCGCGGATAGAGCCCTTCCTCGGCACGCAGGCGATCTCCGAGCGCGATCCGAACCTGCTCGAACGACACCATCCGGACCTCGCCGAGCTGGGCGGATGATTCGCCGGCAGAATGCAGACCATCCGTGCTTGAAGCAACTGTGTTCGCGGCTCGCACGGTCTCGTCACCGGTTTCGCTTGCGGCGTCGGTCGGTCGGGCCTCGTTTGTACGCCGAGCTAGGCTCGGTCCAGTCAGATCGCGAACCAACGCGACGGCATCTGTCTCGGGCAGCAAGGTTGGCATGCTCTCGGTCCAAGTGGAGTAGTGGAAGGCGCTGCCATCGTCGCGACGAACCCCCGTGACCGTGCCGACCAGGACGTCCTCGGACAGCGCATCCTCGAGCCAAACCTGTTGGTCGTTGTAGATTCCGGCCTGTTCGACAACGCGCGCCTCGGAATAGCCGATTGGAGCAGCGAGCTCCTCCGCGGGCCCCCAGGCCACGAACTGGTCGCCGCGCAGCACGACGGGAATCATGCTCAACGGACGATCCTCCTGCTCTGCCGCTTTGGCGATCTCTAGCATCTTCTCCAATGCCGCCACATCTTCACTCCCCGCAACCAGCACGACCATGCGGGTCGGCGCGAGCACAACGTGTTCGCCCGCGACGGGGAGATCGCGTATCAGCTCGGGCAAGAGCAAGCGGGACGGATCGTAGTGGTCGCGCCACGGCGAGCACCACACGCCTTCCTCCAACAAGAGCCACGGCTCTTGGCTCTTGGCGCGCAGGTTGTCGATCGCGATCTCTATGGCCTCGTCAAATAGGATGTCCCAGCTTGCAAGCTGCGGTCCACCGAGCTGGATCACGGTCGTGGGCGTGTCGAAGGCGACCCCCGCAGCCAAGTGGGCAGCGAGATTCCGAGAGGGCACGACGAGCGCAGTCGGATCGCGAAGACGCTGCGAGAGTTGGGCAGCGGCGACGTTGTAGCGATGTCGCACCAGCGGCATGAGATGGGGCTGTGCCTCGGCGAGCGTCTCGGGCACTGCTTGCTCGGCCACGAAGGCGGCGACGAAGTGATCAAGCACCGCACCGCGTTTCTCCGGCTCGGCGCGTTCGTACTCGCGGTAGGCGTTGTGGAGATGGACGATCGTTCCGCTCGGCAACCGAATCGCGAAGTTGGCAGGGTCGATCGTCGCTTCAAGACCATCGAGCTGGCTTGCCAACTTGCGACGAACCAGCGATGCGAACACGTCCTGATTCAGCGGCGCGTCGCCACCCGCGAAGCGGTCACCACCTTCATCCTCTGCTGCCTGCGGCGAGCCATCGAGGCGGCGGCGAATCCAGTCAAAGAGGCCCACGCAGCTTCTCTCCGCGCACACCATAGCAGCCCAGTCGCCGGAGCCAACGGCATCGATTCGGGATTTGCCCCGAGTGGGCCCGCTGGGGCGCAAGCGCGCCTCGTCCGGCACCAGGCCGACAGCGCGCATGAGGATCGAGTGGTCGGCGTACGCGCTGTCGTCTGCGCGGCGTCTTGGTCCCTAGCCGTCACTCGGCGGGCGCGTCAGTTCGGTGCGACGGCAGGATCGATGCAGCGTGCCGCCCAGCGGCTCTGGGCGAAGTCTTCCCGGAGACGGAGCACGCGATCGACGTAGCTGCGGTGTCCCTCGGGCACAGGGCCGGGAACGTAGATCTTGGCGGCTCCACCGACGCCGCGTTGGTAGGCAACCAGAGCCCATTCAACGTCGCCATCGTAGCGTTGGATCAGGCGTGACAGCAGCCTTGCGCCCGCCCGCAGCGCAAAGTCGGGGTTGTACGGTGCCGCACGCACATCGAGTTGCGCCGCCATCGACGAGGTCGCACCTGGCCCAAGCTGCATGAGCCCCTTGTTCTTTCCACGACGCGCCCGCGCATCAAATTTTGATTCGAGAAAGCATACGGCATTGAGCAAGTCGACATCGATTTCGCTCTCCGCGGCTGCCTTGCGAACAAGCGCTTGATGGCGTTGGATGCGAGCTGTGATCTCCGCGTTGAGCTTTGCTTCGAACTCGCCAGACTCGTCGCAACCGCGTGCTGAAGTTTGTTCGCGCGCTTCGTCGCCCGTGGGGTCGTCGGCGGAGCTCCGTGAGGCCCCCTCCTCCGCGCGCTCGGGCGCTTGGCCAGCTTCGGCCCCGTCGGCCCCGTCGGCCCCGTCGGCCCCGTCAATGCGAAGCAGCGCGAGATCCTCGGCATCGGATTGGGGACCAGGGGCGTCCTTGCCATGGTCGGTGGATCGCTCGCGACGGATTTCCCCATCAGCTTCCGTGTCACCGCGCGGCGCGTCGACCTGCGACGAAGACGCCTCGCGCGTGGAGGGATCGCGGAGCTGATCACCCGGACTGCTGCAGGCACTCAACGCGAGCAGCGCCACAAGGGATGTTCGCAGCGACACCACCACCTGCAATGTGCCACTGCGCATGGACGAAGGACAGCCTGGCAGCGGACTTGGGGACCTTCGTCGCCTCGCGCGTGCGCATGCGCTCGATCAACGCACAGAAATTACCTTGACCCATGACCCGCGGGCCTGCCACAAACGCTTCGGGTGGATTGTCCATGATTTCGTCGTTGATTGACTCACGTTTCCCTCTCCTCTCGGGCCTCCTGATCGCGAGCCTGGCGCTCGGAACCATCGCGTGTGGCGGCGATGATGGCGGTAACTCGGACGCCGCGCCCGATGATGTCATCGGTGATGGTGATGGCGATGGTGATGGCGATGGCGACGGCGATGGCGACGGCGATGGCGATGGCGATGGCGATGGCGACGGCGACGGCGATGGCGATGGCGATGGCGACGGCGATGGCGATGGCGATGGAGAGATGGGCTGCCAGAAGGTCGACATCCTCTACATCATCGACAACTCACCCTCGATGTACGACGAGCAGCAGACCTTGATCGCGAACTTTGGCAACTTCGTCGCCGAGATGCAGACCGCACTTGCCGAGGTCGCCGACTACCACGTCGGCGTCGTCACGACCGACAACTACATTAATGAAGGCTTCCTCGACGATAGCGATCCCGACATCAACAAGAACTACCCGGTCTGTCGTGCGCTGGGTCAGCTCGTCGTTGAGAGCAAGCAGGGCTATTGCGGTCCCTTTGCCAGTGGCAAGAATTACATCTCACAGGCCGACTCGCTTGAGCAGAAGTTCACCTGCGTCGCCAATGTCGGTGAGGACGGCGACAGCGACGAGCGCGTCGGCGATACCTTGCTGCAGGCCCTCAATCCCGTGAGCCAGATCATCGGCGCCTGCAATGAGGGTTTCCTGCGCAATGACGCGTTGCTCATCCTCGTCATCCTGACCGACGAGAATGACGCGTCATCGACTGACCCTCAGGAGTGGTACCAGGGTGTCGTCAACGCCAAGGGCAGCGATGAGAACGTGGTCGTGCTGTCGTTGATCTGGAAGGAGAGCTGGCCCTCCTGCAATGCGGATCTTAGCGAGACCGACGGCTACACGATCGAGGAGTTCACCAACATGTTCCCCAATCATTCGGTCGGAAACATCTGCGAGTCCAGCTACGCCGGCTTTTTCTCGAACGCCGTGCCCACGATCGATACGGCCTGCGACAACTTTGTGCCGATCGGCTGAGGCAACGGCCATCGACCGACGAGGCCGGGGCATCAGGCCTACGCGGCGCCTTGGCCGACGATAATGCCGCGGCGGCGGGTCGCGGACCGGCTAGGCATATCCGGCAGCCTGAAGACGGAAGAGATGGGCGTAGCGTCCGTCATCCGCCATCAAGGAGTCATGCTTGCCGCGTTCGACGATCCGACCGGCCTCCATCACCAGGATCTGATCGCAGCCCCGAACGCTTGAGAAGCGATGCGAGATCAGCACGGTACTTCGCCCCTCTGAGGCGGCGCGGACGTGGTCGAACACCTCGGCTTCGGCCTCAGCATCGAGCGCTGCGGTGGGTTCATCCAGCACCAAGATCTGCGCCTGCTCACGGACAAAGGCGCGCGAGAGCGCGACCTTCTGCCACTGGCCTCCGGAGAGTTCGCGACCGTTCTTAAACCAGCGTCCCAGCTGCGTGTGATAGCCATCGGGGAGCGATTCCATGACCGGAGCCGCGAGGCCTCGCTCCGCCGCGCGTCGCCACGCATCCTCGTCCTGGAATCGGCTCAGATCACCCGCGCCGATGTTTTCGCCCGCGAGCAGCTGATAGCGGACAAAGTCTTGAAAGACGACGGCGACGCGACTGCGCAGCGCCTTTGCATCCCAATCGCGAAGGTCTCGGCCGTCGAGCAGGATCCGACCCTCGGTCGGCTCGTAGAGGCGGGTGAGCAGCTTGATGAGGGTCGTCTTGCCGGAACCGTTCTGACCGACGAGCGCGATCGAGGTGCCGTGGGGAACGTGGAAGTCGATGTCTTGCAGGGCGTCGGCGTCGCTTCCCGGGTAGCGAAATGCCACGCCCTCAAACCGCAGGCCATCACCCTCCGTAAGGCCGGCGGTCGCATCGCCGCCCGGTGTATGCGTGGGCAGCGCCAAGAACGAGTAGAGATTGCCGAGGTAGAGATCGTCGTCAACCATGCCGCCGATCGCGGCGAGGATTCCCGCGACGCACGCCTGACCTTGGCGGAAGGCGAGCATCACCATCGTCATCTCACCCAGCGTCATTCTGCCGGTCGCCGTCGCCCAGACCGCGCTCGCGTACACGCCGTAGAGGGCGATCGTGCTGACGGCTCCGAGCAGAAAGCCCCACAGACCACGACGGATGGTGAGCGCGCGGTCCTCGGCCCAAAAGCGCAGGAAGAGCTGCTTGTAGCGATCGAGGAAGATCGGACCAAGGTCGTAGATCTTCACCTCTTTGACGTGGTCCTCGCGCGCTAGGAGCGTCTCGAGATACGACTGCATGCGCGTCTCTCCTGCACGCCAGGAAAACAAGCGAAACGCCTCTCCACTGAAGCGAAGCTCGGCGATGAAGGAGGGAACGCCCGCCACCAGCAAGATCGCGACCGCCCAAGGCCCGAGCTGCCAGAGGATCGCAGCAAAGCCCAGCAAAGAGAGAAGGTTTTGCACGATGCCAAAGCTGCGCATCACCATGCTCAGCGGCCGCGTCGACGCCTCACGGCGCGCGCGAGTCATGCTGTCGTAGATCTCCGAGTCCTCGAACTGAGCGAGATCGAGCTCGAGAGCCTTCTCCAAGATCATCTCGTTGACGCGCTCGCCCAGCAGCGCGCGGAGCAATGACTGACAGACCGAGAGCGAGCGCTGGATCGCCGCAAGCGCGACAACCAGGCCGAGCTCGACGGCAACGGGCGCAAACAAGGTCCGCCAACTCGGTTCAAGTCCCGTCAAGCTGGTCTCGCGCGCGAGCAGGACTGCGTCAATGACGAGCTTGGCGACATAGGCGATCGCAGCGGGCAATAGCCCCGCGAGCGCAGTGAGCACGGCGAGGTAGACGGTCAACCTCGGGCTGGTTTCCCAAACCAACGCGAGCGCACGCCGCATCCGTTGCGCGGGCGCGCGAACATAGTCGAGCCACGCGACGGGCTTTTGCTCCTCTGCCAAGGGCGCCCATGATGGCGCGATGCCACCGTATGGAAAGCCCCGAGCGCCCTATCCGCCTGGGTAGGCTCAACTCAAGCAGCCCCGGCCGCTGCCGAGGCGAAATCGCTCGCGGACCGGCCGGGGTCGCGGATTGAATGCCGCGTAGCTGCCCGTCAGACTGGCGCAATGGCGGAGGCTCCTCGCGCAATCGACGGTTCGCGCGACCTGGACGCCGACACGCACTCGCCTGCGATGCCCGCCAGAGCCGGCGATGCGCCGGACGAACGTATCGGCAATGTGGCGATCGTGCTGGGTCTGGTGAGCGTCGCGCTGTCGCTGGTGCTCGGCGCCGCGGCGAGCTGGGTGAGTGACGACGCGTTCATCTCGTTCCGATATGCCCGCAACCTGGTCGAGGGCCAGGGACTTGTCTTTAACTCGGGCGAGCGCGTCGAGGGCATGACCAACTTGGCGTGGACCTTGCTGTGCGCGCTCGGTCTGCTGCTCGGATTCGACGCGAGCGATGTCGCGATCACGTTGGGGTTGGCCGCTCATGTGGGCGTTGCGGCTGCGCTCGCGCTCTGGTCCCTGGCGTGGCTGCGCCTGCGCCAGCTCGATCAGCTTCAGGAACCGCGCGCGAACATCTCGCGAGGCACAAGGCAGCCCGACCAAGTTGACGGCCGGGTCGAGGGCCGCGCGGAGGATCTCGTCGGATCGCCGCTGTCGCGATGGAGCGGTGTGTTGCCGCTCGCTGCGCTTGCCTATGCGCTCCATCCCCAGACCGCGATCTGGGCCACGGGTGGCCTTGAGAGCAGTCTGCTGACGCTTTGTTGGACGCTCGCGGCGGTGTTGCTGCTCTGGCCCGCGGCGCGCCCAAAGACCGACGCTCACGCGCGGCTCGTAGCGCCGCGGGGTCGGCTGCGTCGACGTGAAGTGCTCGCGGCAAGCCTGCTTGGCCTTGCGGTCGCGTTGCGTCCCGACGCCATCGTGATGAGTGCGGCACTATGCCTGTGGCCGATCGCGACCTGGCGAACTGTTCCCGTCGTGCGGCGGCTTGTCGGTGCGCTCGCGATGGGCGTGCCGACGGCGCTGGTGTCCGCGGCGCTGGTCGGGTTTCGCTGGATCTACTACGGCGCACTGGTCCCCAACACCTACTTCGCCAAGTCCGCCCATCTCGCCTGGTGGTCTCAAGGCGCCTGCTACGTCTCGAGTTTTCTCGAACAGTCTGGCCCCCTTTGCGCGCTCGCGATCGTTTCGCTCGCGATCGCAGCACTCACGTCGACGACGCCAGATGCGCTCGTGGGGCCCACACAGCGAGCAGATTCGTTGCCGTCAAATGACGCCTTTGGCTCGCCGGGCCGACCACGTGCGAATCAACCGCACGCCACGCAATCCGGTGCCAAGGACTCAGGTACCGAACTGCGTGACGGGCTCGATGGCGCGATGGTGTTGCTCATTGGCGTGTTGCTTTATTTCCTCGCGATCGCGCGCGTCGGCGGCGACTTCATGTACGCCCGCCTACTCGCGCCGACGCTGCCTTTGATTGCGCTGATCTTGCAGGTCGCGATTCGGGCGACCGGATGCCAGCTCAACCGCGAGGCGCAGCAACTCAAGCTACGGCTTGCGTTGCTGGTCGGTTGGGCCTTCGTGGTGGTGATCACCCGCATGATCCCCACTCCCGTCGGGACGACGCCCGACACGTGGCGATGCGGCATCGCGGATGAGTGGGGCTACTACTCGCCCGAGCATCAAGAGAAAGTTCAGCGGCGTGCAGCCATCATCGGCGAGCTCATTGAGGGTCTACCGGTGACCGTCGCAATCGTCGGTGCGCAGGCGCAGGATGCCTATCTCGCCAGGATTCCGGTGGCGATCGAATCCGAGACCGGGCTGTGTGATGCCGCGATCGCACGGCAAGCGCTTGAGAGCCGAGGTCGGGTCGGACACGAAAAGCAAGCCGATCCGCACTATCTCCTTGTCGAGCGGCGCGCGCAGCTGATCTTTGGCCAGCCGGCCTTTGAACGCCTCGGCCTCGACAATTGGATTCCGCGCGTGCTCGTCCTCAAGGACGGACTTGACGCCTACCTACTCGCGTGGGACGCCGATCTCGTGACGCAGCTGCGTGCCCGCGGTGCCCAGGTCGCGCCCTTTCCCGAGATGCTCGACGCGTTCTTGGCGACCGCGGATCAACTGTCCGCGGACGAGCTGCGCGACGCGTACCTACAGAGCTGGTGGTTTTATTTCCGCGTCAACGACGATCCTCGGCGTGCGCAGAGGTTCGCCTCGCTGCTGCGCTCGCGTGCGATCGATGCCACCACGCTGGCAGGCCAACGCCCCTCGCCGCAGGCCTCGCCCATCCGCGGCGCGGCGCAGAGACCGTAGGGGATGTCCCCGACCGTCCCGCAGCACGCCAACATGGCTGAAACGATCTATGTTTCATGAAACATACGATGTTTCAAAGTTTGGTTCGATCCACGATTCGACCATCCGGCGAGCATCCGGCGAGCATCCTAAGTAGCTGTGATTCATAAATAATTTCGCATAGATTGACGTGGTTCGGCGCCTGCAGGTGTTCCGCCTCGTGCTTCCCGTCGCCCTCGCGCTTGCCCTTCTGGTCGGACTAGCCCTTGGGGCATTCGGCGGGGGCGGCGGGACACTCTTACTCCCGGTCCTGCTTTACGTGTTGAGCATGGGGATGCACGAAGCGGTGCCCAGCTCGCTGGTCGTCATCGGGCTCACCTCGCTCCTCGCTCTGATTCCACCGGCACGCTCGGGGCACGTCAACTGGCGCATCGGTGCACTCTTTGGACTTGCGAGCGTCGTGACGGCCTTCACGGCCGGGCGCCTGGCCCATCTGATCCCAGGCTGGACGCTGTCGCTGGGCTTTGCCCTGGTGCTCGTGACGACCGCGATCGCGACCCGAGTCCGCGGGCGATCCGACGGGCTCGCCGAGGCATCGTCTGTGGGCGGCGTCGCCACCACGGAGCCCGACCAAGACCGCGCACTCGCGAGCTCGCACGCGCCGACGAGGAACCATCCGATCTACGTGGCCCTCGCGGGCGGCGTTGTGGGTGTGCTGACGGGTCTGCTTGGCGTGGGCGGCGGTTTTCTCGCCGTCCCGGCGCTTATCATGTTTGCCGGGCTTGAGCTTCCCGTCGCGATTGGGACCTCGCTTCTCGTCATCGTGCTCAACTCCGCGGCGGCGGCGATGGGACACGCGGCGAGCCATCCGCTCGACATCCCCCTGCTCATGATGCTCAGTGTGGCCGCGATCGTTGGCAGCCTGGCCGGACAGGCACTGACCCGGCGCCTGGAGACCGACACGCTCCAAAGCATCTTCGCTGACTTCGTCGCCGCGATGGCGATCTTCATGCTCGTCCAAGAGCTCGGTCGCTTGCTGCTTGCCGCGACCGCGCTGCGGTCCTACCTGCGTGACATGCCGACCTGGTCTGCGACGGAGTTGGCACTCCTCGCGGCTGGTCTAGGGATCGCCGGCTTCGTGGCGCTACGCGTGCATGAGCGATGGGCGAGCGCTCGGCGGGTCACGCCACGACGCGCGTTGCCGCGCAGGTCGACGCCACCCTCGCTCTCGGCTGACCGCGCGGTCGTGCGTGTGTAAGCGGTACGGTCGGTCAGCAAGGGGCCCTCGAGGCTGCCGACGGGTCGTGACGTCGAGTCGGCTTTCAGGCGCGGGTTCACGCTGCCCGCCATCGCAGGTATGGTTGCGCGCCGGTGCTGGTGGCCGTTGCCCCGGTCTTGACGATGACGACCTCAAACGACTCAATCCCCGCGCGTCTGTGGCAGCAGAGCAAGTCTCAACCCAACGCCCCCGCTTACTACGTCCGTAAGGATGGACGCTGGCAGGCCACGAGCTACCAAGACTATGGCCAACAGGTCGAACAAGCAGCACGCGCCCTGATTGCGCTCGGCGTCGCGGAGCGGCAGACCGTCTGTATCCTCGGCTTTAATCGCGCCGAATGGGTGATCATGGATCTCGCGACGATGGCCGTGGGTGGGGCTCCCGCGGGCATCTACGCGACCTGCTCGCCGGAAGAGGTCGCGTACATCATTCACCACGCCCAGTCACCCGTCGTGTTGGTCGAGAACGCCTCCCAATGGGAGAAGGTCAAGGCCAAGCGTGACGAGCTTCCCGAGCTCCGCTTCGTGGTCTTGATGCAGGGCGCACCCAAGATCGACGACCCGCTCGTGCTGACGTGGGAGGAGTTCCTCGCGCGCGGAGATGAGGTCGATGCCAAGCAGGTTCATGAGCGCGTCGAGCGAATCGAGCCCACGGGCCTCGCCACCATGATCTACACGAGTGGCACGACAGGACCCCCAAAGGCCGTGATGCTCACACATCGGAACTTGACCTGGACCGCGGACGCGGCGCGCAAGGTCGTCGGCACGGTGCCCACGGATCGGAGCCTCTCGTATCTCCCGCTCTCGCACATCGCCGAGCAGATGTTCTCGATCCACGTGCCGGTGGTCACCGGCTACGCGGTCTACTTCGCCGAGTCCATCGAGCGCGTGGCGGACAACCTCAAGGAAGTGCAGCCGACCGTGTTTTTCGGCGTGCCGCGGATCTGGGAGAAGTTCCACGCCGGTGCCTCCGCCAAGCTCGCCCAGGCCAAGGGCCTCAAGAAGTCGATCGCGGAGTGGGCGATGGGCGTTGGACGAAGGGTTGCCGCGGTGCGGAGCGAGGGCAAGGAGCCCAGCGGACTCCTTTCGATTCAATACTCGCTGGCCAAGCGCCTTCTCTTCTCCAAGGTCAAGCCGGCCCTCGGCCTTGGCGAAGCTCGTCTCTGCGTCACCGGTGCCGCGCCGATCAGCAAGGAGATCCTCGAGTTCTTCGCCGGTCTCGATGTCATCGTCTACGAGGTGTACGGCCAGTCGGAAGATACTGGCCCGACCTCTTTCAATCGCACCGACAAGTTCCGCTTCGGCTCGGTCGGTCCGGCGTTCCCGGGCGTCGAGGTCAAGATCGCAGACGACGAGGAGATCTTGATCCGGGGTCCCAACGTCTTTGCCGGCTACTACAAAGATCAAGAGGCGACCGACGCCACACTGATCGATGGCTGGCTGCACTCGGGTGATCTGGGCGCCTTTGATGCGCAGGGATTCCTGCACATCACAGGTCGCAAGAAGGACATCATCATCACCTCCGGCGGCAAGAACATCACGCCCAAGAACATCGAGGTCGCCATCAAGGATCATCCCTTGGTTGGCGAGGCCGTGCTCATCGGGGATCAGCGCAAGTTCCTCAGCGCACTCATCGCCCTCGATCCGGATGCCTGCGCCAGCTATGCCAAGGAGCACGCTCTCTCCCCCGAGCTGGTGCACAAGGATCCCGGCGTGCGCAGCAGCATTCAGCGCCACATCGACGCGGTCAACGAAAAGCTCGCGCGCGTCGAGTCCGTGAAGAAATTCACGCTCCTGAATCGGCCGCTCTCCCTGGAGGCGGGAGAGCTGACGCCCACGCTCAAAGTGCGGCGAAACGTCGTCGCCAAGAGCTTTGCGAGCGAGATCGACGCCATGTACGCGGGCGACGAGCGCGACTAGCAGGCGGTCGAGACGGAGGCTGTCGATCCGGAGGCTCTCGGTCCCGAGGCTGTCGGTCCAGAGGCTGTCGGGCATCCCGAAGCTCGAGTCGCCGCCTGGGGTGTGCCGGGGCGACGGTGGCGCGCCGCGCGTCCGGCCGGTGCAATCTGGTGACGGACTCGGGGCACCCTGCTAGCCTGCGGGACGATGCGTTCCTTGCCTGTTGACTTCGTTCGTTGCTCCACCCTGTCCGTGCGTCGCCTGCCCCTGTGTGCCGTGCTTGGTTCGCTCCTCGCGACGCTTGGACCGATCGCTTGTAGCACCAAGGACGACGTCGACGACGGCGATAGCGACGCGGGCGTCGACACCGAGAACTTCCCGAACGTCTCGTGTGCCGACGTCGAGGGCACCTGTGTCGAGGTCCGTGCCGATCAAGTTGATCTCCTGCAGCAGACCACCAACGCGCTCGAGAACGACATGACGATCGTGCTCGGCAAAGGCACCTTCGATCTCGACAACCAGGTGACCCTGCGCGGCGCCACCGGCGTGACCCTGCGCGGCCAGAGCATGGACCTCACGATCCTCGACTTCGCCGGCCAAGCGGCACAGTCCAATGGCGTCGACAGCGTCGGCGACAACTTCACCGTGCGCGACTTGACAATTCTCGACGCGAAGAAGGACGGTCTTCGCGTCGAGGACAGCGATGGCATCACCATCGACAGCGTGCGCGCGACCTGGACCAACGAGAACGATCCGGAGAACGGCTCGTACGGCATCTACCCGGTCAAGGTCTCGCACGTGCTGATCCAGAACTCCGAGGCGTTCAACTCCTCGGACGCGGGCATCTACGTCGGCCAGTGCCAGCACGCGATCGTGCGCGACAACATTGCACGCGGCAACGTTGCCGGTATCGAGATCGAGAACACGCAGTTCGCCGATGTCTACGGCAACCTCGCAGAGGACAATACCGGCGGCCTTGTCGTCTTTGACCTTCCCGGTAACCCCGTCGTGGGACGTGACATCCACCTCCACGACAACATGGTGCTCAACAACAATCGCCAGAACTTCGCTCCCGGCGGCGTCGTGCGCCAGATTCCTCCAGGCACCGGCACCTTCGCGATGGCCTCGCGGCGCGTCGAAATCAACAACAACACGTACGACGGCAACGGCGTGCTGGATATCGCCCTGCTCTCGGGCTTTGCGGTCGAGCCGGATCCAACCGTCTGGCAACTCGACAAGGCTAGCCTCGTCGGCGACGTCGCAGGCCTTGAGCTCGTCGACCTTGGCGATGCGGTTCAGAACTATCGCACCGACAACGTCTGGCTCCATGACAACTCCCACTCCAACGTCGGGACAAACTCGGCGGGTGTGACGGAGGTCCAAGAGCTCGGCCTCCTGCTGGTCGCGGCCTACGGCGCCACGCCAATCGACGGACTGATCTACGATGGCTTCTCCGAGTCCATGTTCTCGGCCACGGATGGCACGATGGTGTCGAACGACAACTCGATCTGCATCGAGAACGAGACGGGCACCGGCATGGTCAACCTCAACCTGCCCGGCTCGCTCGCGATTGTGGAGATGGGATCGTTCCCCACCCTCGCCGATTTCTATCGCCCCGCCGCCCCCTACGCGCCGTATGACTGCTCGGGATTCTCCTACGGTGGTCCGGTCATCCCGCCGGACATGGCGGACTAGGGCACTTGAGACAGCCTCGCCGCGCGACATCACGCCCGCGGCGCATTCGCTGCTCGCTACCCCATGCCGTCGCCGCACGAGTGCAGAGGCGAGGACGAAAGATTGTCGCGAACATGACCGGCCGAACCATCAGAGTCTCTCACGCCAACGCCCTCGGTCGCTGCTCCGCAGCGCTCCTCGTGGGGACACTCGGGGGGCTTGTCGGCTGCAGCAGCTCCCCGAGCGACCAGCCTGCGGGCTTCGCCGTCGATGAGCCGCCGCCTGAGACCTTGGAACAAACCAAGCTGCTCGAGTGGACTGGCTCGGGGTTCGAGTACGCCGACGGCGTGGTGCCCTATGAGCTCAACTCGGCGCTGTTCTCCGACTACGCGCGCAAGGATCGTGCGATCTGGCTGCCGGAAGGGCTGAGCGCGACCTATCAGGACAACGATGTCTTTGACTTCCCGGTCGGGACGGTCATCCTCAAATCGTTCTCGTTCCCGCAGGACCTGCGCGTGCCCAACGAGGACGTCCGACTGATCGAGACTCGAGTGTTGGCGCACGACAGCGACGGCTGGAAGACCTATCCCTACGTGTGGAATGAGGACGGCACCAGCGCCGCGCTGCAGATCGAGGGCGCCTCGCTCGAGATCTCGTTTCTCGACTACGACGGCAACGAGCGCACCGCGAACTACCTGGTCCCGCAGAAGAACCAGTGTCTCTCCTGCCATGAGCTCAAGGGCAGCGGCGGTGGCCGCTACACGACGCCGATCGGCCCCAAGGCCCGACACCTCAACCGCGAAGCCATTGACGGCACCGGAGACAACCAGCTCGTCGCGATGACGAACGCCGGTCGCCTCAGCGGGATGCCTTCGATCGACCAAGTCGATGTGGCCTTCGACTTCCAGACGCTCGACCAAACGCCCCCCGACCAGCTCAGTCCGGCGCTGCTCGACGAGGCAGCGCGCGACTACCTCGACATTAATTGCGCGCACTGCCACAACCCCAACGGCGTCAACGGCATCAGCTCACAGCTCTTCCTCAACCACGACAACGAGGACACCTTCCACCTTGGTGTCTGCAAGCAGCCAGGCTCCGCAGGCAAAGGCAACGGCGGCCTGACCTACGACATCGTGCCCGGGGCGCCCGACGAGTCGATCCTCCTGTATCGGATGGTGACCGACGAGGTCGGCTCGATGATGCCGCTGATTGGGCGCAGCATCGAGCATCTCGAGGGCACAGACCTCGTTCGCGCCTGGATCGCGGACATGGACCCGATTCCCTGCGAGTGAGGCCCTGGAGTTCGCGGCTCAGTTCTCGAGGTCGGCGAAGGTCCGCGTCGAGCGTGCGACGTAGTCCTTGATCTTGACTCGCGTGCCGCGATCGATCGAGTGAAAGGCGATGCCCCACGCATAGGCCTGATCGCTGACCTTGCGCTGTGAAACGACCCGACCCACCAGCTCGAACCGGGGCGATTGACTGCCCAAGCGAAACTCGACCGCGACAAACTCCTCGGGGGCCGCACCACCGACCAAGAGCCCCACGCCGCCTTCGCTCACGTCCACGATCCGCGCGCGGGCGTGGCCGTGCGAGCCACGAACTTGCACATCGCCGCGGCAGACGGCGCGCGGATTCGCGCGACGCTCTGCATTGGACATCATCGGAGAGGTGGGCTGCGACGCCATGTGCAGAGGCTAGCGAATCGTTGATTCCTGTCAAACCTAACCGATCGGCCAGGCCGACCCGGCCTCAGGGCGAGTTTCGGTCGTGAGACCCCAGCAGCCGCGACTCCGCAGCGGGCGTTCGCTGGAACCAGCTCGGGATCCCAGCGCAGAACCGCCCACGAGCCCGAGTTATCCGCGGCCCTTTCCCTGCCATCGGCCGGCGGGATGGACCCGAGAGCGGGCGGGCTCCGGGATTGGCGCGCGAGGGCGAGGAGAACGGGCGCCGGGACGTTCGCCAAGGATGTGTTCGACGGCCTCGGGCCTAGCAGGCCGTCGAAGAACCCCGCGCGGCGCTGTGCTCCACCCGTTGGCGCCGCCGCGTGCCCTGACGTTAGCGGGCGTTTCGCTTGACCTTGCGGTTCCGCTTGTTGGGTCCGGGCGCGGGCGCCACCTTCGGCGTGGCGGCGGGGGCGTTCGTCCCCGCAGGCGCGCCTTGCGGTCCGTGCGGCCCGGGGCCACCACCGTAGCCGCGCTCGCCCTTGGGTCCAGGTCCACGGCCAGCCTTCCCGTGACCACCCTTCCCACCGCCGTGACCGGCGAACCGCTTGGCGATCTTCGCCCGCTGCTCGGGCGTCAGCGAGGGGTGCAGCCGCACCATCGCGTCGAAGCGGAGCTGCTCGATCGCGCGCTCCTTGTCAGCCAGTTGGTTCCGCAGCTCGTTAAGCTTGGCGGTATCGAGCTTCTCGGCCTGATAGGCCGCGGCCAGCTGCTTTCGAATCGCGGCCATCTCCTCTCGGAGCGGCTTGACCTTGGCTTGGAGGTCTTTGAAGGCAGCTTCGATCTCGCTGCGTTGGGACTCCGTGCACTCGAGCTTCTCGCAGATCCGATCGAGGCGAGCGCCGGGCTGGTCATCGGCGGGTCCCTGCGCGCGGGCGTTCCAGGCGAAGAGACCGAGACCGAGGCCGAGCGCCACTGGAGCCAGTCGTCGCAGGATCCATGCACGAGGAAGCTCGCGGGCAATGTGCGGTTGGAGGGAGGGGAGGGCGGAGGTCTGGATGCTGTGTGCCATGCAGGTACTGTGACCGTCTCGACCGCGCTCTAAGATCGACGCTCGGTTGACGTTTTGTAAAGTCGTAGCATCACCGACGCCGCCGCGCTGATAGCCTGCTGCGCGGTGTCGAGCAGGGCGAGCGCGCGAGGGTCATCTCATGCCGACGCACATGCCGATCGGGAGGGCTGCGCGTGAACGACGGCGTCCCTTCGGACAAGGCCGAAGCGAGGGGCGGAGGCGACGGTCGCAGCCTCTCGGTCCGCAATGTCGAGTCCGTCGATCGGGACCTAAGTGGCCTGGATCGTCCCGCAACCCAGCGGCCGGCGGCGACCCACGACGACCACGACACGAGCTTCGGCGAGCCGGCGGATCTGTCTCCCGCCGAGACGCTCGATGCGTTTGACGCGTCGCGGCGAGTCGATCGCGGCGCTCCTGCGGACGAGTCGCGCCGCCCCGCGGAGTCCCGATTCACGCCGGGTGACCGCATCGATCGCTATGTCGTCATCGCCCGCATCGGCGCGGGCGCGATGGGGGTCGTATTTGCTGCCTACGATCCTCAGCTCGATCGCAAGGTCGCGGTCAAGATCCTGTCGACCGCGACGAGGGAGCTCGACGACGAACGCAAGGAGGAGCTGATCGGCGAGGCGCAGGCCATGGCGAAGGTCCACCACCCGAACGTCGTCTCCGTCTTCGATGCCGGGAGCTACGAGGACTCGGTCTACATCGCGATGGAGCTGGTCGATGGGGTGACGCTCACGCAGTGGCTCAAGCGCGAGCCAAGATCATGGCGTCGCGTGCTCGCGGTCTTCTTGCAGGCAGGTCGCGGCCTGGCGGCTGCGCACCAACAGGGCTTGGTACACCGGGACTTCAAACCGGACAACGTGCTCATCGGTGCCGAGGATCGCACCGTCGTCGGCGACTTCGGCCTCGCGTTGCCGGCGACGACCTCCGACACCAGCGGTCGATCGGCGAGCACATTGCAGGACCCCGAAGCGACGGCGAGTGGCCAGGCAACTCGACGCCGAGCACGTGCGCGGGCGCTTGCTGGAACTCCGGCGTACATGTCCCCCGAGCAGTTCGCAGGCACCGACGTCGACGCGCGGAGCGATCAGTTCAGCTTCTGTGTGAGCCTCTACGAGGCGCTCTACGGCCATCGACCCTTCGAGGGCCGAAACGTCGCCGAGATCTTCATCGCCGTCGCCGAGCACAAGCTGCGTAAGCCACCACCCCGTAGTCGGGTGCCGGGTTGGGTCCACCGTGTGCTGATGCGGGGGCTCTCGCACGATGCCGCCCATCGCTTTCCTTCGATCAACGAGCTGCTCGCGGAGCTTGAGCGCGACCCAACCAGGCGTCGCATCGCACTCTTGGCTGCCACGGGCGTGGCCCTCGCGCTCGCCGGCGCGATCTTGGTGCGAGTCCACCAGCAGCAGCAGATCATCGAGCGATGCGACGCCCAAGGTCGCGAGCTACAGACGCTCTGGAACGACGCGACCCGGGTGCGACTCCGCGACTCGCTCGTCGCGCAGGGGCCTGAGCACGTGGCGGGACAAGTAGAGCGCATGCTGCCTTGGATCGACACCTTCGCGAGCCGTTGGTCACGTGAGCGCGAGCAGACCTGTCTTGCGCACGATCGTGATCTGAGTCTCGACGACACATCTTTCCAGCGCGCGCTCGCCTGCTTCGAGGAGCAGCGCGTTGCCCTGGAGGTCACGCTGGCGGAGTTCACGAACTTTCGCGGAGGAGATGCCAGCCCGCTCGTACGGCTGGCTGCTGGCTTTCTCGAGGCCGAGTCATGCGCGGACATCGAGGATCTTCTCTCGCGACCGCAGGCACCGTTGGGGGGCGCCGCACAGGCGTCGCTCGCGGAGATCCGACGTGAGATCCTGCGCGCCAAGGTTGCCGACGGTCTCGGTGACCGCCCAGGTGCTGAGGCCGCCCTCCTGGGAGCACGAGCGCGGGCGCAGACGCTAGGCTGGGAGCCGCTGACCGCCGAAGTATCGCTGACTGCTGGACAACAGGCGGCTGAACGCGGCGACTACCAACGCGCGGATGAGGAGTTGGGCGCCGCCTTTGGCACCGCGCTGAGCGGCCACGACGATGTACTCGCCACGCGCTCGGCGATCTCGCTCCTCCGGCTGCATGGGTATCATCTCGCATCCGCGGACCGCGGTGAGATTTGGGCCAAGGTCGCGCTGGGGCTGCTGAGTCGCAGTGATCGGCTCGGAACGCTGGACGAAGCCGCATATCAGAGCAATCTCGGACTCCTCCTCGACGCGCGTGGCGAGCTCGACGCTGCCCAGCGTGCGCACGAGCGAGCCCTCGCCCTGCGACGGGAGCGGCTGGGGCCGGACCATCCCGAGTGCGCCCACAGCCTCGGCAATCTCGGATCGATCGCGGCAAAGCGCGGCGATCTTCAGGGCGCCCACGGCTGGCACGAGATGGCGCTCTCAGTTCGCCGACGAGCGCTGGGTGAGCTGAGCGCGGACACGGCACGGAGCCAGCACAACCTCGCGCTCGTCGAACGACGCCTCGGGGCGCTGGCCGCCGCAAAGGATCACGCGGCGCTGGCGATCAAGACCTGGGAGCAAACCCTGGGGGCCGACCATCCCGACACCGCTCGTGGCTGTCGAACCCTTGGGCTCGTGCTCCTCGATCAGGGTGATCCGAGCGGCGCAACGCGGTGGCTCTCCCGCGCCTACGAGACTCAGCTGCGACGACTGGGCGGCGCACACGCCGAGACACGAGCGACCCTCGATGCGCTCACGCAGCTCTGCGCCACCGCGGCCGCGCCGATCTGCGAACAGCTCCCCGCTCGCACAGTCACCGAGCCTTGACCTCAGCGTCACAGCGCGGAGCGGGCGACCGTCACGACGATCTTTCCCGCCGTCCGCCGCTTTGGCACACTGCGAGCGTGCGTAGGCCTCCACAACAAGAGCTCATTCGTTCGCTCCGCGGCTTTCGTCGCACACGCTCAGGCCTCTTTGTACCCGCCCTGAGTCGGCGCAGCGCTCTGGCGACGCTTGGGGCCCTCATCGCCGGAACCGCGGCGAGTGCTTGTGCCGGAGACGGCGACGCAGCCGACGCTGGATCCACCGGCGACGGCGACGGAGACGGCGACGGCGACGGCGACGGAGACGGCGACGGCGACGGCGACGGCGACGGCGACGGCGACGGCGACGAATACGGCACCTGCGACACCTCGGATGCGACGGCGCAGGAGCTGCTCGCGAACATCGACCACATCGTCGTGGTGATGATGGAGAATCGCAGCTTCGATCACATGTTTGGCGGCATGACGATCGAGGAAGGGCTCGCGCTCAACGCATTGACCGGCGAGGAGACGAACCTCGATCTTGGCGGCACGCCGCACGGCGTGCACCTGCTGAATCACTACGTCACGGAGGTCGACCCGCCTCACTCTTGGAACTCCTCGCGCAGTCAGGTCGACCGCGGCACGATGGCGGGCTTTGTTCGTACCTATGAGGAGGACGGCGGTGACCCTCTCAACGAGGTCGTTGGCTACTACAACCGCGCCGCGTTGCCGACGAGCTATGCGCTGGTCGACGAGTATGTCTGCTGCGATCAGTGGTTTGCCTCAGTGCTCGGGCCGACCTGGCCCAATCGCCACCACCTCCACCTCGGGACGTCGAATGGCAACACGAGCAACGACCCGATCGAGGGCCTACCCAGCATCTTCGACCGTTGCGCGGAGGCTGGGGTCAGCGCGAACTACTACGCCTCTGGCCTGCCCTTCGTCGTGACCTACGGCGCAGGGTTCGATGCGCCGTTCATCAAGCAAATTGCCGACTTTTACGCCGACGCCGCGGCGGGCAATCTGCCGCAGGTCTCCTACGTCGAGCCGCTCTTGACCGCGCTCAACGTGATTGGCAACGACGATCATCCGCCAGCCGACGTCCGCGACGGACAAGACTTCCTCGCCACGATCTACGAGGCCCTCGCCAACGGACCACAGTGGGAGAGGACGCTGCTGATCATCACGTACGATGAGCACGGGGGCTACTACGATCATGTCCCGCCGCCGCTAACCTTCGATCCCGATCCAGAGTTTCAGCAGCTCGGCGTGCGCGTCCCCGCGCTGGTGGTTGGCGGCCAGGTACGCCGCGGCTGCGCGAACTCGACCGTGTTTGATCACGTCTCCGTCCTCGCGACCATCACGCGTAGATTTGGCCTGCAGCCCCTCACAGAGCGCGTCGCGATGGCTTCGGATCTTTCGAGCTGCATCGATCCTGCGCTGATGAACGCCCCCCGCAAGCCGATCAAGCTGGCGCGGACCAAGGGCAAGTCAGCGACGCCGGTGATCGTCACGGACCGACACGTCGGCGGCCAAGATGACCTCGCACACATGGTCGAGCGGCTCGGCCCGGAGATGGCGAAGCGTTGGCGCCACGACATGATCGCGGGCGGAGAAGCTGTGCTCGACGCGATCGCGCGGACCCTTAAGGCCTAAGCGCAACGATCCGCTATGCCCGCTACCTCGGGCGTGAGAGACCAGTGGCGCGCGATGGTTGAACACCGTTCCCGGGCAGGCACCGCCGCCTCGCGCGTTGCGGTGCATTCGGCGTGGTCGCGGCGATGGCACGGCCCGGACCTCGCGCTCGTTCCGTCGCAGGACCAGCCGCGCTCCCAACCCGTTCACCGTCGCCCGGAGTGCAGCGACGGCTTGCCTGTCCCGACGCGCGTGAGCCTGGCCGGGGCTATGGCAGGGCCCAGACCGCGAGCTCGTTGCCACTTGGATCGTGAAATTGGAAGCGGCGACCGCCGGGAAACTCGAACGGCGGACGGCTGATCTTGCCGCCCGCCTGGGTGACGGCGTCCAGCGTGCTCGTGAGATCGCGGGAGAACAGGATCACGAGCGGCGCTCCAACGCCGACCGCAACTGCCTCGACCAGATTGAGCCCGCCCACCTCGCGGCCGCCGATGGAGATCCCGGCGTAGCCGGGACCATAGTCTTGAAACTGCCAACCGAAAGCCGCGCGATAGAACGCCTGGCTTGCGGCCATATCCGTCACGCACAGCTCGATGTAGTCGATCCCGTGATGCTCGTGGTCTTGCCGCATGGAACATCCTAGCAGCTCAGCGCGTCGTCAGGGCAAGCCGGCACCTGCTTGCGTTGGTGGCCGCATCCGCGGCGAGCGGATGCCCGAGCCCGTGGACGCCTACGACCTGCCACGCAGCACGCGGTAGCGGTGGCAGGTCTCCACGTGATCGTTGACCATGCCCGCCGCCTGCATGTAGGCGTAGCAGATCGTCGATCCCACGAAGCGAAACTTCAGCTTGGTTAGCGCCTTACTCATGGCATCGGACTCGAGTGAGGTCGCGGGAATCTCCCCCATGTGCTTGCGGCGGGGCTGCAACGGTTTCCCCCCGACGAAGGACCAGACAAACGCGTCGAAGCTGCCATAGGCTGCTTGGACCTCCTGGAAGCGCTTCGCGTTATCGATGGTTGCGACGATTTTTTGTCGGTTGCGAACGATGGACGCGTCGAGCACGAGCTTTTCGACCTTGTCGTCGCGAAATCGCCCCACCTTCGCGGGATCGAAGCCGGCGAAGGCCTTACGAAAGCCGTCCCGCTTGTTGAGGACGATCTCCCAGCTCAGGCCTGCCTGAAACGCGTCGAGAACGAGGAACTCGAAGTGCTTGACGTCATCGTGGACCGGTACGCCCCACTCTCGATCGTGATAGTCGATCATCCTGGGGTTACGCCGCGCGGGGTTCTTGCTCAAGCACCAAGCACAGCGCGGGCGGTCCTCGCCCAACGCGGGGGACTCCTCGGGCACCGGTGCGGCGCCGGAACGCTTTGCAGCCATTGACATATCGTCGCACACTCACCTGATCTGTCACGGATCACCCAGCGCCAAGCCCGGTGACCGGCCTCGACGGGGATGGCTAATTGCGGCGCACTTCCTCATCTCTCGCGTGATCGATGCGGATGGCTCGGGTGACTACCCTGGGGGATGCGACACCAGACCCCACGCAACACCCTGTCTCGGCGGACGAGCCCAAGCCGCAGCGGATGCACCCATCTTGGGGAGCGACAGCGCGGCGACGCAGGGGCCCGTGCGGACGCACGCACCGAGTCTCCGCGCCCTTCCTCCCAGCGCGCGCAGCTGGCTCCAGAGGACGGTGCGTGGGGGGCCGTGCGCACGGCGGCGCAGTGCCACGCAGCGTACTCTGGACGTGCTGGACGTATCGGCGCCGCCCCGACGGCGCTTGCCACTCCTGCGGTCGAGCGGCCTTTCTTCTTGTCGCTGGACCGCTGTCATCGATCAGCGCAGACTTGAAACTCTCGAATCGACCGCCTTTCGCTTCGATTCTCTTGGCCTACGGTGCATATGCGGAGAACTCGCCTCACCCCCTATCCCCCCCGCTTCGTGCTGAGTGCTCGTCCGACGAAGGCCGTGCGTGCTGACGCCGACGCGACGGCCTCTGGCAGCGCTCCCGGAAGGTCATGGCTCGCGTCGACCCTTGTGGTGGCATCGAGCCTGGGCATTGCAGGATGCACGCCCGAGCCCGAGCCCGAGCCCGGCATCGCGCAGGGCGTCTTCGCGCCTCTCGGTGAGATCATGCCTGCGGCGACTGAGGCGCAGCGCGAGACCTTCGAGCGCGGACGGCAGGTCGCGCTGCACCGACACAGCCCCGAGGAAGGGCTGGGGCCGCTCGTCAACGTCGGCGCGTGCGCAGACTGCCACGAACGCCCCGTGCTTGGCGGCTCAGCGCCACGCTACCGCGACTTCCAGCTGATGGGCACCAAGGTGGACGATGGGAGCTTCATCCCTGCCCCACTCGGCGGCGTCCTGCAGAGCCACGGCACTTGGGGGGCGCCACCTCGCCCCACGCCCGGCGACGACGTCAACGTGATCGCTCATCGCAACGCGATCCCCATGTTCGGTGTTGGGTTGCTCGCAGAGATCCCCGAGGCAGAGATCCTCAGGCACGAAGATCCCAACGACTCCGACGGCGACGGCATCTCGGGGCGGGCAAACTTCGACCGTGGCTTTGTCGGGCGCTTTGGTCGGAAGTCGCAGACCGTGAGCATCGAGGGCTTTATCCGTGGCCCGCTCAACAACCACCTGGGCATCACGACTGATCCGCTCACGGACGAACAGCGCGCGGAGCTTCCCGTGCCATCGGATGGCGGACAGGAAGGGGGGGGCTCGCAGCAAGATCAGAGCAAGCCCACGTTCCGACAGGCCGCAGCACCCGCGGAGCCGCTCACCGACAGTGATCCAATCCCCGATCCAGAGATGTCGGGCGACGAGCTCTTTGATCTGATCTCGTTCGCGATGCTGCTGGCGGCGCCCCAGTTCGAAGAGCTGTCGCCGGCCGGTGAGCGAGGGTTCATGACTTTTCAAGAGATCGGATGCGACGGGTGCCACGTGCAGACCCTGACCGGCCCGCGCGGTAAGCTGCCGCTGTACTCCGACCTCCTCTTGCACGACATGGGCGAGGAGATGTCGGACGGCATCGCCCAGGGACTCGCGACCGCCACCGAATTTCGCACGCAGCCGCTCTGGGGCGTGGCTGCGGTCGGCCCCTACCTCCACGACGGACGAGCCGACACCCTGCACGACGCTATCCTCTGGCACGGTGGCGAGGCATCGGCGGTCCGCGATGCATACGTCGCCCTGGACTCCGCCGCGCAGGCGGATCTCGGCGAGTTCCTGATGTCGCTGGGCGGCCGCGAGCTGAAGTCTCCCGGCCTGCTCGCGCCCAACGCCGCGATCCCGGGCCCGGGCGAGCCTGGTTCGCCGAGCGAGCCGCTCAACGCCGCGGATGAGCAACGCTGGCTGCGGGGCCGCGCGGCCTACGACGGCGATCAGATGATCGCGTCCGGCCTCGGCCCGTTCTTCAACGGCGATAGCTGCCGCGCGTGCCACAGCCAGCCCGTGATCGGCGGCTCGGGGCCGATGGACCTCGATGTCATGCGCATCGGCACTCTCGATGGCAACGGCGAGTTCGTCGCACCCGCGAGCGGCACGATCATCCATCGCGTCTCGGTCTTCGACACCGCACGCCCCGAACCCGACGCCTCACAGACGATCTTCGAGCAGCGCCAGACGCCGACCAACCTCGGGCTGGGTGCGATCGAATCGATCCCAGACACAGAGATCTTGGCGCTGGCAGATCCCAGCGACGCGAACATGGACGGCATCCGCGGCGTCGCGCATGTCCTGCCCGATGGAAGGCTCGGCCGATTCGGATGGAAGGCCCAGGTGCCCTCGATCCGTGAGTTCGTGCGCGACGCTCTCTCGGCCGAGCTCGGCATGACGCTGCCGGAGGAAGCGGGCTTTAGCTTTGGCGCGCTGACGGACAGCGACGACGTCACAGATCCCGAGCTGAGCAGCGCCGTGATCGATGACATCGAGTTTTTCCTCGCTCGACTCGCGCCACCCACACCGCAGGCCGATGTCCCCGCGGGAAGACTGGTCTTTGAAGAGACTGGCTGCGCGCTGTGCCACGTCCCCGAACTCATGGGGTCCGAGGGGCCGGTGCCGCTGTACTCCGATCTGCTCCTGCACGAGATTCTCGACACCGGCGATGTCGGAATCGTCGATGGACTCGCCAGCATGTTGATGTTCCGGACGCCCCCGCTCTGGGGTCTGTCCACCAGCGGTCCCTACATGCACGATGGTCGCTCGACGACGCTCGACGACGCGATCACTCGCCACGCGGGCGAAGCCACTGGGGTGGTCGCCGTCTACGAAGGCTTGTCTTCCGAAGACCGCGACGCGCTGCTCGACTTCCTGGCGAACTTGTAGCTTGCTCGCAGGTCCCTGAAATGATGCTGCGCGCCCTTCGACCTCCGCACCACGCGCCGCTCACCGGTGAGCGAGCGTGCGCGGTGCGAACGGTTCTCACCCGCGCCGCCGCGGCGCTCCTGGGAATCTCCGCTGCCTGCGATCTCGACACCGATACCAAGTGCGAAGAAGACCCGGCCGCACAGATCATCGTGGAGCGAATCGAGCTCTCCGTGTACGACGCTGCGCCCACCGACGAAGCCAATGGCGAGCCGACCGCACCGATCTCGGTCCTTCACGCCGAGCTCGCCGACGAGCAGGTTGAGCGTGAGCGTGGCTGGAGGCATCGAGTTTGCGATCGGGAGGCCCTGTTGATGGTCCAGGCCACGCCGGCGCCGATCGGGATTTGGGGATGTGGCCTCGTGGCACCGATCTCGGTCGCGTTCATCCGCGATCACGAGGTCATCCAAGCCATCGACGCCCTTGAGCCATGTGATGCGTCTTGCTTGAGCTGCCCAATCGTCGGGGGCGAGCTCGTGGTCGACGCCGTGCTCGAACTCGACCTTCAGGTGACACCGCTGCAGATCGGCCACTACGTGGAATACGAGCCATGAACCTACGACAAAGCACGCACGCCAAGAGCACCTCTCTTACCGCCATCCCGCTGCGCCAGACCGAGGATGACGCGACGGCCGTACGCGGTCGCGCGATCGCGACGCGAGGCGCTCGCGGTGCCCTCTCGTGGGCGATCTTGGCCGGAGCTCTCCACCTCGCGCCAGGGTGTGAGGCGGCCGCGGGCGACGACGCCGCGGGTGGGAGCGACACCGACGATCAGGGTCCGGATGAAGCTTGGCTCGAGCTTGGCCAAGGTGCGCTGGACTGGCAGCCGCTGGATGATACGCACCCGTTCCAGCTCTGGCTCGGCGGCCAGGGGACGTACATGTTTCCGCTGCAACTTCGCGTCGGCAACATCGTCGTGCCCAACGATCCGCTTGACTGGGAGGATCCGTGGGCGCCCGAGCTCGAGCTCGAGTGGGACGTGCCGGAGCACAACGTCGGCCTGGGTGGCTACTTCTACCGCATCGCAAACTACCCGCTCCCGCTCAAGCCGCATGGCGATGGCTACGAGTGGAGCTACGTCGCGCTGATCTTGCCCGATCCGTACTATGGCGATCCGGCCGCCATCGATGGGGTTCCGGGCACCCTTACGGTGCACGTGACGGCCGCCGACGGCGAGTCGGTGACCGTCAGCGTGCCCACCACACTCAACACTTCGGAGATCGAGTACGAGCCTGGCGGCGAGACCGGCGACGCAACCCAAGTGCGCCCCCGATAAGGCCGAGCGCCGCGAGACCTCGCTGCCGGCCACCGGCTGGGCCATCGCCAACCCCCTCGCAGTCACAGCCCGGGAAGCGGCGGCGCGTGACCTCGCTGCCGCCGCACGCTGAACTGCCGCCCTTGTACCCCTGGTCGTGGTTCCATTCGCACACCACGCGATCGATGAGACCGGTGCGTGAGACCAGCACTTGCGCGGGTCCCTGATCCTGCTGTTGCTGCACGAGTTCTTCAAACGGCAGATCCTGGTCGAACTCCGGCCAAGAGGTACCGCCGGGAATGACGACCGCCCTGCCGTCCGGAAGCGTGACGATCGAGTCGCCGTTGCACTGGATCTCGTTGACCCCAATGCGGATGTTGGGAACGTCGTCGAGATCTGGGTTCTCGAAGAACATCGGATCTTGCGTCATCTCATAGGGAGAGATGCGCGTGTAGAGCCGCGTCAAATAGGGATACGACTCGAGGAGCTCGACCGCATGTAGACCCGGTTGGATGATGCGCTCGTCGAGTGACTCCGAGAACCCTTGGGCGTCCCAGATGGTCATGTCGATCATCGCCGCCCACTGACACAGCTCGCCGTCACTTGCGAGACAGCCGTAGAACTCTCCTGCCTCCACCCCCGCAGGCGGAGGCAGGTACTGCTCAAGCAAGGGCAGCACGAGGCTGTGTCGCGGCACACACTCGAGATTGCCGACCGCACCGTCACAGTCGCTTCCCTCCCAGGGCGTGTTACCTCCGCAGTCGCAAAACCCGTCGTTGGCCCAGCCACACACGTCAGTGCTGCCGCAACAACCAACCGCCGCGGAACCGCAACCGGTGATCAAGTCCTGCTCAATCAGCAGATCAAGCACGCTCCACGGCATGTCCTGGGTATCCAGGTAGGGCTGAGCCTGCCACTGCGCCGAGTAGATCCCCGCGGTGGTCACCTGCGCCGAGGGTCCCGCGTACTCGGTGACGAACGCGTGACCGTCGGCGCCTTCGACGTCGACGGCCTGAGTGACGACATCTGTATAGTTGTCGCCGAAGTTGAGCCAGTCGATCTTGAGCGGGTCGACCTCGACGTGCCGATACGTCTGCGGCACGGTGCGAGCGTCGCCCAGAAAGAAGGTTCGAATCGCCATGTCGTCGACCGCCGCGATCTTGGTCAATCGAATCGGTACGCAGGGCTCATTGCCCGCGTAGGTCAACGTGATCGGGTGGATCTCATCCACGCCCGCGTTGGTCGCGAGCTTCATGGCGACAAAGAGGAACTCCTCGTCGAGATACTGCTGCAGGATCGGCGCAGCGGCCTCGTCTTGCTGATAGCCGTTCTCGCCGAGCCAAGTCATCACGCTCTCCACCGTGCCGCCGTCGAGCACGGCGATCTGGTAGGCGCCGACCTGACCCTGATAGACAACTTCCGGGTCGCCGTCGCCATCGCCGTCCCCGTCCCCGTCCCCGTCCCCTCCGGCATCCCCTAGGCCGTCGTCGGCGGCGTCATTTCCTCCAAGTGCGCCGCAAGACTCGAAGGTGACTTGCAAGCCGTAGGTCGGAACGGTGCCCGCGAGCAAGTTGGCGAAGAGCGCCTCGCTACCGACCGAGAAGGTCGGCAGCGACGTGACCGGAATGAGCCAGGCAAACTGGTCCGCCTGCGTGTTGGGGTCGTACTGGATCTGGATATGCGCCTCGACGTAGTCGGGGCCGAACACGAACAGGATATTCTCGCCCGTCTGGTCGACCGGCATCGAGACGGGTCCGCTGTCGCAGAAGGTGCCGCCACAGGCCTGTGCAGTGCTTGGTTTAAGCCACCAGGGCAGCGCAAGCGCAAGCGCGGCGCCCGCGGCGAGGGCGCTGACACGCTGGGCCACCGCGCCTTGGCGCCGGCGTCCTGGTGCACCCGCGCGACGAGCTTTGGACCCAACAGCGCGCGCCAAAAGCCCCTCGGACTTCAAGTTGCAATGCAGCATGTCCCGAGTGTGCCACGCCGACGCCGGTTCGATCACGAGAAATCTGTGAATCTGTCGATCGTCGGCGGCGGCCCGTCGTGGACACAGCGACAGCGCCGTCGGTCACGTCGGGCTTGATGGCACGCAGAGGACAAGGACTTATCGCGCTCCTCGAACGAGTCGACCTGGGAGCGCGCCGGTCCACTCACCGTCCCGGAAGGTGACTTCTCCTGCCACTACGGTCGCGCGATAGCCCGTCGCATTCTGTACGAAGCGACGGCCGCCCGCAGGCAGATCGTAGACAAGTGCCGGCGCCTGCAGCTGGAGTCCGTCCAGATCGACGACGTTGAGATCCGCACGCTTCCCGAGCTCGACGCTCCCCCGATCGCTCAAACCGTAGAACGTCGCGTTGTCGAGCGTAAGCTTCCGCACGACATCGGTCAGCGGCAGCGTCGCGCCGCGTGTTCGATCTCGCACCCAGTGGGTCAGCAAGAAGGTCGTCACGCTGGCATCACAGATCGCGCCACAATGCGCGCCGCCATCGCCAAGTCCCAGACGCGTTCGTGAATGGGAGAGGAGAGCACGCAGCGCCTCAAAGTCGCCGTCGCTGTAGTTGTAGATCGGAAAGTACAGAAGGCCGCGGCCGTCGTTCTCCATCAGCCAGTCCCAGACGACCTCGTTGGGCGTGCGGCCGCTCGCCGCAGCCACGGCCGTGGCCGACAGCTCCGGTCCCGGCTCGTACTGCGGCGGATCCCCGAGCCGAAAGACCTTGTGCCGGCTCTTGATGATGAAGTCCTCGAACTCGCCGATCGAAAATGGCGTCTGCTCGCAGATGGTCTCGCGCGCGCCCGGCTTGCGCAGCGCGGCGAGCTTCTCGTCGTGCGGGCGACTGTGCAGTGGCATGTAGCCGGGATAAGGCAGGAAGGGCACCGCGGTGCCATCCCAACACATCAGCACGCCATTGGGTCGGCCGCACACCTGGGCAAAGATCGGAAGACCGTCTCTGTCCACGCGCTCAAGCTCCCCCAACATCGTGCGCCAAAGGTTGGGCGCGGCGTCGCTTTGGAGCAGGTTGAGACTCACCGAGATTCCCAACTCCCGGCTGATTCGCTCGATCCAGTCAAACTCCCGATCCATCTCGGGGTGATGACCCGTCATCTGCAACATGCGTCCGCCACCCTTGGCCAGGGCGCGGCCCATCGCCCACAGCTCGTCCTCGTTCGCGAAGGTGCCCGGCATGTGTCGACCATCGATGCCCTTGTGGATCGGCGTGCGTGAGGTCGAAAAGCCGAGCGCGCCGGCTTGGACTGCGTCCGCAACGATTTCGGCCATCTTGGCGAGTTCTTGCGGCGTCGCGACCTCGTGAGTCGCGACGCGCCGGCCCATCACATAGGCGCGGACCGAGGCGTGCGGGACCTGGGCGGCAATATCGAGGACACGAGGCTTTCTCTCCAACGCGTCGAGATATTCCGGGAAGTGCTCCCATTGCCACTCAAGTCCTTCGGTGAGCGCGGTCCCGGGGATGTCCTCCACGCCTTGCATGAGTCCGATCAGCCACTCGCGCGCATCGGGGCGCGCCGGTGCGAAGCCAACGCCGCAATTGCCCATCACCACCGTGGTCACGCCATGTCCGCTCGAAGGTGTGACCAGCGGATCCCAGGTCACCTGCGCGTCGTAGTGCGTGTGCACGTCGACAAATCCGGGCAGCACGTGGAGCCCACTGGCGTCGATCTCTTCGCGGCCACTTGGCAGCGCGCGATCGAGCGCCGCGATCACGCCGTTTCGAACCCCGACGTCGCAGCGACGCGGTGCGCTCCCGGTGCCATCCACAACCGTGCCACCGCGGATCACGAGATCAAAGGCGTGCTGGACGTCCATGACCCTTTGTAGCATTGGTCGCGCGCGGCTCGCTGGCGAACCCGCACGAGGTCGCGGCGCGCGGCTCAGGCGGCGCCGAGATCTTCATGCGTCCAGCGAGGGTCTGGTTGGGTTTGTTCCATGCAAACGGATCTCGCTGCCCTGCGCGTCGCGCCGAACTTCCATCCGCGCAGCGATGCGCGCTTGGAGCTCTTGCACGTGGCTAATGATCACAACGCAACGTGTGGCTTGTCCGGCTCCTAGCTCGGGCAGCTTGACGAGGACGTCGAGGGCCTTGTCGAGGGATTCGGGATCAAGGGTGCCAAAGCCCTCATCGATAAAGAGCGCGTCCATCCTGCGACCGCCGGAGTAGCGGAGCACGACGTCCGTGAGCGCCAGCGAGAGCGCCAGCGCAGCCAGGAAACTCTCGCCGCCCGAAAGCGTGTGAGGCGGCCGGGCTCTCCCAACGTGTGCGTCGAGCACGTGAATGTCGAGTCCCTTGGGCGAGTTCGATCTCGCTCCCTCGTCGACGCGCACGAGCTCAAGGCGTTGCATCGTCATCTCGAGCAAGCGCAGCGACGCCGACTCGACGACTTCGTCAAGGAGCGCCGCGAGCACGTAGCGCTCGAAGCTGATCCGGCTCGCCGTGTCTCCCAACGCTGCGTCCGCGACCGAGCTCAGCGTTGTCAGAGCGGCCTCCTGCGTGGCGAGTTGCTCGCCGCGCTCGTCGAGCCGCTTCTTGAGCTCCTCAAGTGACGAGCGCCGCCCTTCCAGCTTGGTCTTGGCGCCTTGCTGCTCGGCCAGCACAAGGCCGCTGGCCTCTACCGCGGACCGCAACGCGGCGTCATCGTGGAGCGCGGCGGCTGGCTCAAGATCGGCAAATGTCTCGAGCTTGCTTGAAGCCGCGAGCTGCTGGTCTTCAAACAACTTGACCCGCGCTCGCAGGGACGCCAAGAGGGCTGGATCCTCCAAGGTGCGCAAGGACGGCAGGTAGTCGGGGTGCAATGGGAGCTCCGGCCCAGGCGTCGCCTCTTGTGCGTCGTGTGCAAGCGCGCGGATCCGATCAAGATCAGCGGTTTGGCCGTCGCCGCCAAGCGGCCTCGAGGCGCCGCGCTCAAGGGTCAGACGGTCGTCTGGATCGAGTGCGTTGAGCTCGACGAGCCCCTGCGCAACAACATCACGCAGATAGGCGATCCGCTGCGCGTGGAGATCCCGGGCGCAGCGCTCGAGGTGCTCGCGCGCCCCGACGGCCTTGGATTCCGCGATCAGTAAGCGCTGCTCGGCGACCTGCGCTCCTTCACTGGCCTTGGTGTGGGCGGCCTTGCGTCGGTCTCGCTCGGCCAGCAACTGCGCACGCCGTGTCGCCAGTGCGGCAGCGCCTTCGTCGACCAAACGACGCAGCTCGTCGTCGAGGCCGGCTTGTTGCGCCTCCAATGCCAGCTCGCGATCGGCTGCGACCGCCGCAAGCATCTTGAAGCGCGCGTCGATGCTCGCGAGATCCGTCAGATCGCTCGTATCCAACCCCGGCAGCGCGCTCGCTCCGTCCAGCGTTGCCGGCGACGTGCGAGGGTCTTGCCGATCCAACACAGCGTTCTGAGCCGCCGTCGCGATCGGGATGCCGGTTCGCAAGGCCTCCAACGCACGCTCCAGTTCCGGCAGTCGATCGGCCGCGGCACGCTCCTGAGCGATCTGCGTCTTGAGATCGGAATGCTCCTTTTCAAGTTGGCCGAGCTGGGTGCGCAGCTGCTGTGTGGCGCGTTGAACCAGTTCCCGCTCTGCGGCCGCGCGCGTCAGTCCGTCGTCGTCGTCAACCTCCTCGGTCCGCACGCCCGCCGCCGCCTCGAAGGCGGCACGCGCCGCGATGCGCAGTGCATCCACTCGTCCCGCGGCCTGACTGGCGGCCTGCGTCGCTACCTCCAGGACGCTGCCTTGTTGCTCGAGTGAGCGCCGCTGTGACGCCAGGCGCTCACTCGATGCCTTGACCTCCGTACCGTCGACCTCATCGGCCTGGGCGCGGGCGGGCGTTGGATGCTCCGTGCTTCCGCACACGGGACACGGCTCACCCCTGCGCAGTTCACCGGCGAGGCTCACGGCTCGGGACGCGTGATAGCGCTCGACGAGCACCTCGTGATCCCGCTGAATCGCATCCGCGTGTGCTTGCAGCGTCGCGAGCTTCGCCCGCTCCGCGCGCTTCGTGACTTCGAAGCCAATACGCTGTGCTAGGCCTTGATCCAGTGCATCGAGGTGAGCCAGATGAGCTTCGATCTCAGCGCGACTGGCGACGCGCAGCGCCTGGGCCTGATCGAGAAGCTGAATCTTGTCCGCGGCCTTTCGGGCGCGCTCGACAGCTTGAGCACGCTCGTCAATCTGCGCGAGGATCTCGGCTCGACGCACCGTGACCCGCTCTTGCGCGCCGCGAATCTTCGCGATCGCCCGGCCTGCATCATCACGGGCCGCCGCAAGGCGCTGCGCCTCGTGGAGGCGCTGGATCTGTTGGTCGAGCTCCTCGTCAACACGGGCCTGCGACAGGAGCCTTGCCAACTCGAGTCGTGCGGCCTCGTGAGCCTGACGCTCGACTCGCCGCTCCTCCTCTCGCGCCCGGAGGTCAAGTTGCGCCAAAGTCTGTTTGCTTGCCGCTTCCTGCCAGAGTCGACGCGACGTCACGGTGGCAGCGACGCGCGTGAGCAGGTCGAGACGCGATCGCACTGCGTCGATCTCGGCGCGGTCTGCCTGCAGCGCCGCCAGCTGTACCCGGAGCTGTGCCCGCTGCTCGATCCGGAGATTGTGTCGCGTCGCGGCCTCTAGCACCGACTTCGCAGCGTCGTGCTCGCGCAGCAGTCCGACGAGCGTGGCATCCAACGCCTGCAGCTGGTCCTGCAGCGCCCCAAGCTCAAGTTCAAGCGCCGCGACCGACTCGACCGCATGACCCGCAAGCATGCCGGCAAGCTCGGATCGCTGCGTGCGAAACGCTTGCTGCGCCTCGTTCCTCTTGCTGCGCAGCAACTCCGCAAAGGTGCTGTAGACGTGCGTGTGAAACAACGATCGAAGGATCTTCTCGCGATCCTCCGATCGCGAAATCAAGAGCTCGCGGAAGCGACCCTGCGGCAGCACGATCACCTGACGGAACTGTTCCACCTCAAAACCCAGCAGCGCGGTGACGTAGTCGCTGACCTTGGAGGCGCCGGTGATCAACAGCGTAGGCTGCCCGGTCGCGTCGAGTTCCCAGATCGTCGCGTCGGACGCGTGACGGGTGGTCCCAGAGCCCTTCTTCTTGCTGCGATCTTGCTCGGGCTCGCGCATCACCCGATAGCGTCGGGGACCAAGGACAAACTCCAACTCGACGCGCGTGAGCAGCTCGAGTGGCGCCCGGTTGCAACGAAGATCGACGGACTTTCGCTCGGGATCTGCGGGCGAGCCGTAGAGCGCAAAGCAGATCGCGTCCAGGATCGAGCTTTTGCCCGCGCCCGTCACCCCATGAATGAGCAGAAGTGTTGCGCCCTCAAACGCCGCAAAATCCACCTCTTGCGTTGTGCGAAACGACGCAAAGGCGGTCATGGTGAGCTTGCAGGGTCGCATCGCGATGCAGGGGGGGTGATGGCAAGGCTCGCTCAGCGAGCCTTGCGCGATTTACCCTTTGTGGGCCGAGCCGGCGGCCGATCATGTGTCGCCACATCGGTGCGCATCTCGGGGCCACGCTCGGGCGTCTCGGCGTGGGACGTAGCCTCCGGCGAGAGAGACGTCAGGAGAGCTTGCGACGCCGGGACGCCCGACTCGGCGCTGCCGGCCGAGCCGAGCGCAGAGAGTTCATCTTGCAGTTGTGGATCCGCTAGGATGTCCGCGACGACGCGGTCCTCGGCGGGATCCATCGGGCGTTCGCGCACCAGCTCAAAGAACGCCGCGAATCGTTCGCGCAGTGAAAGCCGCTCACGCGCCTGCGCACGACGTCCGAGCGCGATCTCTGGGGCTGCTCGCGCGACGCGTTCGACCTTAAGGATGTTGGGATACACCGCGCGCAGCCGCGGCAATGCGTCGAGAATGGGCTGCTCGTCGCACAGACGCGCGAGGATGTAGTCCTGAGACAACGCGTGTTGCGGTGAGAGGTCCTTGGGCGACGCCGACCCAAGCAGCTCTTCGAACGTCCCCTCGACAATCCGGAGGGCACGGCGCGGATGGAGTTTCACCTCCTCGATCGAGACCTCGACACCGCTCGGGCGCCAAGCTCCCAACTCGACAATGCTGATTGACTTGCGCTGCGGCGCGCCCGTTTTTGGGTCGACCTCCGAGAAGCTGTACGGCAACAGAGATCCGCTATACCGGATGGTCGACCGAGAGACACTCTGCGCTCGGTGAAGGTGTCCGAGAGCGACGTAGGCAAATGGATCAAATACGCTCGCAGGGACGGCGCCCGATCCCCCGACCGCGAGATCCCGTTCCGACTCGGAGGCCGCACCGCCCGCGACAAAGGCATGTGCAATCGCGACATGTCGCGACGGACTCGAACACTGTGCCATCGACGTTTGGATCTGAGCGCGCAGCGCGAGCTCTTGTGGCGAGATGCCGCGCTGGATCTCCCGGGCCCAAGCGTCATCTGGGGAAGACGCCGCACGTGCACTGTCGAGTAAGGAGAGCTGATGTGGCCGCGCCTGCGATGAGCCCTCCGCGACGGCAGGAAGAGGATCGCGCGCGGCCCCTCCTTCCTGGAATCGGTGCTCGTGGCCGATGAGTTGGTCTGAGTGGCCACGTTCATGGAGATCGGCGCGGACCTGCTCGGCTAACGCGAAGGGCAGGGGGTGGATCGCGACCTCGCCGTATTTGTCCGTGCGCACGATCGGTCGCGCCTTGGAAGCGACGCCAACGAGGTGTAGACCGGCTTGCGTCAGCAGGCGGGCGCCAAAGCCGACGCGCTCCGCGGCGTCGTGGTTGCCCGCGATCGCGATGGTCGAAAGGCCGAGATCGATGACCAGCCGGCTGAGGATCTCATCCATCAGCTCCACCGCTGCCAGCGGGGGCACGACGCGGTCGTAGAGGTCCCCGGCGATGACCACCAGATCGGGTCGCGTCTCGCGGGCAATCTCGACGATCTGCGCCAGCGCGTGGGCCTGGTCGTCGAGCAGGTCGAGACCGTGGAAAGTCCGCCCCAAGTGCCAGTCCGATGTATGCAGGATGCGCATCGCTGCCGGGAAGTCGCGGATGCCTGATGGACTTTCACCGCGCAGACTAGCAGGTTGTCGAAGAACCCCCGTGGAGTGCATGGGCGAGCAATCGCTGTGCAGACCGAGGCGCGAGGAGGGAGCGTACCGGGCGTACGTGACCGACGAGCAACAAGACGAGCAACGACAGGGCCGCATGGCGAGTGGGCGGCCATGCGCCGCGCGGGGCTTTTCGACAGCCTGCTGGCAGGCTGTCGACCCGGCTCGGTCTCTGTCCTCGCCACGGACGCCCCAGAAGGCACCCTTGCCCGTCAGCGGGTGCGTGACGACCACTTGCGGCGCACGAACGACCTCGCCACAGGCAGGGCCCTCGCGTCGATGGGACGCGACACGGATGCTGGCGGCTCGGCCCGATCCTAGGCATGTTGCGGCGATGGATCTGCGCGAAAAGACCGTGCTGAGCTTCGACTGCTACGGCACACTGATCGACTGGGAGCGGGGCCTGCTTGCGAGTCTGTCGCCGCTCTACGATCGGTCTGGCCGGTCCTTCGTCCCCAGTGAGGCGCTCGCTGCGTTTGCCCGCCATGAGTCGCGGGTCCAGTCGGGTCCTTACCAGCCCTACCGCCAGGTGCTACGAGAAGTCCTCGTCCGCATCGCAGAGGAGGACGAGCTCACGATCGCACCAAGCGAGCGCGACCTGCTTTCGGATGGGATGGTGCATTGGCGGCCCTTCGCCGACACCGTCGGCGCGCTGCGGAGCCTCGGGGCCCGCTGCGCGATCGTGATCATCTCGAACGTCGACCGCGAGCTGTTTGCGAGCGCGGCCAGGAGTTTAGAGGTCGACTTGGCCGCGCAGATCCTCGCGGAGGACGTGCGCGCGTACAAGCCAAGCCCCGCGATGTTTGAGGCCGCACGTCGCGAGCTGACCGCCAAGGGCCTTATCACGCAACACGACACTGCGCGCTGGCTTCACTGTGCGCAGAGCCTTTTTCATGACGTCGCGGTCGCGCACGCCTTGGGTATCGATACCGTGCACGTCACTCGGCAACAGGAGAGTGCGGGCGCTGCGGTTCCGTCGATTCAGGGCGCTTTGCAGGCCGATCTAGTCGTCGACGACTTGGCGCAACTCGCCGCGCAGCTCGACGCTGCCTTCGCCTCGAACGAGCCGCGACCGAACTTCGAATCACCCCGGATCCGAACGTCGTCATGAGCACCAAGCGCCGCAGTCAGCTCGACGCGCGTGCCCCCGCGTCGCAGTCCCTGCAACGGCTCACGTCCTGCGAGCGCTGCCCGCGCTTGGTTGCATGGCGAGAGGAGGTCAGTCTTCGCAAGCGCGCCGCCTATGCACAGATGCCTTACTGGGGTGCCCCGGTGCCGCCCTTTGGCGAGGACGACGCGAGCATTCTGCTCCTCGGTCTGGCCCCGGGCGCGCATGGGGCCAACCGCACCGGTCGCTTGTTTACCGGCGACAGCTCCGCGGCCTTTCTGGTGAGCGCGCTGCATCGCTGCGGACTGAGCTCCCAGCCCACAAGCACACAGCGCGACGACGGCCTTCGTCTCGTGCGAACACGCATGAGCTGCGCCGTGCGCTGTGTTCCGCCGGACAACCGGCCGACGCGCAGCGAGATCCACAGCTGCCAGGACTGGTTGATCCAAGAGCTCTCGGTGTTGCGCTCGCTCAGAGTCATCGTCGCGTTGGGAGCGCTGGCCTGGGACGCGGCGCTGCGTGTGACCGAGCCGGGCCAAGCATATGACCACACAACCGGGCCGTCCTCGTCGCCCGCGGCCCGCGTCCCACCGACGACGGGCGCCATCGTCAAGGCGACGGCACGGACCACCAAGCCACGCTTTACCCATGGCGCCGAGGCAGCCCGTCAGGCGGCTCACGGTCCGATCTGGTTGCTGGGCAGTTATCACCCCAGCCAGCAAAACACCTTCACGGGCCGACTGACGCCGCCCATGTTGGACGCCGTGTTGCGGGCTGCGGCTCAACGAGCTGGCGTTGCTCAAGACGATCCCGCGGCCGCGGTGCCACGCGGGCGACCAGAAGCCAGGTCGCGCCGCGCATGAGGGCAGCAATCCCTGGGGCGCGAGACTTTGGATGTCTCAAAGCGCGTGACATGTTGCGGAGGAGGAGGGATTCGAACCCTCGGTACCCTTTCGAGTACGCCGGATTTCAAGTCCGGTGCCTTCAACCACTCGACCACTCCCCCGAGTGTCGCCGGAGTATCGGTGCGGGGCACCGAGCATGCAAGGTAGGTGCGGAGATCGCTGAAGCTCGACCGCGGACGACGGCATCTGACGGTGCGCTGTCGCCGAGCATTTGGGCGTGATGGACGGGCTCGTACCGCGTGTCGTCCACGACGCGGTGTGTGTGGGGCAACGCCCCGGAACGGCCGGGGCGCGGGGCTGCAGTGCGTCGCCGATCGTGACGAGCCATTGGGACGGGGCCGATTCGAAGCTGTGGCTTGCAAGGCCCGGGGACCTGCTCAGGTGTTGCCCGCGCTCGTTGCAGAGTCAGTGTGGCCCCCCACGCGATCGGCGAAGGAGCCCCCGATCGCCCCGAACTCGCGAGGTGATGCGCAGCGCAGTGCTCTCGATCGCGAGCAACCCCCGTCGCTCGCGCCCTTGGGTGCACGGGGCGCACGCTCTCATCGCGGCCGGACCTGTGCGACACGCCGCACGGTCCGCGAAAAACCTCCCGAGTAGGAACGCACACTGCTACCGTTTTGGGATGCATCGCTCGCTAGCTCGTAGTTTTGCCCTGCCACTTTGCATCGTGACGCTGATGACCGCACTCGTCGTCGCCGGCGCATGTGCGTCCGACGGCGGAGGTCGCGGTGATGGGCTGTTCGGAGGAGATGGAGATGGAGATGGCGATGGAGATGGCGACGGCGACGGCGACGGCGATGGTGACGGCGACGGCGACGGCGACGGCGATGGCGATGGTGACGGCGATGGGGACGGCGAGGGGGAC
>CAZVEM010000005.1:0-54002 GCA_964626165.1 uncultured Nannocystaceae bacterium
CTGCGCACGCATGGTTTCCGTGCCCGCATGGCGACCAAGAACGGCCGCAAGGTTCTCGCGGCCCGCCGTCGTCGTGGTCGCAAGCAGCTGACGGTCTCCATCGGTTCGAAGTGATGCGACCGCAGGGGTTCCCGCGCGGACTTCGGCTCCGCAAGCGTTGGGAATTCTTGCGAGCGCAGCGAGATGGTGCCAAGCATCATCTTCGACACTTGCTGGTGTACGTCGTCCAAAGCCCGATCCCACGCGATTCGGGCGGAGCTCTCCTTGGCCAACCAGGGGTCGTTGCGGACGATCGCGACCTGCCGTTGGGCGCGGAGCGTCGCGGACCTCGATTCGGGGTGACGGTCACGCGCAAGCTCGGTGGCGCAGTGGAGCGCAATCGGATCAAGCGTCGCCTCCGAGTGCTGTTTCGACAAGGGCGCCAAAGCCTCCCCACGCACATCGATCTGGTGTGCATCGCCAAGCAAAGCGCCGCGACTGCGAGCTTTGCTGCATTGGAGCGTGACTTCACCGGATTGATCGAGCGCCTCGCCCGGAGCGGACATCGAGGGGGCGCATGATCCATCCTCCCGATGAGACCAACCAGGGGCGCGGCGAGATCGCCGAGGTCTCGCGCGCCGCCGTGAGCTACGCGCGACGGCCTGGTGCAGTGGTGTTGCTGGCCGCGATTGGACTCTATCGACGGACACTCTCACCGCTGCTGGGGCCGCGTTGTCGCTATCACCCCAGCTGCTCGGTCTACACCGCAGAGTGCATCAAATTGCATGGCGCATTGCGTGGAGCTGCGCTAGGAGCCGCCCGGATCGCACGGTGCTCGCCGTGGTTCGACGGCGGATTTGACCCGCCCCCGCAAGAGCTACCCGCACGCTGGCAACGCGTCGGTGGGCGCAAGCAAGCGTCTCGCTCCTCACTCGCATCCTCCACAGAGGGAGGTCGATCATGACCGAACAGAAAGACGATTTTCAGCGACGCCTGATCCTTACGATGGCGATCGGTGCCGGCTTGGTACTCGCGTGGCCGTGGCTGTTCCCCCCGACGCCGCGCGCCCTTGAGGATGCTGCGGCCGAAGGCGCGACCTCTGGCGCGCAAGACAGCGCCACGGGTGGCAGCGTCGCAAGCGAGGGCAGCGGCGGCGCAGCGGCGAAGGGTGAAGACCCTAAGGCGGGCGCGGGTGCACCGCCCAGCGTCGAGCCCAAGGCCAATGTACCTGCGGCCTCGGCCTTCGCCGAGCATGACATCGTCGAGCACGAGCTGCGCAATGAACAGATCGCGCTGCGCGTGACGAATGCCGGCGGCGGCGTGCTGTCCTTTGCCGAACCGCTCGATCCGCATTTTGCCGAGCCCGATGGTCGCGGCATCGATTTCCTCCACCTCAAGGGCTCGCGATCCCTAACGGTCGGTTTTTCGTCGGAGAGCACCGTCGACTGGACGAGTCCTCGCGGACTCGAGGTCACCGAGTCGTCCGATCGCGCGTTTGCGATGCGAGCCAGCAATGGCCAAGTGCAGCTCGATCAGCGACTTGAGCTGCGCGAAGGCAAAGAGGCGCTCTTTGTTGTCGAGGTCCGCAACCTGACCAATGTCGCGGTCGACTATCGCTTGCGCGTGGCCGCTTTGCGCGGACAAGACGAAGTTCCAGACAGCTACGATCAGCTCTACTCGGTGTGCCGCAGCGCGGGCGCGATTCAGCGTTGGGACAAGGGCGACTACACCGAAGGCAAGCCCGAGTTTTTCCCCACCGCGAGTTGGGTCGCGACCGACACCAAGTATTTCACGCAGGCGATCGTGCCGTTGCGATCGGACTTTGATTGCGAGCTCTCCGCGCCCGAGGACGGCGCGTTCACCAACGCGACGGTCCAAGGTCCCAAGGTTTCGCTCGCGCCCGGCGGCACGGAGCGTTACGAGTTCGGGCTCTACCTGGGGCCCAAGGTCGAAGAAGATCTCCAGGATTTCTCACTCGCCAAGGGCGTGGCCCTTGAGCACGTGATCGACTGGGGCTGGTTCCGGACCATGTCGCGCTTTTTGGGGCTGATGATGCTCCAGCTCTTGCGCTTCTTTCACAACCTCACCGGCATCTGGGCGGTGGCCATCGTCATGTTGACGGTCGTGGTCAAGCTCCTGCTCGTCCCGCTGACCGTCAAGCAGATGCGGTCGATGCGGAAGATGAAGGTCATCCAGCCGGAGATGGATGCGATCAACAAGAAATACGCCAACGACCTGACCAAGCGGAATCAGGAATTGCAGGCGCTGATGGCGCGCGAGGGGGCGAACCCGCTCGCGGGTTGCTTCCCGCTGCTCCTTCAGCTCCCGATCTGGTGGGCGCTGTACACGATGCTGTCGGTTTCCGTCGACCTGTACCGCGAACCCTTCCTCTGGGTGCCGGATCTGACCAAGTACGATCCCCTCTACATCTTACCCCTGGGGCTGGGCGTAATGAGCTTTCTCCAAGCGCGCATTCAGCCCGCTCCGGCGGACAATCAGCAGGCGCAGATGATGCAGTGGACCATGCCGGTGGTGTTTACCGTCATGATGCTGTTCCTGCCCGCGGGCTTGAACGTGTATATCTTCGCCAACACGGCGCTCTCGGTCCTGCAGAGCTGGATCATGCTGCGCGGCGCCGGCCCCCAAGCAACCCCTGCTGCCCCCGCCAAGTCCTAAGAGTTCGACATGTCAGACAACAACGTTGCCACGCAAGCGCCCGCCGCCCCTCTCTCCGCTGAGCGGATCGCGAGCGCCGTGCCGGTCGCACGGACCTTTCTTGAGACGGTCCTCGGCATGCTCGGCGTCGACGTCGAGGTCGACATCGATGTCGAGGACGACGGTCTGGCCTGCAACCTCAACGCGACCAAGGATGATGAGGGGCTCTTGATTGGCCGTCATGGCGCGACGCTCGACGCACTCCAGTACCTCGTGCTGCGCGTGCTGCATGCCGAGGGTCTGGGCCGAATGCGGATCACCCTCGACGTCGGTGGCTACCGGACGCGGCGCGAGAAGTCACTGCGTGACTTGGCGCAGAGCATTGCGGACAAGGTCAAGCAGACCGGTCGCCCGCATCACTGTGAGCCGATGAGCGCGATGGAGCGCCGCGTGATCCACATGGCGATGGACGAGATCGGTGGCCTTCGTACCGAGTCTGAGGGCGAAGGTCGCCGTCGCCATGTCGTGATCTTTCCGGGCGCGGGCAACTAGCCCGGCAGATTCGCCGCACGCCCGGCACGCAGTGCCGGATCGAGGAGCCGCGTGAGAATGCACGAGCCAGGTCTTGCGGCCCCGTCCGTGCCGACGCCGGATCGGGATGCGGTGGTGTCTGACGATCTTCTTGCGGCCGATCGCGACACGCTGGTCGGACTGATTACGGGCACGCCCGATGGCGCCGTCGCGATCGTGCGACTCAGTGGACCCAAGGCGCACGCGATCGCCTGCAGCTTGTGGCGGGACAAGACGCCGCGTCCACGCGTGGCGACGCTCGTGCGCCTTGAATTGCCAACAGGTGCCGAGGACACGCTCGCGATCTGGATGCCTGGGCCGCACACCTTTACCGGCGAGGATGTCGTCGAGCTGCAGTTGCACGGCGGGGCGGTCAATGTTCGCGAGCTGCTTGAGACCTTGCTCAGCCTCGGAGCACGAGCGGCCGGACCCGGAGATTTTTCGCGGCGCGCCTTTGAGAGCGGACGCGCGAGCCTGGATGAGCTCGAAGGATTTGCCGCGGTGATTGGCGCGCGAACCCGTCAGAGCCTGCGACTCGCACGAAGGCTCGCGCAAGGCGAGCTGGGCGAGGAGGTCACGCAGATCGCCGAAGAGCTCGCGGATCTGCGCGCGGCGGTGGAGGCATCGCTCGATTTCGTCGAAGACGTCGGCGAGGCATCTCGGGCCACGACGCGGGGTCTGCTGCTGCAGTGGGCCGCGCGGCTGCGGACGCTGCGAGATGCGGCCCGTCGCGGCCAGCAAGCACGGGAGCGATTTCGCGTGGTGTTGGCAGGTCCGCCCAATGCCGGAAAGAGTTCGCTGCAAAACGCATTGCTGGGACGCGCGCGCTCGATCGTCGATGCGCAGCCGGGCACGACGCGCGACTACGTGGAGTCCGAGCTCTTGGCACATGGTGTGGAGTTCACCTTGGTGGACACCGCTGGCCTGCGCGAGGCCGAGCAGGAGGTCGAGCGAATCGGCATCGAGCGCTCGCTGGCCCAGCTCGCCGGGGCGTCGCTCGTGCTCTGGCTTGAGCCGGGCGACCGCGAACCGATGGCCTCCGAGATGATCCATGCGCGCGTGTGTGCCGGGCTTTCGAGCGCGGTGTTCCATCCTGCGCGTGAACATGCAGATGAAACGAGCCGTGGATCTGGGGCTGGATCTGGGCCCGGATCTGGGCCCGGATCTGGGCCTGGATCTGGGCCTGGATCTGGGCCTGAAGCTGGGCTTGAAGCTGGGTCTGAAGCTGGCGTTGGGCGACGCGAATCGCGGGCTTGGACGCGCTCGGTGCTCAACGATGTGGAGGGCGTCATCTACCTGGAGAGCAAGTGTGATCTGGGCCGGCAACGTCCGGGCTGGCTTGGGGTGAGCGTGCGAGATCCGACCTCGGTCGAGGCACTTGTCGGCGAGATTGCACGTCGCGCGAGCGAGATCGGCGAGAGCGCGTGGATCGGCCTGCATCGCCACGAAGAGTGCATCTCGCAATCCCACGACGAGCTGCTTGCGGCCGTGGAGGAGCTCGACGCGGACGCGCTGGAGCTGTGTGCCGAGCGACTGACGATCGCGGAGCGTCGGCTTCGCGAGATCACCGGACGGGATGATCTTGGCCCGGTCGGTGATCGCGTCTTGCAACGGATCTTCTCGACTTTTTGCATCGGGAAGTAGCGCGGGGCCCTCGCTGCGTCCGGGCGAGCGTTCGCGGGCGAGCGTTCGCGGACGAGCGATCACGGACGCGCGATCACGGGCGAGCGATCATTGCTTGATGGGCCGGTCGCGTGCATCAAGCGTCTGCGTAAGATTGCGAAGCGCGTGCTCGATGTTGTGGACGACGTCGAGCTTCGCGAGCTGCTCGACCAGGCGCTCGCGATCGATGGCGATGCTCTCGGCGTCGGAGAGCGCGGGCATATAGGGGAGTAGGCCGAGGAAGGGCACACCGCTTGACGATTGGATGACCTCAGCGTTCTCCTCTGCGAGGTGCGCAGGGTTCTGGGTGTGCTCAGTTTGCGTGCTGGAAAAGACAAAGCCGAGGATCGGACGTGAGGCGTCGGGATCGGCGACGCGCGCGGCCTGAATGGTCAGCAGGGTGTGATTGATCGTGCCCAGGCCCGGCCGCGCGACGATGAGGATCGCGTCGCACAACTGCTGGACCCATGTCGATTGCCACGTGCCGTCCGGCATCGGCACATGCCAACCTCCGGCAGCTTCGAGAAGGACATGCGAGGGCTGGTAGGTCGTGATGAGGTCGCGCAGACACGCTTGCGCGCGCAGCAGCGTCGTCGCGGTTCTCGTCTCGGTTCTCGTCGCGGTTCTCGTCGCGACTGTCGTTGCGGTTGTCGTTGCGGTTGTCGTCGTGGTTGTCGTTGCGGTTGTCGTCGCGGTTGTCGTCGGCGTCGAGGGGCGGTCGCCGGTCGCGGTCGGTTGTGGCGATTCGGGCAATGTCGGCAGGCGGGGCGCGGCGGCAAGAAAGATATGCGCGTCGGGGATCAGGCCCGGAGCCTTCGGGAGGGCGGATCGGAAGGAGCACAGTTCGTCGGGTTGGAGGGGCTGGCCGACGGCGGCGATGAGTCGCGCGATGTCGGAGCTCGGTCCCTCGGGGCCTGAGGCCACCGGCTTTTGCGGAAGCACGCTCAGCCCTCGCGCGTGGAGGCCGAGCAGCATCGCGCAGGTGCATGCGGTCTTTCCGACATCTGTGTCGGTGCCGATGACGTAGATGCGAGGTGGCGGTCGTTGGTTCATGTGGCCAAGCCCTGGCAGGTTGTCGAGGAAGCCCCGTGGCGTGCATGGACATGCAAGTCGTCATGCAGGCCGAGATGCGAGGAGGGAGCGTAGCGGGCCTACGTCACCCACGGGCAACAAGACGAGCAACCAGGACGAACGTCGAAGGGGCTGCGTGGTGCGTGCGCGGTCATGCGCCGCGTGGGGCTTTTCGACAGTCTGGTCGGCAGGGCGAAGTTTCCGAGCCCACGGGGCCCACTGAGCTAGATCGTTGCGCGGAGCACTTTGAGCTCGCGGGCAAAGGCGCGGAGCTGGTCGTGGGTGTGCAAGGCCGTGACGGTGACGCGAAGTCGGGCCGTACCGGGAGGCACGGTGGGCGGGCGGATCGCTTGCACGTGGTAGCCGCGGGCAAGGAGGGCGCGTGAGAGAGCAAGCGCGCGCTCGTTGTTGCGGGCTGCCGCAAGCGAGTCTGCGGCGGCAGCTCGCTGCAGTGACGCATGCATGGCGGGAGCTTGTTGTGCGAGAGCTTGCGTTGCGTGGTCCGGTGTTGCGTTGTCTTTGTACGCGGAAGATTGGTTTGTGAGAGCTTGGGTTGCGTCGTGATGCTGTTGGAGCTCGCGGAGCTCGGCCGGAGGCGTGAGCGGGTCGATCAGGATCGGGAAGATTGGCGAGCGCTGCTGGTCCGGAGGGATGCCGAGCTCGTGTGCGAGAACGCGGACGTTGCTCCACAGTGATTCTCGGCGCTGCTCGCCCAGCGGACCGCAAAGGTCCCCGAGGACCTCGAGAACTTGGCTGGCAAGGATCGGCGCGATGCCGGTGCTAAAGACAAAGCCACGCGCGCGGGTCCGGAGCCACTCTCCGACGGTCGCGGTGCAGCCCACGGCGGCGCCCGCAAGGCCAAAGGCTTTACCGAGAGGAGCGCACAGCATCGTGGGGCGAAGCTTGTGCTCTGCACTCCAGCCCTGGCCGCCGGCGTACATGCCGATGCTGTGGGCTTCGTCAACATAGAGAAGTCCACCGCTCGCAAGGTGGGCGCGGGCATCGGCGGGATCGGTCTGGTCGCCGTCCATGGAGTAGATCGACTCGCAGATCCACCACGGCGCCACGGGGTGGGCCGTCGCACCAGCGTCGCTTTGGCGCATGGGTGTGCGCGTGGGGGACAGGGCGGTCGTTTGCGGCGTCGCGCTGGCGTGGTCGCTGCGATCGATGTGCGGGGTGTCGATGCGTGGGGTGTCGATGCGCGGGGGAGCGTGGAGGTGCGCGAGAATGTTGGGCGTGGCTCGGGCCAGGCGAACGCCGTCGATGAGGCTCGCGTGCATGAGCTCGTCACAGTGGACGAGTTCTTCGCGCTCGATCACCGCAGAGAGGGCGGCGACATTCGCCTGGTAGCCACTGGGGAAGAGCACGCAGTCCTCCGTGTCGAGGAGCCGTGCGAGAGCAGCTTCGGCCTGCCGATGACATTCGAGATCGCCGGCGACCAGGCGCGATGCGGTTGCGCCACGTGGAATCGCGGGTGCGATCGTGTCGATGGTGGGTGTGCGGGAGTCGGGCGTGCGTGGCTCGGATCTGTCGGCGCCGGTCCGGACCGCGTTCGGGGATTTCGACGAGGATGCATCGAAGCCTGCGGAAAGAATACGGAGGGCACTCGTGCCCAGGCCGAGATAGTCGTTGCTGCACAGTCCAAGGACGCGCGTGCCTTGGACGTGATAGGTCGGGCCGCTGCGATCAGTGATCGCGGGGAGCACACGCGTTTGACCTCGACGCGCGAGAGCGTCGAGTTGTGCGCGAATGCGGCGGTCAAGGGCGTCGGACATATGCGTTGCGGCTGCGCTCGGCCCTTGCTGCGGTGCACGAGGGGTGGGCGCGGCGTGCTTTCTAGCGGATCGGGCCGCAGATGGGGTTTACGGGCACCGCTTGCCTCTCGCGGGCGGCTGGTGGGGTGCGCATGTCAATGCGAGGGGTGCATGTTGCGTGCGGTGGGAGCGTGCTCGTTGTGTTCGCGTGCGCGCGCGCAGATCGGACGTGGCATGGCGGCGTGACCGCTGCGCCGAGGACAGAGTAGAGTTGGCGTCCCGTGACGACGTCGAGTTCTCGGATGGGTTTCTTGGGCCGGGCGTGCGAGCTGCGGAATGAGCTCGCGCAGCGCTATCCATCGACGTTGTGGCGAGACATCGACGCCGGATCGCGCGGCCTCGAGGTGGTGGAGTTGGCCCTTGGCCAGTACGAGAGCGTCTTGAATCTGACGGGTGACGTCACCCGGCTCTGGTCTCAGGTGGAGGAGGCGCTCGTGTCGTGTGCGGTGTTGGCTGCGGTTTGGGAGGCGCGGAGTTTGGGAGCGGAGCCGGCTGGAGCGGAGCCGGCTGTGGGCGGGCCGCGTGTGGATTCGGTGTCGGTGGATGGCGAAAAGGGCGCAGCTGGAGCGGTGGTTGCGGGTAGCGCGCTGCGTGAAGAGCGCGAGCCTGCGCTTGGGACGCGTGCGCGTGGTATGCGTGTTTTGGATGTGGGTTCGGGGGGAGGATTTCCGGGACTCGTGATTGCGGCGTGTACGGTGGTTGACCTGGAGCTAGTGGAGCCGCGGGCTAAGCGCGTTGCATTTCTTGATGTGGCGCTTGGCATGATTCGTGGGGCGACGGGCAGTGTGGGCGCCTCGAGCGTGTGGCGCGGTCGTGTTGATGCGGGCCGATACCAGGGGGAGGGACGAGGACCGGCCACAGGGAGTTTTGATTCTGCGGGGGCTCGCGCTGTGTTTGCGCCCAGCCGATGGTTGGAGGAGGCGAGGCCTTGGCTGGGTGTTCGTGGTACGGTGATGCTGCATCAGCACTCGACGGATGCACTGCCCGAAGACTGCGAGTTGGTGACGCACGTCGATCGGGGCGAGTGGAGCGTTCGAGCGGTGCGCTTGTCCACCTAAGAGGGCGGTGATTCGGCGGTCGACACGCCTTCTGGGCGCACCAAGTCGCGCTTGGGGCTGTCTTGTCGTGCCGTCTGGGGCCTTGGGTGTGCATGTGCTTGCAGCCTGCGGCGAAACGTCTTGTGTTGGGGTCGATGCCGGGGATCCTGATCCTCGTACGTTTGGCTGCGAAGGGCTCGTTTCACGTGGAACGTCGGGACTTGCCAGTGTCCGTGGTTGATTGCCGATTAGGAGTTCTTGGCCGTCAGTCCTAAGGCGCTCGCGTGCTTTCGAGCCCACCGGCAGTGGCGGCATCCGGGTGAACGCGGATCGAGACCCGCACGAATGGCCAACAGCGCTGATTCCGGGGGTCGCAGCTCGTCCATCAGTACCGATCGGGTTCAAAGCGGGCGGGGACCCTCGGCACCCGCGCTCCACGGGTGTTCCACGTGGAACAACGACGACCCCCTCGCCAAACCGTTCCCGGCCCACACTCCACAACTAACCGAGAACCCACGGCCAGCTAGTGAGGCAACTCGATTGCGACGCGCTCGCACTCAACCCAGTGCTGGAGCGAAACGATGGGGTCCAAGCCAAGCTCAAGACCACGCCAAAGCAGCTCCCGACCCTCCTCGAACTGCCCGCGCCGGCAGAGCACGAAGCCCAGCGTATCGGCAATCGCACCGCTCTTCGGCTCTGACGCGTAGGCAGATCGTGCAAGACTCTCCGCCAACTCGAGCGCGACTCCAGCCTGGGCCGCCGTATACGCGACGGTGTTCTGCCATTCCGCGTCGGCGGGTGCCGCCGCGAGCACCACGCGAAACTCCCTCAGCGCACCCGCGTCATCTCCACGCTCTTCGAGCGCGTAGCCCCGCAGAATCGCCGCTTGAACGGGCCGCACGGGATGGGCCGCAAACCAAGCGCCCGCCCCGACCAGCAGCAAGCCGCCCACGGCCACCGCCGCCCCCAACCACCGGGCCCGTGCCTCAAATGCGATGGCCACCAGCAATCCTGCCACGACGCCTCCTAGATGCGCTCCGTTCGCAAACACGCCGCCCCCGAAGACAAGCGGAAGGGCCAACCCAATGCCCAGCCAGATCGCGATACTTCGAAATAATCGACGCGCGCCCTCTCGATCGACGAGGAGCGGCCCGCGCCCAGACGCGGCACCAAGACCAGCGCCCAAGCGATCACCCTCTGACCCGCCTTCGGTCGCCCGTTCCGCCCTGCCCCCAACGACGGCATCCACCCCGCGGACGAGCCGCCTCGATGCGGCCGGCGGACCCCAGTAGCTGACCAGCGCAAGCGCAGCAGCCACACCAAAGACACCACCCGACGCACCCACAATCAACGGAGCCTCCGCCCAAGCCAGCGAGCACAGATTGCCAAAGAGCCCTGCGAGTACAAAGCACGCAACGGTCCGCCCGGGTCCCCAGTAGCGTTCAAGCGCATCGCCGACACTCCAAAGGGATGCGGAATTGAGCGCCCAGTGCAGGACAGAGGCGTGCAGCACCATTCCGGCACCCACGCGAAACCACTCATCCTCCAGCCAAACGTGGCCGGCGCTAAGCGCTCCGAGGAGCACCAGATCCGCCCGCGGCAATGCCAAGGCAAGCGCTTCAACGCCCAATCCATCCGCCCCGAACCAGGACGTCACGAGCTGTCCGACAAAGACCACCGCGAGCACCGCCAGCAGCGCCGCAGTCCCGGGCGAGACACCACGGGCCACCCCACCCTCACGGACGGCTCGACCCGGAGCTTCCCGCTGAGACCCACCTCCGCCGGAAGCCGCCGCGGCCGTCGCCGGCGCCCCTCCACCGACCTGAGCGTCGCCCACAAGAAACCCATCCGCGCCACTAGCGCCTAGCGCCAATCCCGCGTCAATCGGTTCGCGCACCGCGGAACCCACGCTAGCGGCGTCGCCGTCCCCGATTTCCGCGGAGCGCGCGCTACTCGCGGATGCGCCCTCCCCCCGAAAAGTCACCTCCCCTGCAACCCGATCGAACTGCGAATCTCCCGCAATACTCGACGCGGACTCAGCGCCACGCGCTCCGCCTTCAGCCCCGCTCATCTCGACCCCCCGACGTGCAGCCCCCGAGGACGCCTCGCGACCCCAAGGGCGCCGGCGACGAAGGCCTTGCGCGGTACCCGGTGCTCGCCGAGGGTCGACGCCCGCAGGTGGCCACGGCTGGAGACGACGGAGTTCACGGGGCCGCCTCCGTGCAAGACACCTGACAACGCATCGCAAACCAGAGCAGCGCGCTCGCGCACTCGACGGAAGCGGTCCAATCGCGACCTGCGGATGGCCGAGTCCTCGAGCCAAACTCCATGATCGCGTCTAGCACAGGGACACGACAGACCAAAAGCTTCCAAGTCGAACGCTCGCCAACACACCGTCGACATCCGCCGATCTCCACGGGCCCCCCGCCCACGCGCGACGATTCCCTCCCTCGCGTCCGCCACGGCCCCAAAGCGCCAGGAACCGCAGCCCCGGCCCCAATCCGACACAGCCGGCACTCCTGGCAGTCAACGTCTCCCCTGGAGCCATAGATCGGCCGAAGGGAAGACGCACGTCCCGTCGATGCGGCCGCAAAGCAGGCTCGCTTCGAGCCGATACTCGTCTCGGAGCGCGCAACAAAGCCCTACACGCCCGCAAGTTGCCCCATATTGCGCCTACAGATACTCTGCCCGTCAATTCCGCGCCCTGGAAAGGTGCCCGGATGCTCGCAGTGACACGCCACCCCACGCACATGACGACAGGCCACGGCCATATGGCAGCGGCGCGCTGGGGCGACCGAGCGTCCGCGCACGTCCACGCGCAACCATTGCCGCACACCAACGCAGTGCGAGCCAACCCCACAGGCAACACGAGCCGACCGACAAAACCGCGCATGCGATGCAGCGCCCCGAGCCTGCGCACGCCCACCGATCGTGATGGCCAACTTCGGTCTGCCGCACGTGTCCGCTCAAGGCGGCCGGCAACCTCCGCCCAACCTCATCCAGTGCCCGCTGATCGCATCGCTGCACATGGCCGACTGCTCGGCTAGCCCCGCGACGCACGACGACTGGCACCGCGCTCTCAAGATCACGACCAACGGATGGCAAGACAGAATCTACTGCTGGTCGATGGAGACGCGAGAAGTCGACGCGTCTTGGAAGTCAGCCTGCGTAAGGCCGGCTTCTCCGTGACGACCGCGGAGGGTGCAGATCAAGCGCTCTCCTTCCTTGAACACGCAGAGCCCGATTTGATCCTGTCCGATACCCGATTGGTCGGTCGAGACGGGTTCGAGCTGTGCACAATGGTCAAGCAGAACGCGAAGTGGTCGACGATCCCCTTCGTGTTTCTCACGTCGGCAAAGGCGATCGAAGACAAGGTCCGCGGCCTTGAACTCGGCGTCGAGGACTATCTCGTCAAGCCGATCTACATCAAAGAGGTCACGACGCGGCTGCGGATGCTTCTGCAGCGAAAGCAACGTGAACGCCTCGAACGCAAAGATACGGCGCGCACTAAGTTCACCGGTCAGCTCGCTGACATGGCCGTCGTCGATCTGATCCAAACGATCGAGATCAGCCGCAAGAGCGGCACGATTCACTTCGAGACCGAGTTTGGCGAGGGCATGGTCTGGTTCCGCGATGGCGGCGTGATCGATGCAGAACTGGGCCGTCTCCAGGGCGAGTCCGCGATCTACCGCCTCTTGTCGCTCACCGAAGGCAGCTTCGAAGTCGAGTTCAAGCCGATGAGTCGGAGTGCCACCATCAACGAGACCACCCAAGGTCTCTTGATGGAAGGCATGCGCCGGGTCGACGAGTGGGGTCGTCTGCTCGAGCAGCTGCCGCCGCTCGACTCGGTGCTGTCGGTGGATCGCGAAGCGCTCGATACCCGACCCGAGCCCCTCGACGGCGCCACCGCGAGTCTGCTTCGCCGATTCGATGGTCGCCGCACAATCGTCGACGTCATCGATGACAGCGGTGCAGACGACCTCGAAGCGCTCGAGATCGTCTCCAACCTCTACTTCGAAGGCCTGCTCACACCCTCGCTCGAAGGACTCGAAGAGCTAACCTCGGATGCCGCCGATGAGCCGGTCGACGAGAACAATCTCAGCGGTCTGCACCTCGACGCCTTCGACAGCGGAGCGCCGGCTGCTCGCGCCGCGTTTGTCGCCGCCGCCAGCGATCATCCGGGACATTCTGTCTCTGCCGGCGATGCGACCACGCTCGAGTTGCCGCCCGTCCCCACGCCGCCACACCTCTTGGCCGCCAAAGAGCGCCACACGCCCTACGACGACGCAGGACTCGTCGGCGGAATCCCAGCCTCGGCCCGTGGAACGGGTGATGGCGAAGACACAGGTCCGCTCCCGGCCAGCATCCGAAGTCCGCGCGACCGCGAGCAGGAGCGAAGCGCAGAGACGGCGCAAGTACTTCAAGAGCTCGCGGATCGACTCGATGAGCTCGCGGGGGCAGACGACCCGCTGTCCAAGACACAGCCCTACGAGCCCGGTGCGAGCACGCGGCCAAGCTTTGTTCCTCCCGGCAAGGGACCGCGCGAGCCACTGCGTTCAAGCTCCAGTGCCGGCAGCGGTCCACACGATCTCAGCGCCCTCGCAGCCGATCTGGGCGCCCGTGCAGCACCGCGCTTTGAGCCCGCCCGCCCTGCGCCCGTCCTTGCGGTGACGGACGATGATGAGCCCCTGCCCCCCGTCGCGCTCACGCAGCGCGAGGGCACGGGCGTCCCCGCCGGCGCCCTCGACAGCGGCGAGACTTCAATCCTCCACGCGGCCGACTCCACGCCGGGAAGCCCCACGCCTTCGATCGGGGGCGCAGGATCAGCGGGCGCGCCACCAAGCGCGGGTCATTCGGGCTTTGGCGTCTCGGGCGGCGGATTGGGTGGCCTGGCCGCCGCAGGCAATTCCAGCGCGACGTTAGAGATCGCGAGCTCGCAAGACTTTGAGCGTCGCGGTGGGGACGGTGGCTACTCGTCCGCACCAGACCTCGACGACGACGATGAGGACGAGCTCGCCAAGCGACCGCCGGCATGGATGCTTCGGACCGCGAAGATCACCTCGGTGGACGGACAGATCGCTCCGCCCGCCGGGACGTATCGCGCCGCCGCAAGCGGCTCGATCTCGCGCGATGAGGTCGTGCCCACGCCGACCGCCACGCCGACGGGCTCCTCACGCCCCGGCTGGGCCACCAGCGACAGCGGAGGTGCGGCCGACACTTCGCTGATCTCATCCAGCAGCGAAGACTTCGATCGCTTGCAGTCGCTCGTCACGCTGCACGCAACTGCGCCGGGGACGATCCGCATCGATCCCGAGACCATCGGCGTCAAGGTTGGCAAGCCCGCGTTCGAAAGTCTGACCTCGGGCGCGCGACCCTTTGCCCACGCCGAACTCAGCGAGGACGGTCGCAGCGACAAGGGATCGCGCAAGCGGTCAAGCGATGACGCGGTCCTTGAAGCTGAGACTCCGCCCGATGGTGGGCGTAGCCTCTCCAACAAAGCACCCGCCGATCAGGATGTCGACGTCATCACCGTCGCGCCCGAGAGCCCGAGTATCGGGCCGTGGATCATCGCGATCGTCGGCGTCTCGCTTGTGGTCGTGCTTGCACTGGTCATCGGTCCCACGTGGTTGAGCCCCGCATCTGGCAGGAAGGGCAAGGAGACCAACGCGGGCAAGGGTCGAGACAACACGACTCAGCCGATCCAAAACGATGACAGCTCCGAGCCACGCGACACCGCGGACTCGAGCGGTGCCCAAGCCACCGCGGGCGAGACTCCCGTCGCCGACGACGGCGCAGCCCCGATCACTGACAGCTCGGGCGAAAGCGCCGATGGCGGCGCGCCGACAAGCGCCGGCGATCCGACCGGCGTCGCTGCCGCCGATACGGGTGGAGATCCCGATCCGGACACCGGGGCAGACAGCGGCGCGGGCAATGACGGTGGCACCGAGCCTGCGACCAGCGGTGGCAACGGCACTGGCGGCACAGCCAACACTGCAAGCGACGATCCCAAGCAAGTCGCGCTGCTCGAGGCCGCCGAACGCAGCTATCGCTACGGTCGCCTCACCGAAGCCGACGCACGCATCGATGAGCTCCTCGAACTCAACGCCGAGCATGCGCGCGCGCATCTGCTGCGCAGCAACATCCGCCTTGAGCAGGGCAACCTACCGGCCGCGCTCGTGGCCGCCAAGCAGGCGGCGAACCTCGACGAGACCCTGCCCGAGTCGCACCTCAACATCGGCGTGATTCAGCAAGAACTCGGCGTCCACGAAGAGGCACTCGACGCCTACCGTCGCTTCCTTGAGCTCGCTCCCAAGCACAAGTACGCACGCAGCATTCGACAGCAGGTCGCAACGCTGGAGCGCAAGCTGGAGAAGGCCACGCCGTAGCACGCCGCGTCGCATGTGCGGCGCGCTTGCATCCGCGAGAGCTTGCGATGATCGATTCCGACCCAGCGCCGCACGGCACGAGCGCCTCGCAGCGCGCCCGAGCGAACGCGTCCAACGGATCCCCCGCGCAGCAGTCGGTGCCCAAGCACTGGCCGCGGGTGCTCGCGCTGGAGTCGTCGTGTGATGAGACCGCAGTCGCGATCATTGAGGGCGATCGTGTCGTCTCCAGCAGCGTCGCGACCCAGATCGAGATCCACGCAAAGTTTGGCGGGGTGGTGCCAGAGCTCGCGAGCCGGCACCACATGAAGGATGTGGTCCAAGTCTTTCGCGATGCCCATCGCCAAGCCGGCGACATCGACCTGCGCAGCATTGACGCGCTCGCGGTGACCTGTGGACCGGGTCTTGTCGGCGCGCTTTTGGTGACGACGCAGCTGGCTCGGGGGCTTTCGGTCGCGTTGCAGCGCCCGCTTCATGGCATCCACCACATGGAGGGCCATCTGTTCTCCGCGCTCCTCGACGAGGAGGGAGTCGCTCGCGGACCGTTGCAAGAACACGTCGCGCTCTTGGCCTCCGGTGGCCACACCGAGTGGGTTTGGGTGCGGGGTCTGGGCGACTATGAGCGCCTGGGAGGCACGCGCGACGACGCGGTCGGCGAGGCCTTTGACAAGGTCGCCAAGTTGCTCGGTCTTGGTTATCCCGGCGGGCCTTGGATCGATCGCCTCGCCAAAGAAGGGGATCCGACCGCGATCGCCTTCCCGCGATCGATGCTCCACGTGCAGAGCCTCGAGTGCTCGTTCTCCGGCCTCAAGACCGCGATGGCGGTACGACTCGACAAGCACGGTCCGCCGACCTCGCGCAGCGAGCTAGCGGATCTGTGCGCCAGCTTTCAGGCTGCACTCGTCGATATTCTCGTCAGCAAGAGCGTCATGGCGCTGGCACGCACCAAGGCCTCACGGCTTGCGGTCGTGGGCGGCGTCGCGGCCAACTCCGCGCTGCGGCATCGTCTCGCAGAGGCCCTCAAACCCCAGGGGATCGAACTCCACGCTCCGCCGCTGCGATGGTGCGGCGACAATGCGGCGATGATCGGCATGGCCGCAAGCGCGAGGATCCGCGCGGGCGCTGCCCCCTTTGTCGACGTGCGTTCCAGCTATCCCATCGACGCGCTGCGTCCGGTGATCGCGGCCGTCGACATGCGCTCGCCCGCGGCCGGGAGCATCTCCGCTCCGGATCGGGGCGCTGCGCCATGAGCGGTGGGATCCCACCCCAAGACGGCCACCCGCCGCAGGCCGACGCGAGCGAGCCGGGACAGGCGACTTCCTCTCGTCCTCCGACGCGCGAGCCGATGTCGGCGCGAGCGCAGCCCAGCACCCCGCGCGAGCTGCTGGAACGCTACGGGCTTTATGCGCGCAAGAGCTGGGGACAAAACTTCCTCCATGCGATGCACGTCCACCTCGCGATTGCGCAGGCCAGCGGCGCGTCTCTTGGCCAGCGCGTGGTCGAGATCGGTGCCGGCCTTGGCACGCTAACCTGGCATTTGCTCAAGCTCGGTGGCGAGGTTGAAGCGATCGAGCGCGACCGCGATCTATGTGCGGTGCTGCGCGAGGAGTTTCGCGGCGAAGCGCGACTGACCTTACACGAAGCGGACGCGGTCGCATTTGATTACGCGGGCGTGCGTGCCGGCGCCGACGGTCGTCGTGCGAGCATCGTCGGCAATCTGCCCTATCAGCTCACCGGCGCGTTGCTGTTTCGCCTGCTGGACGTCCACCAAGAGACCGGCGTCTGGGTGGTGATGGTCCAGCGCGAGGTCGCGGATCGACTTTGCGCACCGGTCGGCACCAAGTCGTATGGCGCCGCGACCGTCTCGCTCTCGCGGGTGCGAGCGATCCACAAGGTCTGCGACGTGGGTCGCCACTGCTTTCTCCCTGCGCCGCGTGTTGACTCGGCCGTCATCGCGCTCACGCCCCGAGAGACGCCACGCGGTGAGGTCCAGGATGCTCGCGCGTACTCGGCCTTGGTCCGTGGTTGCTTCCAACAGCGACGTAAGACGCTGGCCAACGCGCTAGGCAGCGTGGCGTCCTCGCGCGAGCTGGCGCAGGCTTGGTGCGACGCCGCTGGCATCGACTCCTCCCTGCGACCGGAACGCCTCACGCCTGAGGACTTTGCGGCCTTGCAGCGCGCGCGCGAGCAGAGCCGTGCCTGAGCTGCCCGAGGTCGAATCGGTGCGTCGTGGGCTGGTCCGAGGTCGGCTGGCATCGCCAGTGATCTCGTGCTGGCGCAGCGCGTTCGCCTTGCGCGAGCACGCCGCGTGGAAACACGACGCACTCCCGCTGCAGCACTTGATCGGGCACGTCCCCGGGACGCTCGTACGACGCGGTAAGTACATCCTCTGGAAGTTCGAACAGCAGGCCGCACTCCGGCCTAGACAAATGCGCGCGACGACGCGGGACGCGGGTGCGAAGCAGCAGGCGCTTGGTCTGCTGCTTCATCTGGGGATGAGCGGTCGCTGTGGCATCGTCCGCGCTGGTACACCGATGGTCGCGCACACGCATCTCGTGCTCGCATTCGCCGATGGCCGCGAGCTTCGACTCGTGGATCCGCGACGCTTTGGCGGTGTGCGCCTGACCCGATACGAGAATCTCCTCAACACCCCACCTGTGGCGCAGCTGGGCCCAGAGCCGCTCGCACGGGGCTTTCGCGGTGAGTTGTTGGCGGCGCGTCTTGGTCAAAGTGTGCGAGCGATCCGCGACGCGCTCTTGGATCAGCACGCCGTGGCCGGCATTGGCAACATCTACGCGATCGAATCGCTCTTCTTGTCGGGGATCGATCCGCGCACGCCTGCGCATCGCTTAAGGCCACACGATTGGGATGCGATCGCCAGCAACCTCGTGAAGGTCTTGCGTGCGTCGATTGAGCGTGGCGGCACGACCCTCAAAGACTTTCGCAACGTCAGCGGTGAGGTGGGTCGCAACCAAGATGACCTGCGGATCTACGGACGCGACGGCTCGCCCTGTCCAAGCTGCGGCACGATCATCGTCGCGGACCGCAGCACAGGACGCGGGCTGATGTGGTGTCCGCGATGTCAGCCAGGCCGGCGCGCTCGCGCTTCAGGATGAGGAGCAATGGCTCTGTGCAGCGGTGTCGCGCACCGGTGCTCCCCGCAGCGGTGTCGCGCAAAAAAGTTGCCGACGCAGCCGCCCCCCGAGAGGCTCCTGAGCGCGCGGCGCCCCAGAGCAACGGCCGCCGTGGCCACCGCGGCGCGAGCGCACCGGTGCGCGCCCTGAGGACCGGCGACGGCCAGTGACGCCGGGCGGCGCCTGCTCCACAGCCGAGAGAGCTCTCCAACCGAGAGAGCTCTCCATCCGAGAATGCTCTCCAACCGAGAGAGCTCTCCAACCGAGAGAACTCTCACGTTTCTCGCAGAGAGATTCACCCGGGCGAACGTCCCTGCGCTTTGCGCCCCAAGTGCGTTGCCGATGCCAGACCCGCCAAGATGGCACGCAGGGGCGGGCACCGACTGCCCTAACGCGTCGAGTGAGGGCTCCGATCGCCTTTGCGCAGGCCGCCGGCGATCTTGAGACGCGGATCGGGCCACGGCGCGAGATCTGTCCCGCGAGAGCGCGTCACAACCCCGTGCACGGCTCGACGCGCCCGCGTCCTGTTTGCACCAGCTGCAGCGAGTCTTGGATCCGAGAGACCCAGCGGACGCCCCCGGCGTTTGCTGGCGGGCGTGTCGTTCCACCTGCCAAATCGTGCAAGCCGTCCAAGTCGCCCGTCGCGACTTGGCCGCGGTCGCGCGAGCGCGCCATCCGAGCTTCGAGATGCTCTTTCAGCGCAGCGCGCCATGATCCCGATTCGCAGTTGCGCGACACCTACGGTGGCGTGGACACTGCGAGTCCGTGACCTCGGTCGCGGGATCGCCCTATGGCGAAGGACTCGCACAAGCAAGATCACGCGGCGGAGACTCGCAGCGACGAGGAGCTCATGCACGCGTACTGCGGCGGTGAGGTCCCTGCCTTCGCCACGCTTGTTCATCGACACGAGCGCGGTGTCTTTGCCTTCCTGCTGCGGAGCGTTCACAACAAGGCGCGCGCCGAAGAGCTGCTGCAGGAGGTCTTCCTACGCGTCATTCGTTCACGCGATCGCTATCAAGAGACCGCGAAGTTTGGCACCTGGCTCTACACAATCGCGCGCAATCTTTGCGTCGACGAGAGTCGTCGGGCGAGATTTCGACGTCATCAGTCCCTCGATGCCACCCGTCCCGACAGCGACCGCGGCTCACTGCTTGAGCGCACCGCCGCGCAAGAAGTTCCGACCGACGATGCCGCTGACGCCGGCACCCTGCGCCAGCGGATCGCGGCGGCGGTGGAGCGACTGCCCGAAGACCAGCGGGAGGTCTTTCTGATGCGCCAGATCGGACAGCTCTCGTTTAAAGAGATCGCGCAGAGCGTCGGTGCGTCCGAGAACACGGTCAAGAGCCGCATGCGCTACGCGCTTGAGAAGCTTCGCGGAGAGCTTGACGATCTCGATCCGCTCCCCAAGACCAGCCCGCGCTCGACCCGAGAGCTGGCACCGCCCGGCGAGGCCGCCACCCCGACGGACGATGCCGAGTCCCATACCTCAAGCCAACGTGCCGAGGAGCGGACGCTTCCCTCCCTAGAGAACAGCAAACGAGCCTCCCATGGCTGAGCACGACGACACTCCGATCGACGCTGCCGACGGCAGCCGCGAGGCCGCACCAACGGCCCTCGCCGGCTCGCGCGTGCGTGCGCTCGCGTCATCGGATGCGGGACCGTCTGCAAGCGTGGTCGCCCCCGACAACGACGACGATCTCTTCACGGACTGGAGCGCGGAGGAACTCGCGCGTCTTGATCTCGGGCTCGACGCGCTCGGCATGGATGGCGCGATGGACGACTCCGCGCATTTCGGGGAAGGGAACGACGACGCGGAATCCCTCGACGCGGACGCCCTGCTCCGTGTGCGGGCAAGGCTTGACGACTATCAGCGCCTGCTGGGTCATGCCCAGGCTGCACTGCTCGATGTGGAGCTTCCTGGCGGTCCCGGCAGCCTCTTTGAGCGGATCGAATCCTCGGCGCGACTGCCCGCAGGCGGCCTGGTCGAGTCGGGTCAGCACATCGCATCGCCCAGTCCCGTCGCATCTCTCGACGACGCACGCGAACGACGTTCGGGTTCCTTGCGCCAGGCGATCGTGCCGCTCTTGGCGGTTGCCGCCGGCGTGGCGTTGATCTTCATGCTCGCGCAGGGACAGCAGGGTCCGCGACACGCCCAGGAGGAGGTCGCGCGTCGGGCCGACAAGGAGGCACCCGCGTCTGCGCCCGTGAGCGAAGGTGATGCCAAGCTGATGGGCGACGCCGAGCCTTCCGAAGCGGACAACGACCTGGTCGCAACGCGGACCGCCGACGAGCCCGCGCCGGCAGCCGGAGCGCTCGCCAAGGACAATGCCTTGCCGGCCGATGGGATGGCTGAGGCGATGATGGAAGAGCAGGAGTTCTCTGCGCAGGCCGGTCGCGGAGCTGCCAGTGGCGCGCCCGTGCCTGCCAAGCCCAGCGCGAAGTCAGCTGGCGGTAGCGCGGGTTATAGCGATCCCGCGAAGAGGAAAGAGGCCAAGCCCGCCCCCGAGGAAGCGGCGACGAGCAAGAGCGCGAGCGCTGACAAAAACGATCAGTGGAGCGAGCTCGACGGTGTGCACGCATTGCGTCGGAAGGGCCGCTGCGGGCTCGCGATCGATCAGTACGAAGCGATCATCGCGAGCAATCCCGTCAACTTGGTACGCGCGCGGGCGGAGGCTGGCCTCGCGCTGTGTCTCGAGTCCGCCGGTCGGGCGTCCGATGCCAAGACTCACTTCGCGCTCGCCAAGCAGCTCGATCCCTCGATTGGCACCTTCATCGATCGCGAGCGCGACAAGATGCCGATGAACGACGAGAAATCCCCGTCGAAGGCCAAGAAGGCCGACGCGCTGGAAGATCTGCCCTAACTGGATCTGGCGTCGGTAGATCTGGCCTCGGTAGAACGAGTTTCGTTTCATCCGCGAGCGCTGCGTCAGCGCGAGCCGAGTTCCCTTGCACCCTCGCGCGTCATCGTCGCGCCCGTGCGCTGCCATGAACGCCGCGCTTCCGGCGGAAGCTCGCCGTAGCGCGCCTGATAGGCGTCGAGAAAGCGGTACGTCGCGACGTTGGGATAGCCGCCGCCGCCGACCTCACCAAACTCCTCGCGATACCTGTCTCGAATCGACTCGAACTCGGTGTCACGTACGTGCTTGGCCACGATCGATGCCGCCGCCACCGCAACGAACTGGTCCTCCGCCTTGTTGAGGGCGCGCAGGGCAGGGTAATCCGCCCGCAACGGCGCGAAGAGTCGTTCTCCATCGCAGACGATCTCTTCGCCCGGACGCGGGGACGCACGTCCAAGCAAGTCGCGCATGACCTCCTGCTCAAGGCGATTGAGGCCACCGGTCTGCGTCGAGGCGTCGATGCGCGCGACGCAGACGATCTCGACGCAACAGACCGTCGCCCGCGCACGGATCTGTCGATCGAGCTCCCCACGAAGCGTACGGGCGGAGGCGCCCGCACCAAAGTGCTTGCTGTCGGCGACACCGAGCGCTTGCAGCGAGCGCGCTGCGCTTGGCGTGAGTCCAACGACGGCGAGCACCATCGGTCCAAGGACCGGTCCCCGACCGGCTTCATCGCCCCCGAAGACCAGTGACTCGCCCGCACCGAGGTCACGCTTGATGTGTCGCGTGTCGTTGTTCCGCAGGAGATCTAATTGCCGCATGCTCGTCCCTCGCGCATGGTGGGCGCGTCAACCTAGCGCCGCGTGGGCTCCTGATCGTGTGGCCGCGCGTCGTCGCGATCCGCGACGCCAGCACTCGCCTCGGGGTCCGCACCGTCTTGAACCAATCCCTGCGTGAGCCGATCACGGATCGCATCGAGTCCGCCCAGAACGATCACGCGGAGACGAAGCGCTTCGGCGATCGGTGCGTCATCGCGCGAGCGTGCCATCGCGGCATAGTCCGCCAACAAGACCCGATGCAGCGACAAGATCTGCGTGGCCCAATGCGCCGCCACGTCGCCGAGGAGCTCTTGCAAGGCCGTCTGCAGGCCCGCTTCCGATCGCACGCCACGATGGGATAGGAGCGCGAGCCAGCGCTTGGTCAGACCGACATCGCGCATCGCGACAAAGTAGCCGCGCGCCCACACGCTCATGTGCTGCTGGACCGTCCGCGCGACCAAGAGGCGCGCATCGGTGCCCAGTGCGTCCTGCGTACAGGCTTGCTCAAGCGCGTCAAGGCAGATGTCCTCGACCAGCGCGTCGAGATAGGCAATCTCCGCGGGATCGACTGCGGCCAACACAACACCCTGCGCCGCATCAAAGACCCCGGCGCTGAGCCACTCGCGAAGCAAGGGCTCCGCATTGGCCACGATCAGCTCCGAGCTGCGTCGCGACACTCGCGTCAGTGCGTGCTCAAGCTCTTGCTCGCGACCCGTTTCCCGTGACGCCGTGCCCGCGCGCTCAAGCGAGGCGATGCGGTCGAGCACCGCGACGCGAAGCTGCCCAAGCGCTTGCAAGACGCGACGCGTGGTGAGGCGCCGCTTGATCTCCCGCCCGTCGCGAATCAAGCGGGCGGCGATCGTGGACTCGAGCGTTGCAAAGGGATCCACCGCGGCACCCTTGGCGGGCGACGATGGACTGCTGTCCGCGGACGCCGACGTGGCGCGCTCTTGGGCGGTCCGGTAGCCAATCGCCGCCTTCGCGCTCACGGGGACCACGTCGAGCAGTGCGTCCCCGAGCTGCTCGCGAACGTAGCTCACCAATTCTTCGACCTCGTCTCCGCGCAGTGTATCGACCTTGTTGAGCACGCCCAGCACACTGCGCCCATCATCGCGAAGCTCACTGACGATGTCGGACTCCGACGCGGTGCTGCCACGCGTCGCCGAGAACACCCAAATGATCGCGTCCGCCTCCGCGAGAAATTCGCGAGCGACCTTCTCGTGATACGGGTCCAGCGCGTTGAGCCCAGGCGTGTCGACGATCGTCGTGTCACCGACAAAGCTCGCGTTGCGCTCGATTTCGACATAGCGCACGCGTGAAGCCTCCACATCGTCAAGCCCGTGCAAGAAGGGCGCGATATCGCCGGGAGCCAAGAGCCCGAGGCGTCCGTCACGATAGTGCACCCGCGCTCCGCCGCCCGGACCGCGACGGTAGAGATTGATCGTGGTGGTCGTCGGTAGAACGCCCATCGGCGCGATGACTTCGCCAAGCAGCGCGTTGACGACCGAGCTCTTGCCGGAGCTAAACTCGCCCATGACCGCGATCGAGAACGGTCGTGCGAGACGTTCGCGCGCCTGAATCACGGTCGCGAGCGCCTCTTTGGGGGCCTCGAAGCTCTGTCCGAGTACCTCGTCGGGTAAGCCGCTAAGCAGCTGCGTTGTCAGGCCAAGCAAGGATTCGAGGCGTGCGTCGGATGGGCGCGGCGTGAGCATCTCCAGGACGGCCCGCGCACCGTCGACATGAGGATCTTGCGTCAGCGCACGAACCGCGCTGATGGTCGCGATGCGGATCCTTCCTTCGCGTTGCGCATGAATCGAAAGCGCCGCGTTGGCATGCGCCCCGAGCAGCGTTGCCCGTCTCGCCGGACTGCGCAGCGGACTGAGCTCATCGAGGCCCAACTCGGTGCGCGCGCCCTCATGGACATGCGCATCGGGCAGGATCAGGTCGTCGCCCTCGCGGCTGAGCCAGCGCAGAGCAATCTTGCCGCCGCGTTCAAGCTCATATCGGATCGCGTAGAGGACTCCCTCGTTGGTCAGCTCGACCTGTGGCGGGCTCCCTTCGGTCGCATCTTCGTGCGCGCCGCGACCCTGCGGGTCCACAGCACCCGGGGTGCCAAGCGGTGGTGTCGTCGACGACAGCGTGGGGTGGATCAGTCGGCGATGCAGCCGCTGCTCGACCGCAGCGTCCGCGATCCGGCCCTGCGCGTAGCAGCCCAGGGCAAGGGCGACAAATGCCAGCTCCTGCCACGCCAGCGCGCGCTGCTGCGGGGCGCAGGCATCGGCATAGATCATCAGCGCCGAGATCACTTCGCCGACAAAGCGCGGGCCTAGACCTGCGACTGGCGGGCTGCTCTCACTGCTCTCCTCGGTGCTTGGGCGATCCGTCGTCGTGCGCGGCGCTGGGTTGCGCGTCACCGTGAGCTCGCCGTGTTCCTGACGCGCGGCGAACTCGGAGAGTGCCCAAAGGCGCAAGGTCTCGGGGTCTTCGCTGCGCACCGACATTGCCGTGAGGGCATAACGAGCCGCCGCCGCGCCGCGCATCTCGACGAGCGCGACGCGGGCGTGCGCCCACGCCCACTCGCCGTCCGCGGGGAGTGTGGAAAGCAGCGAGCCGCTGCGTTGTGCGTCGCCGCGCACACCGGCTGCGATCGCGAGATAGGCACGGGCAATCGGCGAGAGATCGACGGCGTCAATTTGCTGTGCGCGGACTTGGCCCTTGGCCGCCGTACCCCGCCCCGGGGCTTTCGCCGACGCGGCCGAGTCGCTCTTGTGGGTCGCAGAGCCGCGGGCTTCGGCCTCGCGGTTGGCCTCTCCGGATGTCGCATCGGCGCCGCCTGGCGTGGCCTCGCCCTCGCCTCGTTGCACGCCCAACTCATGCAGCTCGACGATCCACGACTCCGCGTCAAAGGGTCGATCCTGGGCAAGATAGAGCTCTGCACCGATCCGAACCATGCGCTCAGAGAGCGCCGCGCTCGGACGACCGCGCAGGCGTGCACGCGACTTCTTGAGTTCGCGGATGGCTCGATCGCGCTGGCCTAGCGCGCGGTGCACGAGCGCCGCGGTGAAATGCACCAAGACCTTGAGCTCATCGCGATCTTGGGCAGACACCTTGTCGACCAGACGACGCGCTCTGCGAAGCGGATCGGTCGCCTGCGCGGGCTCGCCTTGCAGCAACGAGAGCACCGCGCGAAGCAGCTCAACGCCGACTGGGACTGCGTCCCGAGTCGCTCCCATCACGCGCTCAGGATCATCGACGCCGACGCGGCCTTCAAAGAGAAGCGCACGCGCCCACGACACCGCGAGTGAGGTCTGCAGGCTTAGCTCGTCGGGTCGGTCCACGAGTGCGAGATGCAGCGCAGCGATCGCGTCGCTGGAACGGTCATCGGCGCGGTGCTGTCGAGCGAGCGACAACGCGGTGCGGACTGCCTCGGGAACGGTCACGGTCGTGACCGTCTCGGTCACCGTCTCGCCGATCTCGCCCACCAACGCGCTCACGCGGCGCGCGAAGCCGCCAAGCGCACTGCCAACCGAGCTCAGCGCGCTCGCCCGGGTGCGAGCAAAGCCCTCCGCCTTCTCGTCGCTGCCATCGCTGCGACGGTCGTCTTGCTTACCGCTCTTGGCCGCCGACGGATCCGAGTCACCTGACGACATCGATCTGCAGGCTAGGAGGTCTGATCACGATCAGCAACTCGCAGGCCCCAAGGTCATCATCGCCCTGAGCGCCGAGCATCGTCAACGAACGCACGCGATCGCGGGTGACCGCAATCGGCCAGCACCTGACCCAGCCGCTGATGCAGCGCCAAACCCGGCGACGGGGGCCTGCTCACGAGCGTCGCGAACGCTTGTCTTTCTTCTTACTGCGCTTGCTGGTCGTCGCATCGGGCGAGGCAGGCGTGTGGGGCCCATCCGACGGTGCGCCATCGGTCGCGGTACCGCTGTCGGACGATTCCGATGATTCGGATGACTCCGATGATTCGGATGATTCGGATGATTCGGACGACTCGGACGACTCGGACGACTCGGACGATTCGGACGACTCGGTCGTCGCGCTCGACACGGAGAACTCCGTGGACGCGGCCGTCGCGGTGGACTGGCCCGCCACGTCCGTTTCCGAGGCCCGCTGGGACGGCGCCGAAGATTCGACGACCACCGCGGCTTCGACCACCGGCGCGCGCTCGGGGTCGTCGTTGGCTTGGGCCGGCAGCGACGCGTCGTTGTGCACCGGGCTCGTGGTCGGCATCGGAGTGGGCGCGGACGCTGTGGCGGCAGGGCCCGATGCTTCGTTGGCCAGCGCGGGCGACCTTTCGTCGGTCATCGACAGCGATTGGAGTCGCTCGGTCATCGCCGCGAGCCTGCGATCGAGTGCGAGCAGCTCACGTCGCGCCGCTGCCCGTGCAAGACCCAAAGTTCGTGCTTGGATCTGCTGCTCGTCGACGTCGCGTGCCGGTCGCTGCGCTCGCACACTCGTGTCCGGATCGGACGAGGAGACCTGCGCGTCGTCGCCCTGCACGCTTCGTCCCTGCGCCTCACGTGAACCCGCGCTCTGGGCCGCGCCTCTTGCACCGCTCCGCTCGCGTTGCGCGAGCCAGTCGCGCGCCGCGTGCTGACCCTCGATCACTCGACGTTCCGCGCTCTGCAGCGCGGCATCCATCGAACTGGCCCAAGCGTCGCCGACGCTGGTCAAGTAGTCGATCAACACATTGCAGTACTGCACCGACGCGGCCTCGATGGTCCTGGAAAACTCCGTGCAGACACCAGACAGCGCGCCGGGAATCAGCGTGCGTGCGCGTGCACGTGCGGTGCGGACGGTGGTCTCTTTGAGCATCATGCTCATCAGCGGCGATGCGATTGCCATCAGCAATCCTGGGATCGTGCCGCCCAGATACATGACCGCCGTGCCGGCGATGCCGAGCGCGATTGTGGCAGCCTCGATCGTAAACGAAGGAGGCTCGAGGTAGAGCGAGGGACCGACGTAGGCCAGGTGCAGGGTCGCGTCGCGCAGACACAGCGCCGCCTGAGCCCCATGGGTCGCGACCTGTTCGCGCATCAAAGCGTCAAGCTCCTCGCGCAGCTTGCCGCTTTCCTTGCGAACATGCTCGATGAACGCGTCGTGCAATGCGCCCGGCAAGATGTCCGCGACGCTCGCGTGATCCATCGCGTCGAGCTTTTCCCCAACATCGTGAACCAGCGTGCGTTCAAAGTCTGCGAGTCGCTCGACCGCCGCGGCGACGATCGCGGCGCGCCGCTCCTCGATGCGCATGCGAGACATCTCAAGCTGCCGCTGCTTTTCCTGGCGGGCGGTGGCGACGCGCTCGCGTTCGGCTGCGATCGCTTCGTGATCGAGCTCAATGGCGCGCAGCTGCACACCAACGCTATACCGAAGCAGCTTGGCATTGCGCACGAGCACCGCCCGCATGCGCTGGGGCAAGATCTCCGTGCGCGACGACACCAGCTCCAAGAGGCGCTTACGCAGGCGAAGGACCGCCTGCACGCTGTCGTCGCTGTCGGCGGGATACTCCAGGGCGCGTCGGGCGTCGGTGCAATAGATCGGGAAGTCCCCGGCAACCAAGTTTGCGAGCTGTTCGCGAACATGCGCGAGGAGCTGTGGGCGCTCACTCGGATCGACCAGGTCAATCCGATTGATCACGATCTCGAGCGCGACGCCCGACTCGATATCGCCTCCGATCGCGGCCATGGCCGTGCGCAGCATGTCGAGCTCGGTTCGCGTTACGACCTGGCTCGCGTCGAGCACCACGACCAGGACATCCGCACGGGGCAGCTGAGCTCGACTGAGCGCGCTGCGAAAGCGGGCGATGTCGTTGAGTCCCGGTGTATCGACGAGCTCGATGCTCGCGGGCAGCAATCCCGCCTGCACGACACACTCAAGGCGCACGGGCTTGCTGCCCGCATCGCTGCTGAGCTTGCCGCGCGCAAGCGTACGGAAGGTGTCGGTGTCGAGGGTCGTTCGCTCACCTGCGTCGTCGGTGCCGTAGAGCCCGGGCTCTTGAATCTGGGCATCGCTGCGCACGGTGACGATCGCCGCCGTCGTCGGCGTCACGCCCGTCGGCAGGAGCGCTTGGCCGATCAGCGCGTTGATCAGTGAGCTCTTGCCATGCTTGATCTCGCCGAGCACGGCGACGCGAAGCCGTTGGTCGCCGAGACGGCGACGCGAATCTTGATCGATCTCTCCTGCCAGCAGCTCGTCGCCAAGAGCCTTGGCCATTGCGGCGAGCTGCGTGCTCGCTTCGCGGAGGGTCATGCTCGCGCGCGAATCATCGCGGTCCGGGAGAGTGGACCCGGCGACATCGCTTTCGTGCGCGGGGTTGTGTCGAGGCATCGAACGAGCGGGGTTGGAGGTCACGGTGGGCGCTTTCACTCTGGCGGGCAAGACGGTCGCGGCGATTGGGCTGCGTGGCGAAGCGGGTCTGCATTAAGACCGAGTGCGGCCTCGAATGGCGTACGGCCCTTGAGATCGCACTAGTAGACTCCCAGTCGGTGCGTGAGCCGATTGTCGACGCGAGCGAGCGACCATGCGTTCTCCGGGATCAGCGTCCGACGGCCCTGTGCCGGCTCGGCGCCGGCAGTTGCATTGGCCGCATCGCACGCATCGGCCGCATTGGCCGCATCTGGTGCCTCCGTTGCGCCCGCTATCGGGGCATCCTCGTGAGTCGCGTCGTCTTGAGACCATTGCTCAACACCGAGGTCTTGAGCACCCTGAGCCATCGCCGCTTGGCTCTTGCGTGTGGCACAGAGCCGCGCGAACACGTCGGTACGGGCGAAATCTTCGAGCGCACGTTCACGCTCGCGCAGGGGTGCCGTCTGCGGATACCACGGGCAAATGCCCTCGGCGATCACGGTGCGTCGCAGTGCCGCAAGCGCCGGAGCCAGCGTGCCGAGTCGAATGAGTCCGGCACGGTCGCTGCTAAATGCCATCACCTGTGACCACGGATAGAGCCCCGCGCGTAAGGTGAGGCGCCGCAGCGTTCCCTCGCGATGCGCGAGGAGATGCGCCGTCAAAAGCGCACCATGGTCGTTTTGGAGGTGCGAGATGCCGGCGGCGAGCTCGAAGCATCGCTCGCTGTGGGTGAGTCGTTCGAGCCGCTCGGGATCCACGATGAGCCAGCGAACGTCTCCGTGCTGAGCACCCAATGCGGTGACGATCGGCCACTGCATGCGATCGGGCGCGTCGTCACGCAGCAGCCAGAGCGTGGGAGCCGGGGCGCGCAGCAAGGCGATGGTGCGCTCAAGCTCGCGAAGCAATGGCAGCTCTTCGCCCGTCTGCAGCGATACAAGCGACGACTGGACGAGATCCTTGGCGAGCTTGGGCCAGCGTCGATCGAGACTGCGCAACATGATCTCGCCCACGCTGCTGCGAGCGAGCCACGTGGAGCGGCGAAGGTCGACGCCATACGCATAGGCAGAGCGCGCCAGCGATCGCTCGTAGTTGGCGACCTTTCGGCGGTGCATGTGGCGCGTAAAGCCCTCGTCGGCGAGGTGACCTGCATCCGCGCTGGGCTTGGCCCCATCGGAGGGGCCCTTGCCGGCCTCGGCACCGCCCACCGCGGCGGCACTCGCAGCGTCGCTCGATCCGGGCGAGGGAATGGCGCTCTCTGCGTCGTCTGGGTCAGTGCCCACTCGGGCGCCAGCGTTGGGCTTGGTCTTCGGCGTGGTCACGGGGTCTCGCCCACCGGTCTGGCGGGAGGGAAGGATAGCAACCCAGGCGCGCGCGGGCGCTTGATGCCGCACGAGAACACCTGGTCCTGCACGCCTTCAGCCCGCGGCCCGGCCCGCGGATGCCTCGCTCGTGCGCTCAAAGAGCGCTTCACGAACGACAATGGGGTGCGGGTCGGACGCGACTTGAATGAGATCGGCTGCGTGCTTGCTTGCGCCCCAGGTGTGGGGCAAGGATTCGGGCTCGTGGTTCCTCCCAGCTTGCCGCAGCCCGTGTTCACCGCCGATGCGTGGACGCGCTCACGTCCGCCCTTTAACGGCGGATTTATTCGTTGGTGGACCCTGCTCGCGAGCGCCGTGATTGCGCTGGTGTCGTGGAGCGTGTTTCAGCAGCCGGCGACGGCCCTCGGTGTCCTCGCCGCCGGCGTGGCGGTCGCGCTGATGCTGCCGCTGGTCACCAAGCTGTGGCTCTCGGGCTACGAGCGCGCGGTCCTGCGCGCCAAGGCCAGCGACGCCCCCGCGCTCCTGGCCAAGATCCGCAAGGATTGGGTGGTCCAAAACCTTGCGCCGATGGCATGGCTGACACTCCGCGAGGGACAGCTCTTTCTTCTCCAAGGCGACGGCCGAGCGGCCGCACGTGCGTTCGCGGAGACTCAGCGACTCGGGGCTGCGACCGGCAGCGCTCGGGCCGCCCTTCGTTCCGCGCAGATCCAGGGCCACATGATGGCTCAAGACGCTCCCAAGGCGCGAGAGCTCCTTGAGGAGATGGATGGCGAGGATCAGCTGCGTGGCATGGATCGCTTGGCTTGGGGTCTACTCTTGCTGCCAGACGGTGGTCAGTGGCGAGCCGCGCTGCGCCACCTCGAACAAGCTCGCGAGAGCCTCGGCGATCACCCGCGCGTGACGGGAGCGCTCAGTGCCGCATTGGCGCGAAGCGATCGCTTGGATGAAGCCCGCCACCTGATCGAGATCACCACGCGCTTGCTCGAGGACGAGCCCGACGAGATCGGACTCAATTGGGTCAACAAGGCAAAAAAGACCCTGGCCGCACTTGAGCGTGACCAGCAAAAAGGCACGCCGATGAGCGCCCGTGAGCGTCGCGCTGCACGCGACGAAGAGCGACGCGCCAAAGGCAAGGGCAAGGACAAGGGCAAAGGCAAGCCCGTCGTTTCCGCGAGCCCGGCCGCCGTCACGGCGACCTCCGCCGCCCCGACCAATGCGGCTGGTGCGGCTGGTGCGGCTGATGCGGCTGGTCCGGTTGATGCGGTGAATACGGTTGATACGCCCGCTGCAAACACCTTAGATGCGACGACACCGTCCGTCGATGCGGCATCGCCATCGCCATCGACCTCCGCCACCGCGGGCGTCGCGGCTCAAGGCGCGCGCGTCTCGGCAGCCCCCGCACCGGCCGCCGCGACCAACGCCGCCACACTCCGCAAGGGGAAAAAGGCACTCAAGGAGGAGCGTCGCGCCGCCAAAGCAGCTGAGAAGGCCCGCAAGGCCGAAGAGCGTCGCCTGGCAAAGGCGCAACCCGCCGCTGCGACACGTGACGGATCTGCATCCGTGTCCCCAGTCGCCAACGAAGCTGGCCAGGCTGCGACCGCGTCGTCCGCCAAGGGCGTCGACAGCAACGCTGGGTCGTCGCACACAGCGACGTCGGCCAAGAGTGACGGCGCGAGTAAGATCGAGCCAGCGTCTGCGAGCATCGGGACCGCAAGCAAGTCCGCTTCGCTGTCGAGCGAGGGCCTAAGCAAGAGCGCCGCGGAAAATGGCAGCGCTCCGCGTCCCTCGGGCTCTGGCCTCTCTGGGAATGCCGCGGAGAAGGGCGATGCCTCGACATCATCGTCTCAGCTCTCGTCCCAGCTCTCGTCGGGTAAGAGCGACGCCGCAGCCCGCATCGCACCGCCACCCGCCGCCGGTCTCTTTGGCCGCGGCCCCACTGCAGGCGCCAAGCGGAGCGCGCCGAGCCTCTTTGGCGGCAAACGAGAGCCCGAGGGCAAGCCCACAAGTTCGGCGACGCAACCTGCGGTGTCGTCCGTGCTCGCGGCTCATAGCGCACCCGTCGTGCGGCGCGCGAGCACAACACCGACGAGTCAAGAGCCCGCAGCAACAAGCCCCAAGCCGATCAGCACGACACCGATCGCATCGCCGTCGTCGGCCGGATCCGCGAGCACCAAACCGATCAGCACGACACCGACCGCATCGCCGTCGTCGGCCGGATCCTCGAGCACCAAACCGATCAGCACGACACCGATCGCATCACCGACGAGCACCGACGCACCGAAAGCCACGTCACCGCAGGCCTCAGCGCCTGCCGCTTCGACGCCCGGAGCTGCAGCGCCTGCCACGACCACGCCGAGCGTGACGGCGGCGGCCACTGCCCCCACGGCAGCTGCAGTCACGCCTGCTCCCCTCCCACCTGCGGCTGCGCAACCGGCATCGACACCTGCAGCCGTAACACCTGCAGCCGTAACACCTGCAGCCGTAACACCTGCGGGCGCGAAACCAGCATCAACACCCGCAGCCGTGACACCTGCGGCTGCCAAGCCAGCATCGACACCTGCAGCCGTGACACCTGCGGCTGCGAAGCCAGCATCGACACCCGCGCCCATCACCGCAGCGCCCGCTTCATCGACGCCTGCGGCAGCAGCCCCGGTCACGCCAAAGCCAGCACCGACACCCCTTTCGGCGGCCCCCGCTGCCGCTGCTGCGATCGATCTCGATGACCTCTTTGGTGGGGACGACGGACCCGCGACGCCTACGCCCGCGCCGGCGCCGGCGGTCGCCAAACCCGTCACACCCGCGACGGTGACCGCAACACCAGCGGCGGCCAAACCCGCGACCCCGCCGGCAGCACCAGGCCCTGGTGTCGATGACGGTTGGGACGATCTGCTGGGCTAGTCGGCGCGAGCGCCTCCCTTATTCGATCGACACGCGACGGCATTTCCGGATGCCGCCTGTGGCGACGCCGTTGCGCGCTCGAGGGATCTCGCCGGTCGTGACACAGCGGCGCACGCCCTCCAAAGTGCGAGCGTTGTTGCGCGCGACGGAGGTCGCGTGATGATGCGACGCTCGCCGCGTCCCCATGATCGATGCCTCGGGCGCCCGCACGTCGACACGCCGTCGCGCGCCACACCCAAAGGCAAAAGCCCGCAACCATCGGATCGGCTGCGGGCTCGCGGAACGACGAGCGATGTGTGGGCGCACTGCCCGGAGGGCGACGCGCTACAGCGGATCGTCGCTGTCTTGGAGGTTGATCTGATTCTTCTTGTCGCGCGGCTTGGGGGTGCTGCCCGCTCCGCCGCCGCCACCGCCACCGCCACCACCGCCACTCTTCTTGCGGCCAGCCTCAAGCTCTTCGCGGGTCGGCGTGCGATCGACATCGGCACCCTTGGCACCTTGCACACCCTGGGTGTCTTCCGGAACGCTCGCCGCGTTGATGACTTTGGGCGGTCCAGATTCTTTTGGTGCCTCGGGCTCGACCTTTTGGCCCGGAACGATCACGAGGAAGTAGTAGGCGACGGCACCGACGGCCAGCACTGCAGCGCCACCAAGTACAAACTTCATGGCCCCGCCACGAGGCTCATCGATATCCGCGCTGTAGCTGGGCGCTCCGCCCAGGCTGCTTCCCATGTCGGCAGCGGCCATCGAGGGTGGGGCCGCTGCAAAGGGACTGTCGAGATCATCATCCTCATCGGCTGCCATCTGCGACGCGGCAGCGGCATAGCTCGGTGCGGGTGCGGGCACGTCTGGCGCGCTGTCTTGGCCAGCTGCAGCCGCTTCGCCCTCTTCGGCAGCTTGCTCAAGCTGCGCGTAGAGATCTCGGATCTCTGTGTCGAGCGCGTCGACTTGGCGTTGATGCGATGCTCGATCGATGCCCGCCGCGCCTGCCTCAAGCTCGGCGGCGAGTCCATCGCGTTGCTGCTCAAGTTGCTCTAGACGCTCAAGTGACGCCTGGATCCACTCTTCTGATCCCATTTCCATGTCGAACGCTCTCCTGGAACTGTCGGTGCGCGGGCGTCGAGGTCGACGCGACTGCTCATTGTCATGTGTGTGGGTCTTGAGGGCCGAATGGTCCGATCGACCCGAGGATCTGCTGCGATGCGCCTCACGATGTGTCAGGACGCCGAGCCAGTCAAACGCTGGAGAGCGTACACGGGCTTGATGCGGGCATCAAAAGGGGAAGTTGTTCCACTTTTCCTAGAACCTTCCCAAGCACCTCCCCCAGAACCTCCCCCGGGATCTTCCCCGGGCCTTGGCCCGAAACGCGCCCAGAACTCTGCCCGAACCCGCCGTGAACCCTGCGCAGATACGGCACCCGGACCTCGAAGCGCACAATTGAGGTCCCCGGACATCGTGCGGGGATGCAGGCGGTGAGTAGCGCGCGCTCCCCGATGATGCGGAAGGGCACGTGCAGACGCGCACCGGTGCGCCATTGACTCGATCGTTCGGTCCTTGTGGACCGAGCGCGCTCAATGGCGCACCCCTGCGAGCAGGGTCGTTAACCGCCCGCTAGGTGCCTTTGCGCAACTCGGCGAGCACCAACTTCGCAAGCATCTTGAGCGTGTCAAAGACGCCCTCACCGCTGGTCGCAGTCGCCTCAAACTCCGGCACACCCGTCGGGTTGAGCGTCGAGGTCAGCTCGGCCAGCGGAACGGCGTTGGGCAAGTCGCGCTTGTTGTACTGCACGACATAGGGGAGCTTGTCGAGCGAGTAGCCCTGGTCCTCGAGGTTAAAGCGCAAGTTGTCGAGGCTCTCGATATTGGCCTCCATGCGCTCCATCTGTGAGTCGGCGACAAAGCACACGCCGTCGACACCCTTGAGAATGAGCTTTCGGCTCGCGTCGTAGAAGACCTGACCGGGCACCGTGTAGAGGTGGAAGCGGGTCTTAAATCCGCGAATCTCACCAAGGCTCAGCGGCAAGAAGTCAAAGAAGAGCGTTCGCTCGGTCTCCGTCGCGAGGGAGATCATCTTGCCCTTCGCCTCGTCGCGAGTCTTATTGTAGATGTACTGCAGGTTGGTGGTCTTCCCACACAGACCCGGCCCGTAGTAGACCAGCTTGCAGTTGATCTCTCTAGCGCTGTAGTTGATGAACGACATGCCTCAGTGAGCCTGCCGACCTCAGTCGTTGAAGAGGTTGTCGATGTCTGCGTCGGTGATCTCCGCGAAGACATTCTGCTGCGGTTGTGCAGCTTTGGCCTCAAGGGCCTCCATCACGCGCGTGAGCTCCTCGTCCGCCTTACGGACGCGAAGCCGCACCAGCCCATGCGTGGTGTTCTTGTCAAAGAGCACCACCAAAATGAGCCGGCGCGCCACGATGGTCAGGTGGACGGAGACGTCCTTGCCTTCGTGGAACTGCGCAGAAAACTCCTGCTCTTCGATCAGCTTGGCGATCCCGCCCGTCGCGGCGACGTTGCCAGCCACCAGCGAGCTGAGCGAGGTCGTATCGAGGGCGTTACCCACGCCGCACGAAGCGATCATCTGACCGTTCTTGTCGACGACGAGGATCGTCAGCGACCTCGCATCTTGTTGGAGGCGGTCGCAGATCTGCTGGATCTGCGCAAGCTCCTCCTCGTACATCACCATGTTCGGGCTCTGCATGTTCGCGACGAGGCTCCTTGCGGGCCGCCCACCGAGTACGCCGAATCACTCGCCGGCGCAGAAGTGGGGATTGGGGGCGGCGGTCGGATGCGGCGGGATCCCTCAAGGGTCCGTTGCGCGGGCAAGGTATCAAACCGCCGCTGCTAAGTCTACGACGGCCGCGCACCCACATATGAAGGTGCGCGTGGCCTAGGCCAGGCAGACCCCAAGGCTTTGATTCGCATCCGGCCCGTGCATCCTCGCCAGGCGCGGTCGCTCTGCGTCACACGGCAAACGGAGCACTGCATCACGCTGACTGCGCGAGTCCGCGCACTCCGTCCTACCTTCCACCGGAGGCGGCGAGGTGCCGGACACGGGCGGGAACATCTGCGACCCCGCGTTGCTGCAACGAGGGCGTCGTGCGGCCTGGTCTGGGCGCGAAGGTGACCATGCCGGTGCGCCGGCGTGTGAGCCGCGTGTCGGCCACTCAGGCCTTTGTGAGCCCCGCGATGGACCGCCTCAAGCGTTGCCGACTCCCGACCCCAAACAAGGCAACACGGGCGCCAGGATCGAGGATCGACGGAGGCAATCCCCCGAGTCGCCTCGCGTTCCTAGATCTTGCGTCGGTCATCCAGCGCGCGACTGAGTGTGCTGAGATCGGCGTACTCGACTTCGCCACCTACGGCGAGGCCTGCGGCGATGCGCGTGACCTCGATGCCGAGCGGCTGGATCAAGCGCGATAGATAGAGAGCGGTCGCGTCGCCTTCCACGTTGGGGCTGGTCGCGACAATGACCTCGCGCACCGTCGAGTCTCGTAGTCGTGCGAGTAAGGATGCGATCCGAAGCTCATTGGGCCCGGTGCCCGAAAGGGGATCAAGGACCCCATGGAGGACGTGGTAGCGCCCACGAAAGACGCCGGAACGCTCGAATGCGATGCGATCTTGAGGTTGCGCGACGACACAGATGACGTGCTCATCCCGTCGTGCATCCCCACAGATACTGCAGCGCTTCCCCGCGCAAAGATCCTCGCAGACCTCGCAGGTTCGCACACGGTCATGCACGGTCCGCAACGCGTCGCCGAGCGCTTGCGCATATTCTCGCTCCCCGCGGACGAGCGAGAGCGCCAGCCGCATCGCGGACTTTTCGCCGACGCCTGGCAAACGCTTGAGCAACGCTGTCAGTTGTCCGATGGGATCGTTGGCACCGCGCGGTGCACCTCTCGGCTCGTCGTTGCTCATCCCCACCTTTTCGGGTCTCTGAGACAGCACGGCCGCGGTCTTACGCAACGACGCTCAGCGGTCGGAAGATTCGGCGCGCCCGAGCGAGCGCTGTGGCCAAATCGCATGGCGAGGAGGCAATGCATGGGCTTTCGCGAGCGCTAGCGCGGCATGCCGGGAAAGCCCGGAGGCATCATGCCCGGCGGCATCATCGATGACATCCGTTCGCTCGCCACCGCGCGCGCATTGTCGAGTGCCTGGTTGACCGCGGCCAGCACGAGATCCTGAAGCATCTCTTGATCTTCCTTTGAGACGACGCCCGACGTGCTCTTCGCGATCGGCTCGAGGACGGAGGGATCGATCGCGACGTCGACGACCTTCTGGTCGGCGGTCACCTTCACCTTCACCATGCCCGCACCCGCGCTACCTTCGACGATCGTCGACGCGAGCCCCTTTTGCAGATACTCCATCCGCTCTTGCAGGGCCTTGGCCTGGTTGAGTAGCGCACCGAGATCCATCTCGCTCATGAGCACACCATAGCAGCCTGCGGCAGAGGTCGGCAGCGCGTGTCCGAGCCCGGCCAGGCGCCCAACCACGCGTGGCCATGGCCAACTCGCGGCTCGGCGAGGCACTTCGCGTGGCGCCGAGGACCCGGGCACCTGCTAGGCAGGGCCGATGCCCTGTTCGTGCGGCGTCGCGCTGGGCTTTGCGAGCTCTTCCGGCATGCGCCGACGAGCGCCGTGGGCTCCGGCTCCCGCTTCCCGGGGGGCGCGCGCCAAAGGCTCCGTGCCTTGGCCTTCGACCTTGGCGGATATCGCGGACGCTTCGAGTGGCGGTTCCACGTCGATGCCCTCCAAGGTCGCGCCGAGCACGTCGATCGCCGCGCGCACCCGAGGATCGCGGCGCACTTCCTCTTCGACGATCTCCCGATGCGCCCGTGCACGATCCGCCTGTACGAGATTCAGACTCGGCGCCGTGCCCAGCTCGGGCTCGCCGTCGACCATGCGAAAGCGCAGGGTCTCCCCCATGTGGATCCGAACGTGGGCGTCGAGGCGCGCCGCAAATTCAGGCCCCTGAAACATCGTGCGGATCGCCGACCCTGAGGGCGCGCAGACGACAAAGCCCTGCGGATCGGTGTCGCGCAAGCCCAACTCCGCCATCACGCCGTAGAGCATGTCATCGGCATCCTGCAAGGAGAGCAGCAGCTGCTCCCAGGCTTGCCATGCGGTGAGTTCCCGCCACGGAATCGTGCTGGGAGGCGGCGCGAGCGAAGTGGCGCCACCTGCCTCGCGCGGCGTCGCGTCGATGCGGGCCGTCGTCGCATTCCATGCAAGCGGGTCTTGCACACTCAGCGCGAGCACGTCCTTCCGCGCCGCATCGGGCGCCGCATCGGGAGCTGCATCGGGAGAGGCATCGGGCGCTGCATCGGGAGCAATCGCAGGAGAGGCAACGTTCGCGGAGCTCTCCCGCGGTGAGACCTCATTGAGGTCTGGGAGCGCATCGGGACGCAGCTGGGTCGCTCGCCCGCCCTGATCGGAGCTGACAGAGCTCGCCGCGCCCGTCGTATGGGTCGTGCCCGCCGCGTTGGCAAATGGGGCTACGCGTGACTTGTTTCGCGACGCGCCGGTCGGCCCCGAACCGGCCGAGGAGGCAATCGATGCGCCGTACTCCCGCAGCATCTCCATCGGATCAAAGGTCGACGAATCGTGCGGCTCGGACTGAGCTTCGTGGCGGAGGCCTTGGGAAGAGACAGAGTCCGACGCCGCGGACGCCGCGTGCGACGCCTCCGTGGGTGCGGCCTGAGTTGTGGCGCCGTGCATGGACGTCGCGCGCGTGGGCGCCGGCTGCTCCTGTTGTGCCCGCGTCGTGCCGCTTGACGGCCCCAACGTGTCGAGTCGCGAAGTGTCGGTCGAACGCTCGGTGTGACGGTCGGCCGAGTGGAGGTCGCGAGCATCGTCATGTTGTTGCTGCGAGTGTGCGCCGTTGGTGCTCGCCGGACTCCGCGTCGCACCTCGCTTGCTCCCCGCGGCCGGATTGGAGGTCGAGCTTGGCGCTGCAGCGCCACTCGCCCCGCCCAATCCGCGAGCGATCCGTTCGAGGCGGGCACTCAGCTCGCTGATCGCTTCGAGCGGTTCGGGGCTCGCAAGCTCAAGCACTGCCATCTCCAACACCAAGCGTGGTGCTCGGCTGAGGTCGAGCGTTGCGGTCGCCCGTGCGAACGCGTCGAAGTGGCGAGCGATAACCGGCAGCGGCACGTCCTTTGCCTGCTGCACGAGCGCCTGCAGCAGCGTTTCGCTGACTTCGACCAACGCCGCGCCGTCGGATGCCGTCTTGAGCACGGCAAGATCACGCAGGTGCTGCAAGATCGACACGGCAATGCGCGACATGTCACTCGCCGTCGCGCAGAGTGCATCGAGCTTGCGAAGGGTCTCGGCTTGATCGGCAGCAAGCGCCGCACCGACGAGCTCATGCACGGCCCAGCGATCGGCGAGGCCCAGCGTCGCGCGCACTTCATCCGCGGTCACTGCGGCGGGGTCATTGGCAAACGCGATCACCTTGTCGAGCAAGGTCAGTGAGTCCCGCACCGAACCCTCGCCCGCGAGCGCGACGAGCCGCAAGCCTTCCTCGTTGAGGCTCCAACCCTGCGCGTCCAAGATCTTGCGTAGGTGCTCCATCAAGATCGCGGGCGCGACTCGACGAAGATCCAAACGAGAGACCCGAGATAGGATCGTCGGCAAGACCTTCTGCGGATCGGTGGTGGCGAAGATGAAGGTCACGTGCGGCGGCGGCTCCTCCAACGTCTTAAGCAAGGCGTTAAACGCCGACGTGGTCAGCATGTGCACCTCGTCGATCAAATAGATCTTGCGACGGGCGAGCTGCGGCAGGTAGTTGACCTGATCGCGAAGCGTGCGAATGTCATCGACCGAGTTGTTGCTCGCACCGTCGATTTCAATGACATCGACGCTGCGACCCAGGTTGACGGCCGTGCACTGCCCACACTCATTGCAAGGCTCGGGTGCGGGGCCGCGCTCGCACACCAGCGCTTTGGCCAAGATGCGCGCAGCGGTCGTCTTGCCTAGCCCGCGTACGCCCGTGAGCAGGTAGGCATGGTGCACACGGTCATGGAGGATCGCGTTTTGCAGCGTACGCGTCACATGCTCTTGGCCGATCATGTCGGCGAAGCGCTCGGGCCGGTACTTGCGTGCGAGAACGAGATACGCCACGTGAGGACTCCCAGTCGGGGCCGCACCCTACCGCATTCGCGGCGACTCTCGAGTTAGAGACTTCGCAGGCTATTGAAGAACCACGCGCGGCGCCCGGCGGCGCACTCACATGCAGAGCCTGGTGCTGCAGAGCCTGGTGCTGCAGAGCCTGGTGCTGCAGAGCCTTCTCGCTCGTCGGTCACGCACCCCTGAGTGCGCTCCCTTCTCGCGCCTCGGTCTGCATGGCGCGCGCACGTCCATGCACTCCACGCGAGTACTTAGAAGGTGAAGTGCTGCGACACGATCTCGTCGGCATCGTTGCTCGACGCCGCACGGCTCGGACGCGGCGCAACTTCGGTCGGCACTGGCACGCCCGCCGCATCCAGCTTCTCTGCGATCAGGTCCTCCAGGAAGCCGCTGATGCTCAGGCCGCCGTTGTCGCAGTAGTCCTTGAGGCGCTGGTAGGTGATGCCCTTGACTGAGATGCTCCGACGGGTCTGGTGCTTGGCCATGTTCGATCCTCCAGTCAGGCCGCAGGCCCTCGGGCGCCATATCCGCCCTGTGGGAACACCGCATCATCCTCGATGCGAGTCACAGCTCCGACCTCGTCTTGAGTACACGGAGCAGATCTCCTCGGCAAGAGCCACCCCACAATATCTTGTGGAGCGGGCATCGCGCGAACACTATATACTGTGGATAGTCGATCGGAAGCGATCGAAATTGCTCGACAATTCGTGGCCGAGGGTCAACTCGCGATCCCGCTGTCGGCGTCTTTCACGCGGAGCGAAATTGCAGACTTTTTCCAGCTTCGGCGAGATCTCCGAGATCTCCTCGCGTTGCGCGCGACAAGTTCGCCGTGCGATGGCCGCGAGCCACGCGACCGCTGAACGCGAGTCACGGCCTCAAGCGGTGCCACGCAGTGCGAGACCCGTCGAGGTCGCGTATCGTTCTCGACACGCGCCATAGCGCGGCACTCGGCAAGACATGGATGGTTCATCCCCACTCGCGGGCATTGCGGAAAATGCGCCGCAGCACGGAGGGACGCGCGAGAGCCCGGCCCGGGGGGACCGCCGATATCTGGGCCGCTACGAGCTTCTGGCTCGACTCGGGCACGGCGGCATGGCGAGCGTGTTCCTGGGACGCGCGCTGGGGGACGCCGGTTTCGAAAAGCGTGTTGCGGTGAAGTTGATTCACTCGCATCTGGCCGATGATCCAGCGCTCGTCGCGATGTTTCACGACGAGGCCCGCATCGCGGCCCAGATCCAGCATCCCAATGTGGTCGCCACCCTCGATCTCGGGGGCGATCAAGGACGCTACTTCATCGCGCTCGAGCTGGTCGAGGGAGACACCCTCGCAGCCCTACTGCGTGCGACCCGAGGCGAGCCGCTCAGCGTTTGCGAGTCGCTGCAGATCGCCTGTGACGCACTCGCCGGACTCGCGGCTGCCCACGATCTTCGCGATGCCCGTGGTGCATTACGCGGCGTGGTCCACCGCGATGTCTCGCCGCAGAACTTGCTTGTTGGTGCAGACGGTTACGTCAAAGTCGCCGACTTCGGCATCGCGAAGGCGAGCGGCAAGAGCCAGCATACGCGCCCGGGTGAGCTGCGCGGCAAGCTGGCCTACATGGCGCCCGAGCAAGCGCGCGGCGAGGAGGTCGACGCACGCTGCGATCTCTTTGCGGTCGGAGCAGTGCTCTGGGAGCTGTTGTCGTCGCAGCGCTACATTGAGGCCGACAGCGAAGCGCAGCTGATCGCCAAGCTTTCGCAGGGCCGACTTCCCGATCCCGACTCGCTCGCGCTTCGCGATGACATCGACGTGGCGACGCACGCGGAGCTGCGTGCGGTGTTGCGACGCTGTCTCGCCGCAGATCGTCGAGATCGCTTTGCCGACGCGCACGAGATGCTCGCGGCACTGCGTCCCTTGTTGCAGCGCACCGCAGGCAGCACAGATCCCCGCCAGCGACTCAAGGCGACGATCCGCAAACATTTCGGCGCTCGCCTCGAATACATCCAGCGGATCTTCCACGGGGTCGAGCGCGACGAGCTTGATTCGCCGAGCTCACTCTCCACGCCTCGACCGCGCCCTGCGAGCACGCCGACACCGACGCATCGCGAGCACGACGCGGCGCAAGACGACATCCACACAACGGACTTGCGCGCACGCGGGCAGGAACGTGGTCGCGATGCTCCTTTGGCTCGCGCGGCTGCGGATGATCTGCATACGCAGGATGGCACTCGCAAGCTTGCTCGATCGCTGCTCGACCAGGACCCAAGTGATGCTGCACAGCCGCCGGTGCTGCGTACCACCAAGCTCGCGCGCGAGCCCATCGCGCCGAGTCCAGGTTCGCAAGAACAACTCTCCGCGACGCGGCGGCCCCCGACCGATGGCTGGCTCGCGCTCCCAACGCTGGGGCCCCCCGGGCTCGAAGATCTCGAGAGCGGTCTGCCCAATGTGCCGGGTTCTGGGCCGCTGCGCACGGCGGCTTCGGACTGGGAGGAAGAGCAGGACCTAGGCCGGACCTCCTCTGCGCCGTGGCCCACGGTTTCCGCCGCGGCCGAGACAAAGGTCGGGTCGGGTGGCCAATCGCCGGGACCCACGAGCGCGAATGCACGAGATGCCGCGCGTGATGCCGCACGTGAGGACACCAAGCAGGTGCAGCGCGAGCTCTCATCGGCTCACGCGCCGCTGGCATCCAGACAAGCAGCTCAGGCGCTGCTCGAAGATTCGGGACCCGAGCTTGCATCGCTCGCCGCAGACGGCGATCACCCCGACGAGCTCACTCAGGGCGGCTCGAGCTCGGACGCGACGCGACCGACGACGCGTCCCCATGCCGTGGCTGCGATCTCGGAGGCGGTTGCCGCGATCAAGCCTCGCCGATCTGTGGTCGTGCCCGCGATGCTGCTGGTCGGGGCATTTGTGGCCTTGCTGGCAAGCGTGTGGATCGCATCCAACTCCACGCGTGAGCGTGTGGGTGAAGATCAGCTCGCCAACAGCTCCGTCCATTGGTTCTTCTCCAGCGACCCGGCCGGCGCAGAGATCTGGATCGATGGCCAGCGCATCGCCGACGTCACGCCAGCGCGGGTCGAGGTTCCTCGCGGTGAGCGGCCGCTCAACGTGGAGCTGCGACTGGCGGGCTACCGACCGATGCGCATCAGCATCCCGCCGCTGTCCGATCAGGCCTTTGCCTACCAGCTTGAGCCACGGGCCGCAGGCGCACTCCCACTGGCACCCCAGCCCAAGACCACGGGCGACCTGAGTGTCGAACCAGCTTCGCTGTCGAGTGGCTCGCAGGCCCTCGTGGGCAGTGACAGCGGCACCGGTCTGGCGCCCCAACTCACCGTCGCCAGCCCCAACCCGGGCGGGACCTTCAACGCGGATCCGTCGGCGGAGCTGGGAGCGGCGGGGAATGAGCAGGGCTCGAGCGCCTCCAAGACCGGTGGCAAGAAGTCGAGCGGCAGCAAGACCAAGGACGCCGGCGCGAAGTCGACGGGGGCGCAAGACAGCAAGCACGACTCTGTCAAGGACGGAGGGGAGGCTTCGACACCTCCCGCCGACTTCAAGGCCATGCCAGACTTTGGGGTCGGGGGCGATAAGCCACCCGCGAGCAAGAGCGGCGCAGCCGGGGACAAGTAGTATCCCGTAGGCTCTTGCTCGTGCGCGCATTGTCCCATCGCTCCGCGCTCGCGCACGTTCTTCTCGGCGCGCTCGGGACTTGTACGCCCTGTCTTGAGCGGAGCGCCGCAGCATCTTGGCCGCCGCCCTCCGCGGATCCTCCGAGCGGTTCAAGCGGCGCGGCCTCGCGAGCGAGCGCTGGCCACGATGAGCAGTCCAAGCATGGCGAGGACGTGCAGGCGGGCGCCGACGCGCCGACGCCGGCGATGCGATCGGCAACACCATTTGAGCCACCCGATCCCTCCTTGCCCGCGGCGCAGCGAGCATCGGCTTGGTTCATGCGCGGCGACGTCCTGCGCTCTGAGCAAGACTTGGCCGGTGCCGCGCGGGCCTATGACGAGTCCTATGTCGCGTACCCTTCCTCACAAGCGCTCTATAACGCGGCACTTGCCTACGAGCGCGCCAAGCTTGCGCCCGAGGCGTGGATGCGCTGGCAGGCCTTTGCCAGCCGCGAAGACATCGATCCGCAAGATCGAGAGGCGGCGCAAGCTCGCCTCGCAGCGCTCTCCCGGGTCACGAGCGGTTTGATCGTCTTGCTGTCGACGCCCAGTCCCCGAGATCCACCCTTGCCGCCGGGACCGGATGGGGCGCTTGAGGCCGCGATGACAATGAAGGACCAACTCTTCCTCGATGAGGTCGAGATCCAAGCCGACACGACGCTGCGTCGGCGCCCTGGCGTCGCGGTGCTCGAACGCCGCCGCGGTGACACGGTCATCCAATCCTTGGAGATTGAACTGCTCGCCGGAGAGACCCTCACCGTCGACTGGCGCGTACTGCCGGGCACCACGCCCGAACCCGAGGGACCCGATGCGGACCGCCCGAGCGACGGCGTGGGCTCGCGAGATTCGGCGATCTCGGCGATCCAGCTCAGGCAACGTCGGCTCGGCAACGCGTCGATTGCTCTCGCCTCGCTGGCCGGAGCGAGCGGGCTTGCGACCCTCGGTCTTGGCCTTGGCACGCTCAAACAACGAGATCTCTACCAAGCCGGTATCCAGACAGAGGGATGCCCGGGGCAGGCGCCTTGCTATCCGGAAGACCACGAGCGCCGATTTGGCACGTTGCGCTCCGCAACCAACGCAATGATCGGCGTCACAACGGCGGTCGGCCTTGCGGCGATCAGCACCGCGATCGCCTGGGGCTCGGCCCGGAACCACCGCAAGCGCGTTGGCGCCGCCCGCGTCCTCGGTGTCCGCCTGCACGGCGGTGCAATTCACTTCTAAGCAGAGCGCCGTCGCATCAAGCCCGCGTTTGATGTGCGCCGTGTCGCAATCGTGCCCGCCCGCGCGGTGCAGTTCGGCGCCGTGCGTGCGTGCTTAAGTCGGTACGGCCATCAAGGATGCGAGCCATGCAGCCGGGTCTGTGGCGCGAGTCTGTGGCGAGGCGGTACCCACCGTCCGGTCGCCAACGCCGCTGCACTTTCAATCTCCGAACTCTCGTGCAATGCAGCGGGTATGCAAGACCTGCGCTGGCCCACCTACAAGACCCGCGAGACGGCCCTTGTCCGTGCGCATGACGTCGGAGATCACGGGGCACTGTTTGTCGAGGACAGCGACGGCAAGGTGTATCTCGACGCAGTCAACGGCATTGGCTGTGGCCCGCTTGGGCAATGCCATCCCCGCTGGGTCGCAGCGATCGCGGCGCAGGCCGGTCAGCTCAGCGCCAGTGCCAACAGCTATCGCACGCTGCCACAGCAAGCACTTGCGCGAGCGCTCGGTGAACGCATGGGGATCCCCGATGCGCGGAGCTTCCTGTGCAATACCGGCGCGGAATCGACGGAGGCTGCGGTCAAGCTGGTGCTGCGTGCCACGGGTCGCGATGTCATCATCGCCTTCGAGCGATCCTTCCACGGCCGCACCTTTGCTGCAGTGGCGCTCACCGCCAATCCCTCCTATCGCGAGCCTTTCATCGCGCAGCTCGATGAGCCACACACCGGCCACTTCGCGCACATCAACGTGGTGCGGGTGCCATTCTTGGATCTCGACGCGGTCAAGGCGACCTTCGAGCGCTTGCCCAATCGCGTGGCCGCGGTCTTCGTCGAGCCGGTCCAAGGTGAAGGTGGAATTTATGCGGCGACCAAAGAGCAGCTCCTTGGCTTGCGTGAGCTGTGCACCCGGTATGGTGCGCTCCTCGGGACCGATGAAGTGCAGTCCGGTTCGGGTCGCACGGGTCACTGGACCGCGTGGCAGACGATCGTTGGACCTGAGGGAACCACGCGCGAGACGGCGCCGGATTTGACCTGGGTCGCCAAAGCGATCGGCGGTGGTTACCCGGTGGCCGCCTGCGTCACGCGGGCAGATCTGGCGGCGCATATGATCGCCGGTAGCCATGGCACGACCTTCGGTGGCAACCCGATTGCCTGTGCTGCCGCGCTTGCGACGATCGAGATCATCGAGTCGGAGGGTCTGCTGCGCAGCGCCGCCGCGCAGGTCGAGATCCTCCGCAAGATCGCCGCCGAACATCCGATCGCGCAGGTGAGCGAGATTCGAGGCCTGGGCGCGATGATCGGCATTCAGATCGGCCAAGCCGCGGCCAAGCTCGCTGATCCCCTCGGCAGCAAGATGCCCGAGCAGGGCGTCCTGGTGACGATCTGCGGCGGGCACACCGTGCGCTTGCTACTGCCCTATCGCGCCGGCGAGCAAGAACTCCGCACCGTTTGGCAGGCGCTGGAGCGATCACTCCAGAGCACCTAGCAGATGGACGAAAAACCCGCGTGGGGTGCATGGCCGCGCGAGTTTTTCCGACAGCCCGCGAGCGTGCATTGGCACCAGACCATCGGGAGCGTGTTTGAAGCGGGGCTTGTCGCGCAAGGCTGCTACGCTTGCGCCAATGATCGACGCTTCCTCGGCGCCCTCCCGATCACTCACGCGCGCCTGGTTGGGCCCGCTCGTGCTTGCGATGCTAGGGGGCGCGACCGGCAGCGCATGTGTCCGCAACGCAAGCAGTGCGGGCGGGGATCTTGTCCAAGCCGAGCCGTCGAGTCATCCCACAGGTGCGGCCGAATCCGGCGACAACGCCGATGTCGACAGCGGAGCTGAGGCCAAGCGCGTTGCCGTCGCCGACGACGGAGCGACAGTTGCCGGTGACACCGATGGGGACGCGCAGGATCGCGTCGCGTCGGGTGGACCCCAAGGCGAAACAAGTTCGCCCCAAGAGCAGGGCGCGGGCAGTGAGAGCGCTGGACACGATCCAGCGGCCGCTTCCGCGACCGCCGTGAGTGATGACGATCCGTCGCGCAAAGACGGGCGCAAGGTGCTGGCCTCGCGAGTCTTCCCGGGAGAAGACCGCAATCCCGCGTGCGGCAACGGCAAAGGCGTCGGCCAGAATCTCCCCGGCTTCGATCTGCCCTCCACCAGCGGCAAGAACGTCTCGTCTCGCGCCGTCCGTGGCCAGGTTACGCTCGTGAACTTCTGGGCGACGTGGTGCAAGCCTTGCTTGTCCGAGCTTCCCAAGTTCAACAAGATCGCGCGACGCTACCGAAAAAACGGGCTGCGTTTCCTCGCGATCTCGACCGATGAGGATGGCGCGGAAGTACAAGCCCTGCTCAAAGAGAAGTCGCTCTCGATGCAGGCGCTCTACGCAGGTGAAGCGACCGCGAAGCAGTTCGGTGAGCGACCACTTCCCTTCTCCCTGGTCGTCGATCACCGCGGCAAAGTGATCGCGGTCTACGATGGCTTTCGCGAGGAGTGCCTCTCGTCACTAGAGACAGATCTTCGCGACGCTCTCAGCGCCAAGGCGGAGCGCTAGCGACCCTCTCGCCGCCCCCGGACGCCCGGAGCGCAGCTGGGCGGCGCGGATAGGCCATGTTTGTTGCTCCGGCCGCGGTCGCGAACGCGTGCGTGCGAGCGCGTGGGCTGCCGCCGCGATACGCGGTGGGCAGCGCCTCGATGTCCTCTCCAGTCGGGCGCCTCGGCCCTTCGCGGAATCTTCGCCGTCAGCACACGGGCTTGCTCGAGCGGAGACGCCCGATCTGTCCTGCGATCCATCGTGCTCGACGCAGCGCGCGCTGGTCGAGTGTGCACGCACTTGCGCGTGTGTGCGCGACTGACCTCCACGCATGGAGTGGTGCCTGAGCGGACACACAGCATCGACCCCGGAGCTGCCACTGACTTGCCGGACTCGCGCACGAGGGCTAACACGTGCGATGGTTCGGCCCGCAGCTTCGCATGTGGCCCATGGCCCCCGAACTGTGCGCCCGCGAAAGCCCAAAGTCCTCAGTGTCGCTCAACCTTACCGATCTGCCGGACGAGCCAGCGCAGCTCTTTTCGCCGGACTTCGCGCTTGTTCGTCGCGTGCTCTACCTGGGCTCCTTCGTGATGTTCGCGATGGTGACCCAGTTCTTGGTCAACGCTGCAGACAGTGCGATGTGCGGCCGCCTCGATCCCACCGAAGCGACGGCCGCTCAGGCTGCCCTGGGTCTGGGCATGCCGCTGTTCTGGGGGGTCTGTGGCTTCTTCGCCGCGATCAGCTACGGCACCCAAGCGCTCACGGCTCGCCGAACCGGCGAAGGCAGCGAGCACGCCGCGGGTCAGGTCCTCTTTAACTCCCTGCTCGTCGCGGTCGGTGCCGGACTGGTGGGCAGCGCCATCGGCTATTTCACCGCCGATCCCGCGGTGCGCTTCCTCGCCGAGTCGAGTGAGGCCCAGCGTCATCTCGCGACGCGTTACGCCGAGATCCGCTCGCTGGGAATCGGTGGTGTCGTCATCGCCTTCTCCTTTAAGGCTTTCTTTGACGGCATCGGACGGACCTACGTGCATCTCATCGCGGCACTCGCGATGAACATCGGCAATATCGCGCTCAACTACCTGCTCATCTTTGGCAGCCCAAGCCTCGGGATCCCGCGCATGGGCCTTGAGGGGGCGGCGTGGGCATCGACGATCTCCACCTACTTTGGTACCGCCGTCATGATTGGCGCGAGCCTCCTGCCCCGCTATCGGCTGCGCTTTCGCTTCTATCAGCGGTCGAACTTCGCGCCGGCGATCATGCGCGACATCGTTCGCCTCATGGTCCCTTCGGGATCCGCGACCGTGTTTCTGATGGCGGGCTTCCTGCTCTTTGCCAAGTTTGTCGGACAGCTCGACGCTGCGGCGGGCGGCGGCACGAGCAACACCTACGCCGCGGCGACCACGGCGCTGTTCAATACCGCGGCGATGGTCGCGATGCCGTTGTTTGCCTTTGGCACCGCGACGGCCACTGCGGTCAGCCAGAGCCTCGGCGCACACAAGCCCAACCTTGCCGCCCGCTATGCCTGGGAGGCGGTGAGGGTGGGGATACTCACAGTTCTGCCACTCACCGTGCTCTTTTGGATCATGCCCGAGTCCATCATCGCGGCGTGGTCGCCCCACGATGTCGCAGTCCAGACCGCCGCGGCGTGGCCCCTTCGCTTGGTCGGGAGTGCCCTTCCGCTCATGGTGGTCGGCATCCTGCTCTCGCAGGCCCTCTATGGCGCGGGGGCGAACGACTACGTCGCGAAGGTCGAAGCATCCCTCCACGCGGGCGTGCTCGTTCCCCTCAGCTGGCTCCTGGGTCCCGCCCTTGGCCTTGGCCTGGTCGGGGCCTGGAGCGCGCCTTTGGTCTATGTGGCGCTTCTTGCCCTCGCGATGGTGCTCAAGTTTCGCGGAAGCCACTGGCGCACGATCAAGATCTAGCAGGCTGTCGAAAAGCCCCGCGCGGCGCATGGTCGCGCACTCACCATGCAGCCCTTTGTTGCTCGTCGGTCACAAACTTAGCCCCATGACCCGCGCCGTGACGTCGACGCGCGCGTCCTCGCGCCGGCGCGCTCGGCCGCGGACCGTCGCATGGCAGTGATCTTGCGCGATCCCTCGACGGGCGACGCTGCGGCGCTGCGGAGAGTTTCGGAGATGCCGGCGCCGGGTGTATGATGTGGCCATGCGCATGGTCTCTGGCTCCCCTTTGGCATCGCGTCGACGTCGCCTCGCGTCGGGTGTCACGATGCTCCCTGTCACGCTTGCAATGCTCAGCGCAGCGATGGTGTGGGGTGGGCCCGGGATGGCTCACGCGTCTGTGAACGCAGTGGATCTCTCGCTGGAGAACGACGCTCCACCCGCGGGCGATCCCACCGCAGAGCCCGCGCCGACGCCGACGCCGACGCCGGCAACCGATCCCAGTGTCGACCCCACCAGCGCGCCGGGACGCTTGCCCGGTGGCAAGCCAGGCCCCGCGCCCGAAGGACCGACCACCGAGCCCGTCGCCGAGCCTTCGCCGGATCCCGTCGCCGAGCCCGAGCCCGAGCCCGCAGCGCCCACGCCTGAGCGCGGCAGCAAGAACGGCCCCTTCGCGCGCCACGCGATTGGCGTGCGCGCCAACATGGTGATCCTGCCCAGCTACATCCTCTCGCCCTACGTTTCCTCGCAGGGTGGAGCGCTGTGCCGCAAAGATCCTGGCAATGCCCTCGACAAGTACGGCATGACCAAGACCGATGGCTGCAACTTCTACGTCGGTGGCGAGTACATCTATCGGAAGTCGCGCAACTTCGACATCGTCGCGGGCTTTGGCTACCAGCGCATGCGTTTGCCCGACGCCTATTTCATCGACAAGTCTGAAGTGGTCGAGCAAGGCTCGGTCGCCGCGGCGGCCGGATTGCCGCTCGGTAGTCCGGATCTCACCGCCGCCGACCTCACCGAAATCGACGTCAGCTTCCTGTCTTTGGAAGCGGACTTCATCGGCCGCGCCGCGATCGTGACCCGACCCAACTTCGAGTTCGATCTCGGTGGTGGTGCCGGTATCGGTATCCTCGGCATCATCGGTCCCGGCGTGTTTCAGAGCGGGCTGGGCACCAATGTGCTGGAGAACGGGATTGGCACAGGCACTTGCCGCACGATTGCCGACCTTGCCGACTTCACGCGCTGCACCCCGGCCTGGTACGACGACGATGAGGTCGACGAAGACGGCAATGGCCAAAATACCGGTGATGTGCCACCGCCGCCGGACCCCGATCTCGGCCTGCGTGCCGACTGCGATCAAGACAAGTGCAAGTCCGACCGCCTTGAAGAGCTCGGCATTCGTCGCAAGGCCGACATCCCTTCGCCCGTTTGGCCCGTCATCAACTTGATTGTGAGCGCCCGCTTCCTGATCAAGGACTCGTTTGGCATCAACATCAGCGGCGGTTGGAGCACCGGCTTTTACTTCGGCGGCGGCATGCACTACTACTTTGGCCCCAAGTAGTCGGGCACTTCCGCGACGAGATTTCGCGACGACTTGCCGCGATGATGGGTGAGCTACGGCGTGTCGGGTTCTGCTGAACCGGGCACGCCGTTTGCGTCTGCGCCCTCATCCTCATCGAAGATCTGCGCCTGCGTGGCGTATCGTCGGAAGATCTTCTCAAAGCGGCTGTCGTCAAGCACTAGCGAGTAGTACAGGCGTCGCGGGCTGAGCTCGGCGTGGTACTGGGTCTGACCCAGCGCGCGTTGGACCCGATTGGCGGCAGCAATCATCGCCCCCGGGATTCGCCGGGGCACGATGCCGCGCGCTTCCATGAAGCGACTCAGTGGCCCTGCGGTCTCGCCGGCGACGTTAAAGAGCCCCTTGCCGTGCAGCATCACGGCAAGGTGGAGGTCTTTGGCAAGCCGCGCCTTGGTCGTGGGGTTGATCATCGGATCAAAGCCGACCGGCAGCAGCGGCGGCTTGCTCTCAAAGAGCATGTTGAGACCAGAGACCACGCCACCGCCCAGCACGCCGCTTGGACGCAGGACCACGACCTCACAGGCCGGGTGATCCATCTTGGCGCGCGCTTGGAACTCCGCGTCGACGGTATCTCGCAGGAGTGGATGCGCGTTGGGATCGAGATTGAGCTCGGCGTCCTCGCGTACCTTGTAATCGGTGCTGGGACCAAGCTTGTAGACCGCGTCCGAACTCAAGAAAACGTACTTCGACACGCTCGAACGCAGCGCAGCGTCGAGCAGCAGCCGCGCCGAGGTCACGTTGAACTCGTGTCGACTCGAGTTGTAGCCGTCGGGGTTGCTCTGAAACGCGAGATGAACGACGGTATCGATCGGCGTTTGCAGCAGTCGCTCTTGCAAGAATAGATTGTCGACCGAGCGCCGTTTGGTCAGATCCGCTGTCACCCACTCAAAGCGGGCGGGATCATGGCCGAGCATCGATTCTGGACAGGGGCGGTGGCTGACCGCGAGCACGAGATCGACGCGCGGGTCATGCAAGAGTCGCGCGATCAAGGCGCCCGCCACACGTCGGTGGGCACCCGCAACGATCACGCCCCGTCGGCCCGGACGTACGACGCCAGGACGCCCCCACACGATCTTCTCGACGACGGGATAGCTGCTGCTGTGCTGCGCGCTCATCGTGCGCCTCCTGCTCCGCCCGCGTGCCGGCGACGGACCTCGCGGCCCACATGAATCAGCTCTGCGACGCTATCGCGGACGCGCGCGACCTCGCGGTTGCGCACCGCGACGGAGCGAAGCGCATCGGGATCCACGTGAATCGGTGCGCCGTAGTGGATGAAGTAGCGCACGGGCGCTGGCAACATGCCCAGCGGACCCAGCCACGGAAAGGTGCGCGTGATCGGAAAGAAGGGGAGCCCGAGCGCCTTGGCGAGCGGTCGCACGTTGGCGATCATCGTCATCTGCTCCTCAGCGCCGACCAGGCCAAAGGGCACCACCGGCACGCCGTGTCGGGCCGCGAGCTCGACATGGCCATGGCCAAAGGGAAGCAGCTTGTAGCGGTCTTCGGGCTTTTTCCCCAACGCTTCGGCGCCCTCGGGAAAAACGCCGACGATGTGGCCTTCTTCGATCAGTCCGTCAAAGTTGCCACGCGTTCCGGGGATCTGCCCGAGGCTACGAAACGCCACCCCGAGGAAGGGCATGTCGAACACAAAAAAATCGACCATGTAGCGCAACAGCCGAGGTGGGTCGGTGTTCCGAAAGACGTCCGCGCTGAGCATCATGCCGTCGTAGGGAAACACGCCCGAGTGATTGCCGGCGATCACGGCGGCGCCGCGGCTCGGGATGTGCTCGTGACCGGCCGAGATCACGCGGAAGTAGTAGCGATGAAACCAGTAGGCCAGCGCGTAGGCGCCGGCGAGACCCGACGGCGAGGTGCCAAAGGCATCCGTGCCCAGTCCTGCGTCATCGAGCAGGTACGACTCGATGCGCTCAAACTCGCGTTGCGGCAAGATCCGCTTGGCGAACTCGGTCGTGAGGTGCATGGGACCTCGAGCAAGTCGGCTCATCGGACTTGGCCTTTCCCGGCGCGCAGCCTGAGCGCACCACACCTTGCGTTGGCGAGACGACCTTCCATAGGACGCGCCATCTCAATACCGAAGCGGGGGCCCACCGCTCTTGTCATGGACTTGCCGCCGCTCAAGGCGTCGCTGCCACTCGTCATGCGAGAGCGGCACGACATAGACCGTCGGCCAGACAAATCGTCGATCACTTGAGCCAAGACGTCGGGCCCAGTACTCGACGTCCACGACGGTGTACGGCTCATCGTCGATGACCACGACCTCGTGGACTCGCGGCACGAACTGAGCAGCCTCGGTTGTCTCGGTGCGAAACAAGAGGCGGCCTTCGCAGGCGTACTCGACGTAGGGCATCGCCACGCAGATCCTACCCGCAACCGTGACGCCGCGGCGCGTCCGCGACGGTCCCCGCGAGCTGTCGACCGCCACGCGTCATGTCCCTGCGCGCGACCATCGGCCGGGCAACCTCGCGCACGCGGCGCTTTGCAGGGATAGAAACACGCCGCTTGGCGGAGATGGCTGCTTGGATCGCTAGGGGTGACCTGCTATGGTCCGCGCCCCGAAGCGCTCCCGGCGCTTGGGTCCGGGGAGGTGTCCGAGTGGTCGAAGGTGCCAGACTCGAAATCTGGTGTGGGGCAACCCACCGAGGGTTCGAATCCCTCCCTCTCCGCAGCAGTTCGTTCTTGGCTCGGTCCGACCGAGCCGAAAACCTTGGTTCCCGCAACGCACCAAGGTCTTGACCGTCTGACCTTGACCCTCAAGGTCACTCCATCACGCTGACTCGACGCAGGTCGCAACGAGCAGCACGCAACCACGGGGGGCCAGCGCCCGCACCGACAAGTCAGCTCTCATCAGAGGCCAGAACCACGCCGGCGATCGTGCTGGCGACCCTTGGAGGGGTGTCCGAGTGGTTGAAGGTGCAGCATTGGAAATGCTGTGTGGGGTAACTCCCACCGAGGGTTCGAATCCCTCCCTCTCCGCCGCGCGAGTCCGCTCGCGCAACTTCCCGCAACGCGATCCGCGATGCGGTCTATGCCCCGGGTGACGTTTCTCTTCGCAAACCCCGCCAGGACCGGAAGGTAGCAACGGTAACGAAGAGGCGGGTGCCTGGGGCACTTTTGTGCCCTGCGATCGCGAGCCCGCTAGGACGGCATGTCGCGAACGTCTGCCGGCAACATCGCGTGCCAGTTCACCGTCGCGTGGAGCTGACACAGCACTGAGTAAAAGCCCCACTGCAGTCGATTGAGAAAAGTGAAGTCGCCGGGCGTGGTCGGCATTTTGGGCACCTTGGGAAGCCAGCGACCCTTGCGGTCGAGCAGCTCTCTCTTGCGCTCGATCATCAACTCGTTGATGCCAGCCACGTACGCGCGCGTAAACGCGAAGGGCTCGTCACGAAGTACGGGCCTGAGCCACGCCAGCAGCATTTCCCGCATCATCGCGCGAACTTCCGGATCCGCGGTGTCAAAGCGCAGAACCTCATCGAGCGCGA